>NZ_JBEOYD010000003.1:0-459968 GCF_040296885.1 Streptomyces sp. NPDC001980 | reverse complement strand
AGTAATGGGTGGAGGTGACCGGTACTAATAGGCCGAGGGCTTGTCCTCAGTTGCTCGCGTCCACTGTGTTGGTTCTGAAACCACGAACAGCCCCATGTCCGGTCACGGCGTGGTGCGGCAAAGTTCTACAGTTTCATAGTGTTTCGGTGGTCATAGCGTGAGGGAAACGCCCGGTTACATTCCGAACCCGGAAGCTAAGCCTTACAGCGCCGATGGTACTGCAGGGGGGACCCTGTGGGAGAGTAGGACACCGCCGAACAAATATTAGGAAAGGCCCACGCCATTGGCGTGGGCCTTTCTGCGTTGTTCACGTTGTTCAGAAAGTGACGTTCACCGTTTCGACCGTGCCGGCCTTTCGCCCCGGGGCCTCCTGCCAGCTCCAGTAGAGGTTCGTGTGCGAGATGACCTGCTCCGGAACCGGCGCGCCGTACGCGGTGAGGTCCTCCGTCGTGTGGGCGTCGGCGACCAGCGTCGCGTCGTAACCGCGGACCATCGCGCCGTGCAGGGTGGAGCGGATGCAGGCGTCGGTCTGGGCACCGGTCACGACCACGCGGCCCACGCCGCGTTCGGCGAGGACGGACTCCAGCTCGGTGTCCTCGAAGGAGTCTCCGTAGCGCTTGTGGATGAGGGGCTCGGTGGTTTCGCGGACGAGTTCCGGGACGTACTGCCAGAGGGCGCTGTCCGGCTTCAGTTCGTCGCTGGAGTGCTGGATCCAGACGACGGGGATCGCCTCGGAACGGGCCTTGGCGAGCAGGGTGTTGATGTTGGCGATGACCTCGTCGCGGTTGTGGGAGCTGTCCACCACCCCGTTCTGCACGTCCACGATCAGCAGGGCGGTGTTCGGACGGTTCGGGAGAGTCGTCATGGCGCCCACCGTAGACCGCGGCACTGACAAACCAGGTGAGTGCGGTGGACGGTGGGCGTTAGCGTGGCCGTATGAGTGCTACGACCAGCGGTGATTACGTGATTCGCGCGATACGGGCCGACGAGTGGGAGGCCGTCAAGCGGCTGCGTCTCGTCGCGTTGCGGGATCCGGTTGCGGATATCGCGTTTCTCGAGACCTATGACGACGCCCTGGGGCGGCCGGACTCCTTCTACCAGGAGCGGGCGGCGCGTTCGGCCGAGGAGCCCAGTGGCGCGCGGCAGTTCATCGCGGTGGCGGCGGACGGGGAGTGGGCCGGGGCCGTGACCGTGCTGATCGAGGAAGCCGGGACGACGGACTGGGCGGGGTTCCCGGTCGAGCGGCGGCAGGGGCATGTGGTGGGGGTGTTCGTCCGGCCCGAGCACCGGGGGAACGGGCTGATCAAGTCGCTGTTCGACGCCGGTGTGGCGTGGGCGAGGGAGCGCGGGGCGGAGCGGGTGCGGCTGCTGGTGCACGAGGACAACTCCCGGGCCCAGGGTGCCTACCGGAAGGTCGGGTTCGTGCCCAGCGGAGTGACCGTCCAGCTGGAGACGGACGCCGGCAAGCGGGAGTTCGAGTTCGTTCTGGAGTGGCCGGCCTAGACCGGCAGCTCCCGGTGCGGCCAGCGGGAGCGGGCCTGTTCGTGGGAGCGGAGCAGGGCGAGGGACGGCAGGCCCTGCTCGGCGCCGCCGGCCAGGAGGTCGGGGAGCTGGGGAAGCGGGGCCACGGCCGCCACGTCGTCCAGGACCAGGGTCAGTGGTGGGTCGAGCCGACCGGAGGATGACCGTTCGGCCATGCGCCGGCCGTGCTCGACCACGCTGGAGACGAGGGCCGTCAGGAGGGGCATCGCGCCGGGGTTGGTCCTGGGGTCCTCGATGGATTCACCGACCACATAAAGCGTGCCCCCTTCATCGATGAAGGAATCCAGGGCGAGGGCATCGGATCGGTTGGGTGTGCAGGCCTCGCGGATGTTGACCGTGAAGAGGGCGGCGAGCGCCCTGGCCGTCAACTCCTGGGCGATGTCCCGGCGTTCGGGATGGGAGGTGAGGGCGGCCTCCAGCTCGCCCGCGGCGCCGGGGGCGGCCTTCGGGTGGGTGCGGAGGGTTCGTACGGCGTCCTGGACGCCGGTGCCCTGTGCCCAGCGGTGGACGTGGCGGACCGTGCGGTTCTCCAGGGCGGCGGCGTGGAGGTAGCTGCGCAGGAGGGTCTCGGCCGTGTCCGTGACCGTCTGGTCGATCTTCGCGGTGGGCCTGACCGGGGCGAGGAGGGCCTGGGCGCGCCGGATCGCGGTGGGCTTGTCCTCGCAGTGCGCCGTGGGGGACCAGTGGAAGCGGGCGGGGGTGTCGCAGAGGTGGTTCGGGTCGTAGAGGAGGACGGGGCCGAGTTTGGCTCTGGCGTCCTTCGTCTCCGCCCAGAGGGCGGGGTTCGAGGTGACGACGAGGGCAGGGCCGAGTGCGTCCTGGATCGCCTGGGTCGCGGTCGCCTGCCGGCCCTCCCGCGGTGCGACGTGGATTCTGGTCCAGGCGAGTGACCGGTCACCGTTGAGGGAGGGGCGGATGTCCTCAAGGGCGGGTTCTGGTGCTACGGCGGCCGTCGGGACCGTCGGCTGCTGGAGAGCGTCCTGAGGAACCACCGGGTACACCATCGGGTGAACCACCGGGCGGGCCGCCCGATGGGCCTCCTGACGGGGTTCCTGGACCGTTTCCGGCTCGGCGCGGGGCTCCGGAACCGCGTTCGCGTGTCTGCTCTTCGCCGTCGCCGCTCGTCTTCTGCGTCCGGCCCGCCACCGGGTCACCGTCCCCAGGACGAACACGGCGAGGACGATCAGGACCATCAGCTGGCCGATGAACAGGCCCCAGAACAAGCCCCAGCCCGCCAGTTGGGCCGCCGGTGTGTCCGGCCAGGCGCCCGTGATGTCGCGCGGGGCGCCGATGAGGTGGCGCATCGCGAGGGGGGTGTGGGAGAGGTTGACCGTCGTCGGCCAGCTGCCGTGGGCGAACCAGGCCGCCAGGCCCGTCGCCGTCCACACCATGATCGTGATGCCGAGCAGGAACCCGAGTATGCCGATCAGCAGGCCGTCGGGAATCCCGCCGCCCTGCTGGTCGCGCTCCTGCCGAGGGTCCGGTCTCACGAACGGCCTCCCTACGCCACCGTCGATTCGGAGTCGCCGAGGTGCTGCTCCACGAAGGCTGCCGCCCGCTGTTCCGCTTCCAGTTCGGCGGCGATGAGGGCGTCGTCCTCGGACAACAGGACGTCGCTGGACGACTCGGTCATCGCGCGGTCTGTGAAGACGAGCGGGCGTTCCGTCTCGGTGACCAGGTGTTTGACCACCTGGACGTTGCCGTTGACGTCCCAGACGGCGATACCGGGGGTGAGCGTCGGGATGATCTCGACCGCCCAGCGG
Organism: Streptomyces sp. NPDC001980; assembly: GCF_040296885.1. Lineage (NCBI taxonomy): Bacteria > Bacillati > Actinomycetota > Actinomycetes > Kitasatosporales > Streptomycetaceae > Streptomyces > Streptomyces sp. NPDC001980. The sequence continues at coordinate 456,663 of NZ_JBEOYD010000003.1, read as the reverse complement.
GGCAGGCCCAGGACGCGGCCCGTCGCTCGCGCCTCGTCCGCCTTCTGGGCGTAGACCGTCCTCGTCGACGCCATCTTCAGGATCGCCGCCGCCTCCTTCGCGGCCGCGCCGTCCACGACGTCGGAGAGGTGGTGCACCACCGCCACGAAGGACAGACCGAGCCGTCGGCCGAACTTCAGCAGGCGCTGGAACAGCTGGGCCACGAACGGGCTGGCGATGATGTGCCAGGCCTCCTCGACCAGGAAGATGCGCTTCTTGCGGTCGGGGCGGATCCAGGTGTGCTCCAGCCACACGCCGACGATCGCCATCAGGATGGGCATGGCGATGGAGTTGCGGTCGATGTGGGAGAGGTCGAAGACGATGAGCGGGGCGTCGAGGTCGATGCCGACCGTGGTCGGGCCGTCGAACATGCCGCGCAGGTCGCCGTCGACGAGGCGGTCCAGGACCAGGGCGACGTCCAGGCCCCAGGCCCGTACGTCGTCTATGGCGACGTTCATCGCCTCGGCCGACTCGGGTTCGGGGTGTCGTAGCTGCTCGACGATGTCCGTCAGGACGGGTTGGCGGTCGAGGATCGTCTCGTTGACGTAGGAGTGGGCGACCTTGAGGGCGAAGCCGGAGCGTTCGTCGAGGCCGTGGCCCATCGCGACTTCGATGATGGTCCTCAGCAGCGCCAGCTGGCCCGTCGTCGTGATCGACGGGTCCAGGGGGTTGAGCCGGATGCCGTGGTCCAGGGCCGCCATCGGGTCGAGCCGGATCGGTGTTATCCCCAGCTCTTCCGCGATGAGGTTCCACTCGCCGACGCCGTCCTCGCCCTGGGCGTCCAGGACGACGACCTGGCGGTCGCGGAAGCGGAGTTGGCGCAGGACGTAGGTCTTCTCCAGGGCCGACTTGCCGTTGCCGGACTCGCCGAGGACCAGCCAGTGCGGGGCGGGGAGTTGCTGGCCGTAGAGCTGGAAGGGGTCGTAGATGTAGCCCTTGCCGGAGTACACCTCGCGGCCGATGATGACGCCCGAGTCGCCGAGGCCGGGCGCGGCCGTGGGGAGGTAGACCGCCTGGGCCTGGCCGGTGGAGGTGCGGACCGGGGAGCGGGTCGTCTCGACCTTCCCGAAGAGGAAGGACGTGAAGGCTTCGGTGAGGACGGACAGCGGGTCCCTCATCAGCGCATCAGCCTCTACCTTCGGATTCCGGTGGCGAAGGGCAGTGTGTTCACGAAGGCGCGGTGGTGCTCGCGGTCGCACCACTCCAGCTTCAGGTACGACTTTCCGGCGGACGCCCTTATCGTGCGCTTGTCGCGGTTGAGGGCCTCCGGGGTGCGGGAGGAGACGGTGATGTAGCCGACCAGGTTGACGCCGGCCGCACCGCTGGCCAGGTCCTCGCCGCGCTGGTCGAGGCGGTTGTGGGCGGCGATGTCGCGGGGGTCGACGGTCCGGTTCATCTTGGCGGCGCGGGAGGCTTCGGCCTCGTCGTTCGTCTTCTCCGTGAGCATGCGCTCGATGGCCACCTCGGTGGGTTCGAGGTCCATGGTGACGGCGACCGTGCGGATGACGTCCGGGGTGTGGACCAGGAGCGGGGCCAGGAAGTTGACGCCGACCGGGGTCATCGGCCACTCCTTCACCCAGGCCGTGGCGTGGCACCAGGGCTCGCGGGTGGAGGACTCGCGGGTCTTCGCCTGGAGGAACGTGGGCTCCATGGCGTCCAGTTCGGCCGGCCAGGCGTTGCGCTGGGTCATGGCCTGGATGTGGTCGATGGGGTGGTCCGGGTCGTACATGGAGTGGATGAGCGACGCGAGCCGGCCCTGGCCGAGGGGCTGGCGGACGCGGATGTCCGCCTCCTGGAGGCGGGAGCAGATGTCGGTGAGCTCGCGGGCCATGACGACCGCCAGACCGGAGTCGCGGTCCAGCTTGCGGCCGGCCTGGGGGCGGGCCGCGCGGGCCATCGCCTGGGCCTCGGCGGCCAGTTCGCGGGAGTAGTGCATGCAGGCGACGAGGTACGCGCGGTGCTGCTCGCTGCTGGTGGAGACCATGGACTGGAGCTGGTCGTAGGAGCGGGACAGCCAGTCCGGGGCCTTGTCGTCGCCGCGCTGGGCGACGTCCTTGGCGTGCGCGTCGGGGTCGGCGGGGAGGGTGCGGGCGAGCATCTGGAGCCGGGTGACGAAGCCGTCGCCGTTGGCCACGTGCTTGAGGAGGGTGCCGAAGCGGTCGACGAGGGCTTCCTGGTCCTCGGAGTCGCGCAGGCCGACGCCGGGGCCCTCGATCTCGATGGCGGCGGTGACCGTCTTGCGGTCCGCGTGCAGGAGTACGGCGATCTCGTCGGGGCCGAAGGGCGCGGCGAGCCAGGTGAGGCGGCCGATGCCGGGCGGCGGGCCGATCTCGACCTCACGGCCGTCGAGGCGGGTGCCGGCCTCGGCGGCGGTGGACCGGTAGGCCGTGCCCTGGCGCAGGCTGCGCTTGTAACTGCGGTTGATCTCGAACCACTTGTAGAAGGTGCGGCGCTTGTACGGCACGTAGACCGCGGCCAGCGCGATCAGCGGGAAGCCCATCAGCAGGACGATCCGCAGGGAGAGCACCGGGACGAGGAGCCCGCACATCATGCCGAGGAACGCGCCCGCGATGATGAGCACGATCTCGCCGGACTCACGGTTCCTGCCGATGATCGCGTTCGGCCGGGCGCGGCCGATGAGATACGTACGGCGGGGCGTGATCGGATGGGACAGGTGGGACTCTGTCGTCAACGCCCTTCACCTCCCGAGCTGTTGTTGCGGGTGTTGCTGGCATGCGGGGTGTTCGCCGGGCTGGGCGCCCGGGGTGCGGGTGCGGCGGAGGGGACAGTTCCGCCGCCACCACCGTTCGGGGTGCGCGTGCTGTGCGCGGCGACGCCGCCCGAGACGGGGTTGGACGGGCGGGCACCGGAGGAGCCGGAACCGCCGCCCCCGCCGCCGTTGTTGTCGGCGCGGGCGCTGTGCGTTCTGATGCCCTGGGCGACCAGGTTGGCGGGGCTGCTGATGACGGCGGCGGCCTTGCCTTCGGCGCCCTGCATGATGCGGTTGCTGCGGCCGGCCGCGATCTCGTCGCCGAAGCCGGGGACGAAGCGGTAGATCATCGCGCTGGCGAAGATGGCGAGCAGGATGATGGCGAGGCCGGAGACGACCGCGGAGAAGGAGTCCGGGCCGCCGTCGGAGGACAGGGCGCCGGCGAGGCCGAGCACTATGACGATGACCGGCTTGACGAGGATGACGGCGATCATGATGCCTGCCCAGCGGCGGACGTGGCCCCACAGGTTCTTGTCGACGAGACCGGCGTAGACGACGGTGCCGAGCAGGGCGCCGACGTAGAGCAGGGCGGCCCTGATGACGAGCTCCAGCCAGAGCACGCCGGCGGCGAGGATGCTGACGAGGGAGACGACGATCAGCATGATCGGGCCGCCGCCGATGTCGTCGCCCTTGCTGAGGGCGCCGGAGAAGGTGCCGAAGAACGTGTCGGTCTGGTTGCCGGTGGTCTTGGCGAGGACGTCGGTGACGCCGTCGGTGGCCGAGACGATCGTGTAGAGGATCAGGGGGGTGAAGGCGGAGGCCAGGACGGTCAGCCAGAGGAAGCCGATGGCCTCGGAGATGGCGGTGGAGAGGGGGACGCCTCGTACCGCGCGCTTGGCCACGGCCAGCAGCCACAGGAGCAGGGTGAGGATCGTCGACGCGGCGAAGACCACGGCGTACTGCTGGAGGAACTTCTCGTTGGTGAAGTCGACGTTCGCGGTCTCCTTGACGGCGCCGCTGAGCTTGTCGACGGTCCAGGAGGCGGCCTTGGCGCAGCCCTGGGCGAGGGAGGAGAGGGGGTCGAGGGTGGAGGTGAGGGGGTCGGTGGTGGAGCCTCCGCTGCTGCCGCCGGAGCCGCTCTCGCAGAGCTGCAGGGACGGACCGGTGATTCCGGCGCAGTTGTTGCTGCTCGGTGTGGCGGACGGGGTCGCGGAGGGGGTCGGCGTCGGGGCCGCGACGGCGCGGGCGGCCAGGAGGATGGCGGAGGCCTGCACGGAGGCCACCAGGCCGGTCAGCTTGAGCACGCGGTGCTGGCTAGCGGGCATAGGTGAACCCTCCGAATTCCTGGACCGCCTTGCTGATCTCGTCGGTCCCGGAGACGGGGTTGTCTCCGGTGACCGGGGTGGGGCCGGTCGTCTGACTGGACTCCAGGACCTTCCAGTCGCCGCCGCTCCAGTTCAGCTTCATGGTGATGGTGAACCAGTTGCTGGTGACCGGGCTGGTCGACTTGTCACCGGCCATGCCGAACAGGCCGTTGCACCAGACCTCGACGGTGGCGGCGGTGTCGCTGTACGCCGTGACCTTGGTGCCGGCGGGCAGGGTGCGGTTGACGAAGGTGCTGCCCTGGGGGGCCGTACCGTCGGTGTTGAGGCCGGCCTTCTTCAGGAAGTCGGCCGAGTAGTCGGCGTCGAAGCCGGACTGCATGCTGTTCATGACGGTGGGGTCGGCGACGGTCTGCACGATCGCGTGCCGGGTGGCCGTGATGAACATGCCGTCGGAGCCCAGCGCCGTCGCGTAGTTGGCCGCCGCGCTCTGCGCTCCCTGCTGGCTGTGCGCGTACCCCGTCGGGATCCCGTCGCTCTTCGTCTCCACCGGCTTGGTCCCGCTGGCCGCCGTCGCGGAGGTCACCGGTCCGCCGCCGTTGCCGGTGCTGCCGGTGTCGGTGCTGTTCGAGGAGGTGTCGTTGCCGCCTCTGTTCGCGAAGGCGATCGCCGCGATGAGGAGGACGACCACGCCGACGACCGTGACCAGGCTCCGGGAGGAGGACCGGCCGCCGCGGCGGGAGGCGCCGCCGTACGGGTCGCCCTCGGGCAGGCGGGTGCGGGTGTGGCCGGTCTCCGGGTAGCCGGGCTCGTCTCCGAGGCTCATGCCGGGTACTCCCCCTCCACGTCGTACCGGAACGCGTAGCAGTACGACGGTAGCCGTGCTGGTTCCCGCGCGGGCGCGGTGTGGTGACTCGACATCAGGGAAACGCAACCTCGGAGCGGGGAGGGGTGAGGTCCAGGCGGCTAGACGGCCATGCCGTACACGATGGTGAACAGGGTGCCGAGTGAGCCGATGATGAAGACTCCGGTCAGTCCGGCGATGATGAGGCCCTTGCCCTGTTCGGCACTGAAGGTGTCGCGGAGGGCCGTGGCGCCGATGCGCTGTTTGGCGGCACCCCAGACGGCGATGCCGAGGCAGAGCAGGATGGCGACGGCCATGACCACCTGGATCATCGTCTTCGCTTCGTTGCCCAGGCTGCCGAAGGGGCCCCAGTCCGGAGCGATTCCGCCGATGATGGTGTTGATGTCACCCTTGTCGGCTGCAAGGAACATGTAAGTCACCGCCCCTGGTGGGTAGTTCTGTCCGCCCCTGCCCGGTGCAGAGGTCACGCATCATTCTCGCCGACAACGTCGCCGGAGTATGTCGACTTGACGTCATTGATTGGCGGGTTTCGTACGAAGGGATCGTACGGTCACTCTGTGTATCACGGCAGGTCACGCCGGGCAATGAGGCCTGGGCGGAACCTGTGGTGTAGTTCCGTCGTTGTGCCCTTTTACGACCTGGCGGGGTTTTTGACGGCCAGTCGGGTGAATGCCACCGTCCCGATGTTCTCATGACGAACGGGCCGCGGCTGGTTGCCGCGACCCGTGAGCCCGTGAGCCCGTGAGAGGGAGGAGAGCCGGTACTAGTTGGCGAAGGCGGTGATGCCCTCGGGGGTGCCCCAGCCGGTCGGGCCGTCGTAACCGGTGCCCGCGGTGCAGAAGTACGAGGTGGAGCACGAGCCGTTGTTGCCGCTCGTCACGTCGTTGAGGGACGAAGTGCCCGCGTAGTCGTACGGGTACTGCGCCGGGTAGGTGCCGCTGGCCGGGGTGCCGGCGAGGGCGTAGACGCCGGCGATGATCGGCGCGGAGACGCTGGTGCCGCCGAAGGTGTACCAGCCGGCGGTGACGCCGTAGGAGTCGTAGACGGAGACGCCGGTTGCGGGGTCGGCGACGGCGGAGACGTCGGACTCCATGCGCTTGGTGCAGCCGGTGTCGGTCTGCCAGCTGGGCTTGGCGTCGTAGGAGGAGCAGCCGGAGCCGGTGCCCTCGGTGCTGGACGTCTTCCAGACGGTCTCGGTCCAGCCGCGGGTGGTGGAGGAGGTGGACAGCTTGGTGCCGCCGACGGCGGTGACGTACTGGGAGGTCGCCGGGTACTCGGCGCCGTAGGCGCTGTCACCGGAGGAGACGGTGATGGCGACACCGGCGTGCTTGTAGTACGAGGTGTCGTACGTGGTCTGGGAGGAGGACTCGGAGCCGCCGTAGCTGTTGGAGACGAACTTGGCGCCGAGGGCGACGGCCTCGTTCTCCGCGGTGCCGAGGTTGGCGTAGCTGGCGCTGGTGGCCTCGACGAGCGTGATGTTGCACAGCGGGCAGATCGCGGAGGCCATGTCGAGGTCGAGGGAGATCTCCTCGGACCAGCCGGCGTCGGACGAGGGCAGCGAGGTCGTCGAGCCGGTCTGGCTGACCTTCTTGAAGCAGCCGTTGGCCGTCGTGCAGGCCGACAGGCCGTAGTACGAGCGGTAGGTGGCGAGGTCCGCCTCGGCGTTCGGGTCGTTGTACGCGTCGACGATCGCGATGGTCTCGCCCGAGCCGTTGGAGGCGGCGGCGGAGGTCAGGCCGTAGGCCGACCGGAGGTTGGTCGGGCTGTAGCCGGAGGGGGTCGACGCGTCGGCCGCCTTCGGGGTGATGCCGGTCTTCGCGGCCTGCATCTTCTGGAAGGCGGTGAGACCGCCGGTGACGCGGTAGGACTTGCAGGTGAGGTCACCCGTGTGCTTGGGGGTGGCACAAGGGGTCGAGACGTAGGTCACCTTGCTGGACGCGGTGGGTGCCGCGTCGGCCTGGACGGCGGTGCCGAAGCCGGTGAAGACCAGCGCGGCCGTGGCCGCTGCGGCGGCGCCGATGCGGCGCCAACCACCGCGTGCGGACGGTCTGTTGGGGGGAGTGGAACGCATACGTGCAGCCTCCTGAGTTCCGGAACTGGGGTGGGAACAGGGGCGGTGCGGGTGCGATCTGGTGCGTTTGCCGTCGGTACGGGTTCCCCGGCGGCAGGGCGGCGGCCCGCGACGAGAATCCTTTGTTGAGTACGCGACAACAAGAGGCTGCTGGAATCCTGACTTCCGCATTGCCGAACGGGGCCTTCGCGTGACCCTTCGATGGCTGCCCGTTGGATTGCGGGTGACGGGTACTTGACTCAACGCACAGGAAATGCATGGGAGTTGCCAAGGACATGAAACCGGAGTCGTCGGGGACATGAAAAACGGGCCACGGCCGGATGCCGTGGCCCGTCTCTCTTTCCCTGCCGCCGAGGGGACCCCACGTCCCCCTCACGGTGGCGGCTCCCCGTGACCCGACGGGGAGGTCAATCGGTGAAGGGCTCAGCCGGTGAAGGCGTCGGTCCCCTCGGGGGTGCCCCAGCCGGTCGGGCCGTCGTAGCCCGACTTCGCGGTGCAGAAGTACGAGGTGGAGCAGGTGCCGTTGTTGCCGCTCGTCACGTCGTTGAGGGCGGAGGTGCCGGCCGCGGCGTACGGGTACTCGGCCGGGTAGTCGCTGCTGCCCGGGGTGCCGGCCAGGGCGTACACCGAGGCGATGAGCGGCGAGGAGGCGCTGGTGCCGCCGTAGGTGTTCCAGCCGGTGCCGTCGGAGCCGTAGCTGTCGTAGACGGAGACGCCGGTGGCCGGGTCGGCGACCGCGGAGACGTCGGCGATCATGCGCTTCGAGCAGCTCGCGTCGGTCTGCCAGGTGGGCTTGGCGTCGTAGGCGGAGCAGCCGGAACCGGTGCCCTCGGTGCTCGACGTCTTCCAGACCGACTCGGTCCAGCCGCGGCTGTTGGAGGAGGTCTTCAGGGCGGTGCCGCCGACGGCGGTCACGTACCGGGAGGCTGCCGGGTACTCGGCGCCGTAGCCCTCGTCACCGGCGCTCGCGGTGATGGCCACGCCCGCGTGCTTGTAGTACGAGGTGTCGTACGACGTGTCCGAGGACGACTCGGAGCCGCCGTAGCTGTTCGACACGAACTTGGCGCCCAGTTTGACGGCCTCGTTCACCGCGGTGCCCAGGTTGGCGTCGGAGGCCGACTTCGCCTCGACGAGCAGGATGTTGCAGTTCGGGCAGGTCGCGCTGACCATGTCGAGGTCGAGCGACTCCTCGCCGGCCCAGCCGCTGTCGGCGGAGGGGAGGGAGGTCGTGGAGCCCGTCTGGGAGACCTTCTTGAAGCAGCCGTTGTCGGTCGTGCAGTCCGACAGGCCGTAGTACGACCGGTAGGTCGCGAGGTCTTCCTCGGCGTTCGGGTCGTCGTACGCGTCGACGATGGCGACGGTCTCGCCCGAGCCGTTGGAGGCGGCGGCGTCCGTCAGGCCGTAGGCGGACTGGATGTCGCTCGGGCCGTATCCGGTGGGGGAGTCGGAGGCGGCGTGCGGCTTGACGGTCTTCGGGGTGATGCCCTTGAGGGCGGCCTGCTTCTCCATGAAGGCGGTGGTGCCGCCCGTGACCCGCAGGGCGTTGCAGGCGGCGTAGCCCTTCTTCGGGGTGGCGCCGCAGCCGGCCTTCTCGTACTGGACGTGGGCCTTGGCGACCTGGGCGGCGATGGCCTTGGCGCTGACCTTGTGGGTCGCGGTGGCGGTCGCGGTGGCAGCGCTGGCGTGGGCCGCGGTGCCGAAGCCGGCCACGAGGAGCGCGGCGGTGGCGGCTGCTGCCGAGCCGAACTGGCGCCATCTACCGCGTATGTGGGGGGAGGTGGGGGTGGGCGTACGCAACGTACAGCCTCCTGGGAGAGGTGGGACAGAGGCCTGCGGGTGGGGGACCACCGGCGTGGTTGCCGGTGGGGGCGGCGGCCCGCGACGAACCATCCCCTTGTTGAGTACGCGACAACAAGGTGGATTTCGGAATCCTGACTTCCGCGTTACTCAAGGGCGGGAAGGGCTTACTGATCATTGGGGCCCGGATGGCCGGAAGTTGGGGTTCGGTTGACCTGAAGCCCCGTGCGGGCGGGGCTCAATGCGCGTTGATCGGGGCGTACCGAGCCGCCGCTCCGTCAGAACTCGGCCTGGATCAGCGGGGCTTGAGGCCGTGCAGGATGAGGTGGACGTGCTGGTCCAGGCCGGCAAGGACCGCCTCCGGCGCGAGGGTGCCGTTGGTGGCCAGCGCGGCCAGGCCGTGGATGCAGGCCGCTGCCGTGAGGGTGACGGTCTCCGGGTCCCCCTGGACGATCTCGCCGCGCCGCTGGGCGTCGGCCACCAGCACGACGAAGGAGCCCAGGGAGAGCTCCGCGGCGGCGGCCAGTTCGGTGCCGATGTCCGGGTCGTGCTTGCGGGAGTACATCAGCTCCAGCAGCTCGGGGTTGCCGACGGCGAAGGTGACGTAGGCGCGGGCGAGCGCGGTCATGCGCGGTTCGAGGGCGGCGTCCGGGAGGTCCGCCGAGGCCAGGGTCTGGTTCAGCCGCTCGTACCCGCTGAGCGCGAGCGCGTCCAGCAGGGCCTGCTTGTCCTTGAAGTGCCGGCCGGGGGCGGCGTGGCTCACGCCGATGTCGCGGGCCAGTTCGCGCAGGGACAGCGCGGCGGTGCCCTTCTCGCGCAGGGTGCGCTCGGCGCCGGCGACCAGGGCGGCGCGCAGGTCTCCGTGGTGGTAGGGGCGGCTCTGCGGCATGGGGGCCATCGTATCCCGATGTAGCCGCTGTCAGCTTTGTGGTCGGCGTCAGCTTTGTTGACGTTGCCATCTTTGTTGTCATTGACGACATTGTTGTCGACGTCTACATTGATGGGCATGGCTGAGATGAAACGCAAGTGGAACGCTTCCGACCTCCCCGGGCTCTCCGGCCGTACGGCCGTGGTCACCGGTGCCAACAGCGGCCTCGGCTTCACCGCCGCGGACGCGCTGGCCCGGGCGGGTGCGCATGTGGTGCTGGCGGTACGGGACCCGGAGCGCGGACGGGCGGCCGCGGCGCGGGTGAACGGCAGCACCGAGGTCCGCCGCCTGGACCTGGCCGACCTGTCCTCGGTACGAGAGTTCGCCGCGGGCTGGGACCGGCCGCTGGACCTCCTGATCAACAACGCGGGCGTGATGATGCTCCCGGAGCTGCGCACCAAGGACGGCTTCGAGATGCAGTTCGGCACGAACCATCTGGGCCACTTCGCGCTCACGAACCTGCTGCTGCCGTACCTCACGGACCGTGTGGTCACCGTCTCCTCGGGCCTGCACCGGGGCGGCGACGGAGTGATCCACTTCGAGGACGTGAACCTGAAGGGCGCCTACAACCCGACCCGCGCCTACGCCCAGTCCAAGCTGGCGAACCTGTTGTTCGTGCTGGAACTCCAGCGCCGGCTCGCGGAGGCCGGCTCCCGCGTCCGCGCCCTCGCCGCCCACCCCGGCTACGCGGCCACCAACCTGCAGAGCCACACCGCCAACCCGCTGGCCCGCCTGGGCATGCGGGTCGGCAACCGCCTCTTCGCCCAGGACGACCGCGCGGGCACCCTCCCCACGCTGTACGCGGCCACCCAGGACCTGCCGGGCGCGAGCTATGTCGGCCCGGACGGCCTCGGCGAGATGCGCGGAGCGCCGACCCTGGTCGGCCGCAGCGCGGCGGCGAGCGATCCGGCGGCGGCCCGCAGGCTGTGGACGCTGTCGGAGGAGCTGACGGGGGTGCGGTGGCCGCTCGGCGTCGAGGCCGCGTGAACGCGGGTCCGGCCGGGTGACCGCCCAGCTGCCGGACGCCCGGCGGGCCCGTCGCGCCACCCGGATACGGTGAGCGGACACGACGGATACAACGGGTACGACGGTTCTCCGGGAGGTGGCCGGATGAGCGGCGGCGCCGTGGACTTCTCGCTCGGCGGGCGGACGGCCCTGGTGACCGGCTCCGTGCGGGGGCTGGGCCTGGAGATGGCGCGGGGGCTGGCGGGCGCCGGCGCGCGGGTGGTCCTCAACGGCCGGGACGCGGCGACGCTGGAGGAGGTGGCGGCGGCCCTGCGCGAGGACGGGGGTCTGGATGTCACGGCGGCCGCCTTCGACGTCACCGACCGCGAGGCGGCCGAGGAGGCGGTGACCGCCCTCGGCGCGATCGACATCCTTGTCAACAACGTGGGCCACCGGGACCGCAGGGGCGTCGAGGAGATGGCGCCGGACGAGCTGTCCGCGCTGCTCGACGTCCACCTGACGTCGGCGTACGCGCTGAGCCAGACGGTCGCCCGGGGGCTCGCCGCCCGGGGCACCCCGGGCCGCATCATCAACGTCTCGTCCGTCGTCGGCCAGCTCGGCCGGATCGGCGACGTCGCCTACGCCACGGCGAAGGCGGGCCTCGACGGCCTGACCCGGGCCCTTGCGGCCGACCTGGGCCCCAGCGGCACCACGGTCAACTCGGTGGCCCCGGGCACCTTCGCCACGGACGTCAACGCGGAGCTGGCCGAGGACCCGGAGTGGGGCAGATGGCTGCGCACCCGCACCGCACTCGGGCGCTGGGGCCGCCCGGCCGAGATCGCGGGCATCGTCGTCTTCCTGGCGAGCGACGCGGCGTCCTTCATCACGGGGCAGACGATCGCGGTGGACGGGGGGATGACGACGACGTTCTGAGCGCGGGGGTGGCGCAGGACGCTTCGGTGTCGCCGGACTGGGAGAAGGCGGGCCTCAGAGGCTGCCCGAGGCGAGATACGCGTGAGTCCTGGCCAACCGAGCCGTGGCCGCCCGGAACGTGATTCCCGAATCCTGGGATCCCAGAACCACGTCGAAGCAGTGCTCGTGCATGGTCAAGCCGACGTTCTTCGCTTCGGAAGCCCCCCAGCCCGTGACCCGGAGCTCCGTCACCCCTTCGAATGCGAGGTAGAAATCGAAGGCGTTGAATGCCTTCTCACGCCATTCTGCCGGGGTGTTCGACGGGAGAGCCCAGGTGTTGAAACCCAGGGTCACCGAGTTGTTCCGTTCGTCGATGTGCACGTAGAACGGATCGCACGAGTCGGCCGTGGGCGCGGTGCCTTCGTAAAGCTCCCCCAAGCATTCCTGGGATGTGAGGAGGCGTGACCAGTCAGCGCTCATAGAACGTCTTCTCCGTGGTTCCGGGAAGGGCGGTGTGCCGTCGGGCATCCACTTTGCTGCGGAATAGATGCCGCCCGTTGTCGGACCCGTCTTCACGGATCTCGAAGGCGGTCACGTGACCGACACACACGGAGTCGCTGCAGTCGAATTCCAGTGACATTCCCATGCTTCTCACGGAGACCTTCATGCGGCGTTCCGTACCCCAGGGAGTCGTCATGACATCGCCCCCGACCGGCGGGGCCCAGTTGCTGAGCGAGATGCCGTCCACCGCCAGGAACTGAAACTGACACTGCACCGTGTCCATGCCCGCGTCGATCCACTCCTGAGGGGCCGAGCCGGGAAACGAGGGCATGTCGAGGCGGAGTGTCATCGTGGGGCCACGCCAGTTCAGATTGACCGATCGAATCCGAACGCCCGTCAGGTCAGGAATGTGTCCATAGAGGGATCGGAGCGGCTCCGGGTTGACGAGAATGCTCTCAACGGTCATACCGCCCCACCGCGAAAATGGTCGAACTCGCCCGCCTGTACTCCGAGTACGAAGGCGTTCCACTTGCGGCGGTCGGTGGTGACGACGGTGGTCGCGGAGCGGATGTAGACGGGGGTCGGTCCCGTCGGCGGGGACGCCGAAAGCGGGCGCGGGCTGTATCTCGTACAGGCGTGCGCCGAGTCGTGGGGCGTCTCCGTGCTGTGCGAGCCGGGTGCCGCGAGGGGCGGGAAGCTGCTGTGGGGCGAGTGTCAGACCGGTGACTTAATGTAATCGTGTCGGATCGGAACGTGAGGGAGTGGTGGCTGTGGTCAAGGCGGATCCGAGGCGTGGGCAGGCTGCGTGCGCGGAAGTCGGCCAGTACGGTGGATTCGAAACCGAGCGGGACGTAGGTCCTCCCCATGAGCCCGCTCGCGCAGCCGAGGCGGAACGGAGGCGGCGAGCCATGTCCGTGTCATCGGGCGCTCAGAACGGTCTGCGTCCCCGGCCCGGGAATCTGCGCGAGGTCGCTGAGAAGATCGAGGAAGCGACGGGTCTGCGGGTGCAGATCGTGGGAGGAAAGCTCGTGATGTCCCCGACCCCGCGTGGGAAGCACGCGGGCGTGGTCTATCAGATCCGCCGCCGGATCGACGGAGTGCTGCCGGAAGGGTTGGGAGCCTTCGAGGTGTCTTCGATCGCTCTCCCCGACGACCCCGACGACTATGTGACCCCCGATCTGATCGTCCTGCCCGTGGAGTGGATGGAGGACGACGACTGGCTCGCCGCCCCCGAGGACGCCGCGCTTGCCGTCGAGGTCATCTCCGCCTCCGAGAAGTCCCGCGAGATCCGCGACAAGGCCGACTGGTACGCCGTCGCCCGGGTGCCCGTCCTCCTCGTCGTCGACCCGCGAAACGGAACCTGGGCGCTGCACACCCGCCCCGACAACGGCGCCTACCAGGACGTACTGCCCGGGAAGTACGGCGAGAGCGTGCCGTTGCCCGAGCCCTTGGGGATCGAAGTCGCCACCGACGGATTTCCGGTGTACGGCGAGGCCGGTCGGCCGCAAGGGCGGTTCCCAGAAAAATCTCAGTGAAGTCGGGAACCGTTTCTCACCTTTGTGGGAGACAGTGGGCGCTGATGAAGCGCACCTCACGCATCTCTGCCACCTCGCGACGCGTCGCGCTCTGCGTCGTCGTCGTGCTGGCCGCCATGTCGGCCTCCGTCGCGGCCGCCGACGAGGCGGCGGGGCCGTTCGGAGTGACGGCGGTGGTCGGGGCCACGGCGGAGAGCGCGAGAGTCGGGGCGCTGTTCGCCGGCGACAGGGCCGGGAGCCTGTCCGGCAACCACTTCTGCACCGCCTCCGTCGTGCACAGCCCGCAGCGGGACCTGATCGTCACCGCCGCGCACTGCATCGACGGGGAGGGGGATGCCACCGGGCTGGTGTTCGTGCCCGGGTACCGGGACGGGCAGGCGCCGTACGGGGCGTGGAAGGTCGGGAAGCGGTACCTGCCCGACGGGTGGGCCCACGGGCAGAGCGAGGACAGTGACGTCGCCTTCGCCGTCGTGGCGGAGGTGCACGGGAAGCGGGTCGAGGACGTGACCGGGAGCAATCGGTTCGCCGCCGGGGTGGCCACCGGCGCCACCGCCGTCACCGTCACCGGGTACCCCGACTCCCGTGAGGTGCCGGTCAGCTGCACCAACAAGCCCGTCCCCCACAGCGCCACCCAACAGCGCATCGACTGCCCCGAGTTCACGGGCGGTACCAGTGGGAGCCCCTGGGTGAACGGGGACCACGAGGTGGTCGGGGTCCTTGGCGGGCACGAGCAGGGCGGGGCGACCGCCGACGTCTCGTACAGCGTGGTGCTCGGCCGGGAGGCCGCCGAGCTGTACAAGGACGCCACGGCTGACTGAGAGGGCCGGCTGAGGGGGCGTCATGTGCGCCGTCTTCCTGTGAAATAGCGCCACTCTCGGCCGAAATGGCGTTGAACAGCCCTGACATGGGGGAGGGTTGGGGCGTGCGGAAAGTATGGGTGATCGGTGGCGCGGTGACGGCGCTCGGCGTGAGCTTCGTCATGCTGCTCGTCATCGGTGTGTACGTCGTCGCCGGGAACCTTCTCAACGGGGTCGGCGGCGCCGGCAAGACCCTGGCCAAGGGAGCCGTGCCGGCCGCGTACTCCACCCTCGTGCAGAAGTGGGGCAACCTCTGCTCCGCCATCAACCCCGCCCTGCTCGCCGCACAGCTCTACCAGGAGAGCGGGTTCAACCCGAACGCGCAGAGCGCGGCGGCCGCGCAGGGGATAGCTCAGTTCATCCCCGGCACCTGGGCCACCCACGGCATCGACGGCGACGGCGACGGCGACCGCGACGTCTGGGACCCCAACGACGCGATTCCGTCGGCCGCCTCCTACGACTGCCAGCTGGCGTCCTATGTGAAGGACGTGCCCGGCAACATCTCCGACAACATGCTCGCCGCCTACAACGCGGGGGCGTACGCGGTCATCAAGTACAAGGGTGTGCCGCCGTACAAGGAGACCCAGAACTACGTCAAGACCATCACCACCCTGGAGCAGAGCTTCGCCGCGCCGGTCAGCCGGCTCTCCCCGACCAAGCAGGCCGCCGGGGCCATCAACTACGCCCAGAAGAAGCTCGGCACCCCCTACCTCTGGGGCGGCAACGGCACCGCCGCGGACAACGGCCGCTTCGACTGCTCCGGGCTGACCAAGGCGGCGTACGCCAGTGTCGGGATCACGCTGCCCCGGGTCGCCAACGACCAGTACAACGCGGGGCCGCATCCCTCGCGCAACGAGCTGCTCCCGGGGGACCTCGTCTTCTTCTCCACCGACCTGTCGAACTCCCGCGCCATCCACCACGTGGGGATCTACGTCGGCGGCGGATACATGATCGACGCGCCCTACACCGGGGCCGTGATCCGTTTCGACCCCATCGACTCGGCCGACTACTTCGGGGCCACTCGCGTCACCGAGGATGGCGCGAAAGCACTCCCCACCACGGTGTGAACGGAGCGTATAACCCACCCCCTGAGCTGGGGGTTTCTGTCTCTCTTCGATAACGTCTGCGTGATCATTCGGTGGAACCTGGAACGTAGTGGTGTGGGCCGTGCGTTCCTGTTGACGAAGCCGACCACGGGGGTGGCAGCGAGCGACGCACACCAGGTGCGTCCCGGAACGACGACGAAGGGGCCGCAGCGCGATGGCTGTAATCGCCGAATCCGGGTCGAACCCTGACGTCGACCTGCTCTACGACATCAATGGCCTGGCCAAGGACGCGCCGCACTGGTTCGACCGGGCCATGGAGTTCGTCGGGGAGTACGGGCTGCTGATCGCGATGGTGCTGCTGGTGGGGTGGTGCTGGTGGTCCGTGCGGCGCCGGGCGGACGAGGACGTGCCGGCCACCATGGCCGCGCTGGTCTGGGCGCCGCTCGCCGCCGCGATCGCCGTCCTCGTGAACGTTCCCATCCGCGGCTTCGTCGAGCGGCCCCGGCCGTTCCTCACCCACCAGGGGATCGACGTCCTCGTCTCCGGCAAGTCCGACTACTCCTTCGTGAGCGACCACGCGACGATCACCATGGCGCTGGGGGTCGGGCTGTTCGTCGCCAACCGGAAGTTCGGGCTGGCGGGGATAGGGCTCGCGCTGGTGGAGGGGTTCTGCCGGGTGTACATGGGGGTGCACTACCCGACGGACGTGGTCGGGGGGTTCGCCCTGGGAACGGCGGTCGTGCTGCTGCTGTCCCCGCTGGCGACCGCCTTGCTGACACCGGTGATGAAGGCGGTGGAGGGGTCGCCGCGGGTGGGGTGGATCGTGCGGAGGCGGTCGGCGGGGGTGGGACTGGTGCCCGGGGCCCGGACGTCGGTCGAAGCTGAGGAACGTGACCTGGCGGCGTAGGCGGGGCTGAGGGCGGGGGGTGTCGCTCACCGGCGCTGGCCGGGTGCCTCCCCCAGCCTTCGGCCGGGGGGACCCCCAGCGCCCACCCGTGCCGCCCTGCGGCACGATTGCCCGCAGCCATGTAGCCCTGTAAGGGGCGCGGGGAACTGCGCGATCAGCCCCCACGCGCCCGCGGATACACGACCCGCCGAGCCACCCCTCTCTACAACCCCTGCGGAGAAGAGAAGAACCGGTTCGGGTCGTACTGCTTCTTCACCGTGCCCAGCTTCGTCACGGCGTCGCCGTAGTACGCCTTCTTCCAGTCCGTCAGCGTCGGGTCCGTGTAGTTCTGGTAGGCCGCGCCGGAGGCGTACGGCTTCATGGCCGTGTGCGCCGCGTTCAGCCAGGACTGGCCCGTGCTGCCGGAGGACCCGGCACCCCACGACACGATGTACTGCGCCAGCATCCGCGACCGGCGGTGCACGAACGCCGTCGCCGTCGGCGAGACCCTGTTCACCGCTCCGCCGAGCGCCGTGAACGCGATGCTGCCCGCCCCGCCCCGGACGGCGGCGATCTGCCGCAGGGCCGTCTGGATGCCGGCCGCGGACAGGGAGCGGTCGAAGAAGTCGGAGCGGGCGGTGTACGTCTCGCGGCCGAGCTTGCCCTGCGGGGAGCGGCCGGGGGTGGAGCCGGGCAGGTGGCACTGGGGCTCGGTGGAGAAGGAGGAGCAGCCGGCGTAGATCTCCATCGCCTCCTCGTAGCCGTGGCGGCGCAGTGAGACGGAGGAGGCGTTGGCGCCGGCCTTGTGGGCGAGGGCGTCCACCGCGTTCTGGAGTTCGCCGTACGTGCCCATCGAGAAGCAGGCGACCGAGACGCGGGGGCCGCTGCCCGAGTTCTCCAGATGGAGGGAGGACCAGATCTCGTCCGGCTGGGACGGGCCCCACTCCTGCCAGGCCTTGAACACCTGCGCGGCCTTCGACCACGGCCAGGTCAGGTACGCCGTCACCCCCTGCGGGGTCGGGTGGGTCCTGAACTGCAGCTCCGTGACGACGCCGAAGTTGCCGTTGCCGGCCCCGCGCAGCGCCCAGAAGAGGTCCTTGTTGGTGCTCGCGTTGGCCACGACCTGCGTGCCGTCCGCCGTGATCAGCGTCGCCTGGGTGAGGCTGTCGCAGGTCAGCCCGTATGCGCGGGACGCGACCCCGTGGCCGCCGCCGAGGACGAGGCCGGAGACGCCGACCGTAGGGCAGGAGCCCGCCGGTATGGTCACGCCCTTGGCCGCGAGGGCCCGGTACACGTCGATCAGCTTGGAGCCGGCGCCGACGACCGCCGTACCGCCGCTGACACGGATGCGGTTCAGCTTGGAGACGTCGAGGATGAGGCGGCCGTCGCCGGAGGAGTAGCCCGCGTAGGAGTGGCCGCCGTTGCGGATCGAGACCTTCAGCGCATGGGCCTGGGCGTACGACAGGGTGGTGCGGATGTCGTCGGCGTGGGCCACGTAGGCGACCGCCGCCGGCTTCAGGCCGTCGAAGCGGGTGTTGTAGAGCTGGTGGGCGGTGGTCCAGGAGGCCTCCCCGGGGCGGACCAGGGTGCCGTCCAGGGCGTGGGCGAGGGCCGTCCAGTTGGCCGCGGCCGCTGCGCTGGTGGTCTTCAGCGCCGTACGAGAGGATGTGGTCGCGAGTGGCGTACCGGTCGTGTGGGACGCGGTAGTGCCGCCGGAGCTGCACCCCGTCAGTGCGGTCGCCGCGAGGGCGGCCGCCCCGCCAGATATGAAGGTACGCCGTTCCATGCCCGTGCCTTTCGCGTCGGCTTTCGTGGGACGAGACGGCGTCGGTCGCACACGGGTTCCCGTGCGGTGTAACGAACGCTGTGACGTCGTAACGACTGCGATGGCGAACGGCGAAGAAATGTTCGCGTAACCCACCCGTTGGAACCGGCATGTGCCCTCACCGTAAGCATTCCGTGACCTAACCGGGTCGACGGCAGGGGTTCACCCTCCGTTTACCTATGGCCATCGGCCGCTTCACCTGTTCTGCCTAATTTCGGCCTTACCGGGTGCGGTGAGCGGTCGTAAATGCCCAGTCAGGAGGCCCTCACTCACCATCTACTTCGCACGCCGCCGAAGGTGGCGCCTCTGGAAGGAACTCCCGAAAGTGAAGCTTCAGCGCAAGAACCGGCTGCGCGCCCTGTCTCTCGGTGCTGTCGCTGTCTCCGGCGCCCTGGCCCTGACGGCGTGCGGCTCGGACGACAACGGTGGCAGCAGCGGTTCGAGCACGTCTTCGGCCTCCGCCAACGCCAGCTCCATCAAGTGTGACGACGCCAAGGGCCAGCTGCTCGCCGACGGCTCCTCCGCGCAGAAGAACGCGATCGACGCCTGGGTGAAGAACTTCTCCCAGGCCTGTGGCGTGCAGATCAACTACAAGGGCTCCGGCTCCGGCGCCGGTGTGACCGCCTTCACGCAGGGCCAGGTCGCCTTCGCCGGTTCCGACTCCGCCCTCAAGCCCGAAGAGGTCACCGCCTCCAAGAAGGTCTGCTCCGGCGGCCAGGGCATCGACCTCCCGATGGTCGGCGGTGCGATCGCGATCGGTTACAACGTCCCGGGTGTCGACAACCTGGTTCTGGACGCGCCGACCCTCGCCAAGATCTTCGACAGCAAGATCACCAACTGGAACGACGCGGCGATCAAGAAGCTGAACCCGTCCGCCAAGCTTCCCGACCTGAAGATCCAGGCGTTCCACCGCTCGGACGAGTCGGGTACGACGGACAACCTCACCAAGTACCTGATCGCCACCACCCCGAGCAACTGGAAGTACTCCGGCGGCAAGGCCTGGCAGGCCAAGGGCGGCCAGTCCGCTCCGCAGTCCGCGGGTGTCGCCCAGCAGGTCAAGCAGACCTCCGGCGCCATCGGCTACTTCGAGCTCTCCTACGTCTCGGACGGCATCAAGGCCGCCTCCATCGACACGGGCGCCAGCGCGCCGGTGGCCCCGTCCACCGAGTCCGCCACCGCCGACATCGCGGCCGCCAAGGTCGTCGGCACCGGCAGCGACCTGTCGCTCCAGCTCGACTACAAGACCAAGGCCGAGGGCGCGTACCCGATCAGCCTGGTCACCTACGAGATCGTCTGCGACAAGGGCAACAAGGCCGACACCCTGCCCGCCACCAAGGCGTTCCTGCGCTACATCGCGAGCGAGGACGGCCAGAAGCTCCTCTCCACGATCGACTACGCCCCCGTTCCCGACGAGATCATCACCAAGGTCCGCTCCACCGTCGAGGGCCTGAGCTAAAGATCCGTGTGTGCGGCCGAGTTCCGGAAGGAGCCCGGCCGCACCGTCCGGTGCACCGCCGCCCGGAGCCGTACGCCCTTACGTGTGGGGCGTACGGCTTCTCCGAGCCGCCCCCCAAGGCGACTCCGCAGACCGGAGAACCCGATGGACATATCGACGCAGACAACAGACGCATCTCCCCCTACCCCCCCACAGCCCTCCGCGGCCCAGCAGAAGCGCAACGCGCGCGGCGCCACCCGGGTGGGTGACCGAGTCTTCCTCGGTCTCTCCCGCGGTTCCGGTGTCCTGCTCCTGGTGATCATGGCCGCGATCGCGGTCTTCCTCACCTACCGGGCCGCCCTCGCGATCAACCGCGACCACGGCAACTTCCTCACCACCTTCGAGTGGAACACCAACCTCATCCCGCCGACCTTCGGCATCGCGGTCCTCGCCTTCGGCACGATCGTCTCCTCGATCATCGCCATGGCCATCGCGGTCCCGATCGCGGTCGCGATCGCGCTGTTCATCACGCACTACGCGCCGCGCCGCATGGCCGGCCCCGTCGCGTTCGTGATCGACCTGCTCGCCGCCGTGCCGTCCATCGTGTACGGCCTGTGGGGCGCGCTGATCCTCGTCCCGCACATGACCGGCCTGTTCAGCTGGCTGAACGACTACTTCGGCTGGACCGGGATCTTCTCCTGGGACGGCGGCGCCCCGCGTACGATCCTGACCGTCTCGATCCTGCTCGCGATCATGATCCTGCCGATCATCACCAACGTGAGCCGCGAGGTCTTCCGTCAGGTCCCGCAGATGCACGAAGAGGCCGCGCTGGCCCTCGGCGCCACCCGCTGGGAGGTCGTCCGCATGTCGGTGCTGCCCTTCGGGCGCTCCGGCGTGATCTCCGCCTCGATGCTCGGCCTCGGCCGCGCGCTCGGCGAGACGATGGCCGTCGCCACCGTGCTCTCCCCGGACTTCGACATCCACGCCAGCCTGCTCAACCCGGGCGGCGGCACCTTCGCCCAGAACATCGCCAGCAAGTTCGGCGAGGCGACCGAGGACGGCCGTGACGCGCTCATCGCCTCCGGTCTGGTCCTCTTCGTCATCACCCTGCTGGTCAACGGCGCGGCCCGCATCATCATCCAGCGCCGCGCAGAGTACTCGGGGGCCAACGCATGAGCACCGCAGCAGCCAGCACCCTGCGCGGTGCCAGCCTCCCCAAGTGGTCCCCCTACGCCATCGTCGGTGGGTCCATCGTCCTCGGCGTGCTCATCGGCCTCGTCGGCGGCCTGGACAGCAAGGTCCAGTGGGGCCTGATCGCCGGCCTCCTCTACGTCCTCGGCACCTATGTCATCGCCGCCCGCGTCGAGGGCCGCCGGCAGGCCAAGGACCGCGTCGCCACCTCCCTGGTCTGGGTTGCCTTCGTCATCGCCGTGGTCCCGCTGGTCTCCCTGATCTGGGTGACCGTCTCGCGCGGTGTGAAGGTCCTGGACCCCTACTTCCTCAGCCACTCCATGGGCGTCGTCGCCAACGCCGACACCGGCGGTGGTGCCTACGCGGCCATCATCGGCTCCCTGGAGCAGGTCGGCCTCGCCACCCTGATCGGCGCCCCGATCGGCATCCTCACCGCGGTCTACCTCGTCGAGTACGGACGCGGCCGGCTCGCCAAGGCCGTCACCTTCTTCGTGGACGTGATGACCGGTATCCCGTCGATCGTCGCGGGTCTGTTCATCCTCAGCATCATGCTGATCTTCAAGATGCAGCCCTTCGGCTTCGCCGGATCGCTGGCCCTGGCCATCCTGATGATGCCGGTGGTCGTGCGCTCCACCGAGGAGATGCTCAAGCTCGTCCCGAACGAGCTGCGCGAGGCGTCCCTGGCGCTCGGCGTGCCCAAGTGGCGCACCATCCTTAAGGTGGTCCTGCCGACCTCCATCGGCGGCATCACGACCGGTGTCATGCTGGCCATCGCCCGTATCGCGGGTGAGACCGCGCCGGTGCTGCTGCTGGTGTTCGGCAACCCGTTCATCAACAACAACCCCTTCGAGGGTGCGCAGTCGTCGCTGCCGCTGTTCATCTACCAGCAGTACGCGGACAGCGCCGGGGCCAACGCGGCCTACGACCGTGCCTGGGCGGCCTCGCTCACGCTGATCGCCTTCGTGATGATCCTGAACCTGGTGGCCCGCGGCATCGCCCGCTGGAAGGCCCCCAAGACCGGTCGCTGACCGGCCGACAGCGACCGACACTTTGGAAGTGAAGAAGTAAATGTCCAAGCGAATCGACGTAAGCGGGCTCACCGCCTACTACGGCTCCCACAAGGCCATCGAAGACATCTCGATGAACATCGAGCCGCGCACCGTCACGGCGTTCATCGGCCCCTCCGGCTGCGGCAAGTCGACGTTCCTGCGCACGCTCAACCGCATGCACGAGGTCACCCCCGGCGGCCGGGTCGAGGGCAAGGTCCTCCTCGACGACGAGAACCTGTACGGCGCCAACATCGACCCGGTGGCGGTGCGCCGCGAGGTCGGCATGGTGTTCCAGCGCCCGAACCCCTTCCCCACGATGTCGATCTTCGACAACGTGGCCGCGGGTCTGCGGCTGAACGGCAACTTCAGGAAGAGCGAGCTCGGTGACATCGTCGAGAAGTCGCTCAAGGGCGCGAACCTCTGGAACGAGGTCAAGGACCGCCTGAACAAGCCGGGTTCCGGCCTCTCCGGTGGTCAGCAGCAACGGCTCTGCATCGCCCGCGCGATCGCGGTCGAGCCGAACGTGCTGCTCATGGACGAGCCCTGCTCTGCGCTCGACCCGATCTCCACCCTCGCCATCGAGGACCTGATCGGTGAGCTGAAGGAGCGCTTCACGATCGTCATCGTGACGCACAACATGCAGCAGGCGGCGCGTGTCTCCGACCGCACGGCGTTCTTCAACCTGGCCGCCGTCGGCCAGCCCGGCAAGCTGATCGAGATCGACGACACGGAGCGGATCTTCTCCAACCCGTCGGTCCAGGCGACCGAGGACTACATCTCCGGCCGATTCGGCTGAGCCGGACCTGACCCCTCGCGGTGCTGCATGGCGGTGCCACCGCGAGGATGCAAAAGGGCCCGCCCCTGGCTCCCGGGGGCGGGCCCGCCTTTTGTATGTCCTCTTGCCCGCCCACCCACCCGACTCGGTTCGTTGAAAGAGGCGAGGTCGAGGGTAGGGCGTGGTGAGGTTCTCTGCGCGTCTGGGTGGGGGAGGAGAGCGCCGCAGAGGGCGGGAGGCACTGTTGTACGGCGGCTGCGGGCCGGTGGGGGCTGGTCGCGCAGTTCCTCCCCCAGCCTTCGGCCGGGGGTACCCCCAGCGCCCCTGGGGGTTGGGGTGGCGGTTTGTTGGATTGGTTCGGGGCGTTGACCGCGCCCCCGGGGGGTTGGGGTGGTTCGGCTCTGGCGGTGGCCGGGAGCCCCGGTGGGCGGGATCGGGGCTAGAGGAGCGTCAGGTCCACGATGCCGAAGGCTGCTGCCGCTACCAGGGCCGCTGCCGGCATCGTGATGAACCAGCCCAGGACGATGTTCTTGGCGATGCCCCAGCGGACCGCGTTCACGCGCTTCGTCGCGCCGACGCCCATGATGGCCGAGGTGATGACGTGGGTCGTGGAGATGGGCGCCTTGAAGAGGAACGCCGTGGTGAACATGATCGACGCACCGGTCGCCTCGGCCGCGAAGCCCTGCGGGGGGTCGAGTTCGATGATCTTGCGGCCGAGGGTGCGCATGATGCGCCAGCCGCCGGCGTAGGTGCCGAGCGAGAGCATCACGGCACAGATGATCTTGACCCAGACCGGGATCGGGTCGCCGTACGTCTCGTGGCCGGAAATCACCAGTGCCATGACGACGACGCCCATCGTCTTCTGGGCGTCCTGGAGGCCGTGGCCGAGCGCCATGCCGGCCGCGGAGACGGTCTGCGCTATCCGGAAGCCCCGCTTCGCCTTGTGCGGGTTGGAGCGGCGGAACAGCCACATGATGGCCGTCATGACCAGGTAGCCGAGGACCAGGCCGACGAGCGGGGACAGGAACATCGGGATGATGACCTTGTCCACGACGCCGTTCCAGAGGACGGTCGTGCCGCCGGCCAGTGCCGCGCCCACCAGGCCGCCGAACAGCGCGTGCGAGGAGGACGAGGGCAGGCCGAAGTACCAGGTGACGAGGTTCCAGACGATCGCGCCGACCAGCGCCGCGAAGAGGATGCCCAGGCCCGTGGAGCCCTTGGGCGTCTCGATCAGGCCCTCACTGACCGTCTTGGCGACCCCGGAGCCCAGGAAGGCGCCCGCGAGGTTCATCACGGCCGCCATCGCGAGGGCCGCGCGCGGCGTCAGCGCGCGGGTGGAGACCGAGGTCGCAATCGCGTTCGCCGAGTCGTGGAAACCGTTCGTATACGTGAAGAAGAGCGCGACCAGGATGGTCACGACGAGCGCGAAGGTGTCCATCGACGGCTCAGGACTCCTTGACGGCGATGGTCTCCACCGTGTTCGCCACGTGCTCGAACGCGTCCGCCGCCTCTTCCAGGACGTCCACGATCTGCTTGAGCTTCAGCACCTCGATCGCGTCGTACTTGCCGTTGAAGAGGTGGGCGAGAAGCTTGCGGTGGATCTGGTCCGCCTGGTTCTCCAGGCGGTTCACCTCGATCCAGTACTCGGTGAGGTTCTCCAGCGTGCGCAGGTGGGGCATCGCCTCGGCCGTCAGGTCGGCGGCCCGGGCCAGCACCTCGATCTGCTGCTCGACGCCCTTCGGCAGTTCCTCGATGTTGTAGAGGACGACCAGGTCGACGGCCTCCTCCATGAAGTCCATGATGTCGTCGAGGGACGATGCGAGGGAGTAGATGTCCTCGCGGTCGAAGGGCGTGATGAACGAGGAGTTCAGCTGGTGGAAGATCGCGTGCGTGGCGTCGTCACCTGCGTGTTCCGCTGCCCGCATACGCTCTGCGATCTCGGCCCGGGCAGACGCGTCCGCCCCGAGCAGTTCCATCAGGAGTTTCGAGCCCGTGACGATGTTGTCCGCGGACGCGGCGAACATGTCGTAGAAGCTCGTCTCCCTGGGGGTCAGACGAAAGCGCACTTGGGGTCCTCGGTATGCATGGGTTTCGGTCAGGCTGATGCTAAGCGCATCATCCGGCCACGGCTAATGGGCCGCCCTCCAGTTTCGCCCATCGGGCTTGGTGATCATGAAGGGGGCGTCCCGAGGGCCCTATACCCAGCAAAGTTCGTTACCATATACCCACCAGGGGTATATGAATCGACGATGCGGAGGACGCGATGACGACCACCGAGGCCGGCGCCACGACGCCCTCCGGAAGCGGAGCGCCGGCGACCACGCACGGTTACCACAAGCAGAAGGCCGAGCACCTCAAACGGCTGCGCCGGATCGAGGGTCAGATCCGGGGTCTGCAGCGCATGGTCGACGAGGACACCTACTGCATCGACATACTCACCCAGGTCTCCGCCTCCACCAAGGCCCTGCAGTCCTTCGCCCTCCAGCTCCTCGAGGAACACCTGCGGCACTGCGTCGCCGACGCGGCCGTCAAGGGCGGGTCGGAGATCGACGCGAAGGTCGAGGAGGCCACCCAGGCCATCGCCCGCCTGCTGCGGACCTGAGCCGACCCGAGCGGTCCCGACCGGCGCCTGGCCTGAATCAGTAGACCTCGCGCTCCTCGGCCACGCGCAGCACCTCGTCGATACTCTCCAGGCTGAGCCGGTCCTCGGCGGCCGACGCCGCGATGATCAGCTCTCCGCACAGCTCGATCTCGGCGAGGGCCACGTGGTCCTGAACTGCCGTACCGCCGACCGGAGCCACGTGCATCACCTCTTCTCTGCCGTCACCGACTCTCTAGAGTAGGCAGCGGTCTACACAACGCGCATGGCACGGACGGGCTAGTTCACAGGTTGCACAGAGCCGTTCCCTGACTAGTGCGTCGGCTGGTTTTCGGCGATCCGGCCCGCGTAGATGTCCTCGGAGCGTGGCAGCTTCACGTCCACCGGAGTGCCGAAACCGTACAGCAGGGTCGTCGAGGCGACCGCCACCGTGCCCTTGCCGCTGTCGTTGACGAAGCTGAACCGCTGCCGCAGTTTCCGGATCCGGCCCTGCTTGTCGAGGTACACGTCGAACGGGACCTCGGGGGTGGCGAACCCTTTCGCCGCGGCGGCCAGGGCGGCCCTGTCGTCGGCGGACGCCGAGCGGGCGGCGGCCGCGAGGTCGGCGGTGCCCCGGTAGTGCCGGACCTCGGTCCCGGCGAACTCGGTCTTTCCCACGTACGTCGCGGTGCGGGTGCCGCGCAGCAGCTCGGCCGCCGCGAACGGGTCGGTCGCGCCGCCGGTGACCAGGTTGCCGTCGGAGAGGGTCGCGGTCTCCACCCGGACCCACTTGTCGGCGGGCACCCCGGCGCCCCGGTTCTTCATGAACAGCGCGCCCGGGGCGAGGAGTTCGGTGATCGGGCGGTGCTCGGAGGTGCCGGCGGGGTCCTGCGGGAGGACGACCGTGAGCCTGCCGAGCTGCCGTTCGTAGTCGTAGACGCCCTTGCCGCGGATGGTGACCCGGGTGCCGCCGGTGGCCATCTCCATGGAGGTCGTCGCCTGGGAGGTGCGGGTGGCGCGCAGGGTGTCCGCCGCGCGCTTCAGGAGGGCGACCGGGTTGTCGCCGGGGGAGCCGCTGACGCCCTCGGCCGTGGCGCCGCCGCAGCCGGTGGCGCAGGCGCCGAGGCCGACCACGAGCCCTACGGTGACGGCCGTCTTCCCAGCGCGCCAGTGCTGCCGCCGTTCCATTGCCTGCCTACCCCCAGCCGGTACGTCCGTCACGGGTCCCGCGTCGTTCCGCTTAACGAGGGGTGGGTGGGGCCGTCACGCATACCAGTGCTTTACCGGGCGTGGGTAACGTTGTCGGCGTGGCGCAGGAGGACGGTTCCGAGCGGGCCTTGCACGGACAGGAACACCACACGAGCATGGTCGAACAGGGGCGGTTCTGTTTCGCCCGGTGCACGTGTGGGTGGCGAGGACCGGCGCGACGGGCGAGAAGCCTCGCGCGGACGGACGGGGAAGGTCACAGAACCCAGGCATGAGGCGCGGCAGCGCCCCGAGGGGCGCTGGGGGTACCCCGGCCGAAGGCTGGGGGAGGAACTGCGCGACCAGCCACCGTTCGGGAGTGAGCGTCTCGTACACGGCGTCGCGGTGCAGGGCGTGCACCAGGGCGACGTGGCTCTGGTGTTCCATCGGCCGAGCAGCAGCACCGCGCCGCTCTGGCCTTCCTGCGTACTCGTCACATAGCTGCCGAGCAACCGCAGTTCCGCGTAACGGCCGACGAGCGGAACCCGGTGGAGGGTCCGAGGGTGCCCGGACGGGTGTTCGGTCATGCCCGAAGCCGAACACCTGCCGCCGTTCGACTTCCCAGGGCCGGACCCCAGTCGGACCCTGGTTCCGTCGAGCCCCCTAGGGGGTGTTGTGCAGCGAGGCCAGGAGCTCGTCCACCAACTCCGCGTCCCGCGGCTGGGTCAGGCGCTGCCGGGCCTCCGCCGGGCGGAGCCACAGGATCCTGTCCACCTCGTGGTTCGGGGTGAAGTGACCCTCGCCCGCCTCGCCGGCCCAGTAACGGACGTCCTTGGGGCGGCCGTTGGCGTAGTAGTGGGCGGTGGAGAGCTCGCTGCCGAGCGCGGCCGTGTAGCCGGTCTCCTCCGCCACCTCGCGCAACGCGCCCGTCGCCGCGTCCTCGCCCCGCTTGAGCTTGCCCTTCGGGTGCGACCAGTCGTCGTACTTGGGGCGGTGGACGAGGCAGACCTCCAGGTCGCCGTCGACCGGCGAGCGGCGCCACAGGACGCAGCCCGCCGCCAGCACCGGGGTGTCGGTCACACGGCCTCCACCCGCTGCTTCTGCCACGCCTGCTGGAACGCGAACCTGGCCGCCTCCACCTCGTGCCGCTGGTCGGCGTGGAGGACACCGAGGGCGTAGGCCGTCGCGGGGGCGATGCGCGGGGTGCGGGCCGCCGAGGCGGCCGCGGCGGCGGCTTCCGAGGCGTCGCGGTGCCGGTTCAGGGCCTGGCCGGCCGCGAGCAGTCGTACGTCCACGGGCGCGTCCTCGCCGCACAGCACCTCGCGGGCGTAGCGGTGCAGGCGCAGCAGGAGGCGGACCTGGTGCCAGGGGCCGTCCTGGGGGTGCGGGGCCGGGTCCGGGGACAGGCCGTGGACCAGGGCCTCCGCGTTGTAGGGGTGGCCCGCGGTGACCAGGGGGAGCGCCGCGATGGCGTCGGTGAGGCGCTCCTCGGCCGCCGACGCCAGCGGGCGCAGGTCGGTGGCGGGCGCCGCGGCCGTCAGCGGGACCTCGCTGGCCAGCACCGCGACCTTGTCGGCGACCGCGTGGAAGCGGGAGGAGCCGAGCGCCTGGAGGGCCGTGGAGTGGGCCCGGGTGCGGGCGAGGGTGAGCTGGCGGTCGAGGAGGGCGCCGGCTTTGGCCGCGCCCACCGTGAGGTTGCCGCGGTCGGCCGCCGTGTCCGAAGTGGCCTGGCCCGGCAGGGTCGTTGAGCCGGAGAGGCGGTGCAGCGCCAGCAACAGACGCTCCAGCCGGGCCTCGTAGGCGTGCTCAAGGCCCAACGTGCCCGACAGCCAGGCGAGTTCGGGGCGGATCTCCTCGGACCAGTCGGTCTCCAGGAGCGGTCGGAAGGTGTGCAGGCTGCCGCTGATGCGCCGGGCCGAGCGGCGCAGGGCGCGGGCCGCGTCGACGGACTCCTCCGTCGCGCTCACCGTCCCGGTCTCCCGGTGCAGGCGCAGCGCGCGGAGGAACTCCGTGGCCTGGGCGCGCAGGTAGCCCGCGAGGGCGTCCCCGGTCGTCACCCGGGCCGTCGGGTCCGTCGGTTCAAGGTGTTGCTGTGCCACGCCGGCGCCTCCGGGCGTCTATGAGCATCTCCTGGGTGTTGCGCAGGGGCTGGCCGTCCGCGTCGGTCGCGTGCCGGGTCCATTCGCCGTCCGGGCCCAGGTGCCAGGAGGAGGTGGAGTCGGACATGCCGGATTCGAGGAACCGGTTGAGCGCGGCCCGGTGAGCCGGGTCGACGACCCGGACCAGGGCCTCTATCCGGCGGTCGAGGTTGCGGTGCATCATGTCGGCGCTGCCTATCCACACCTCGGGCTCGCCGCCGTTGCCGAAGGCGAAGACCCGGGAGTGCTCCAGGAAGCGGCCGAGGATCGAGCGGACCCGGACGGTCTCCGACAGGCCCGCGACGCCCGGGCGGATCGCGCAGATGCCGCGCACCCAGATGTCGACCGGCACGCCCGCCATGGACGCGCGGTAGAGGGCGTCGATGATCGCCTCGTCCACCATCGAGTTGACCTTGATGCGGATGAACGCGGGGCGGCCGGCCCGGTGGTGCTGTATTTCCTTCTCGATGCGCGCGATCAGTCCGTCGCGCAGCGACTTGGGGGCCACCAGCAGGCGGCGGTAGGTCTCCCGGCGGGAGTAGCCGGAGAGCCGGTTGAACAGGTCGGACAGGTCCGCGCCGACTTGCGGGTCGGCGGTGAGCAGGCCGAGGTCCTCGTACAGGCGCGCGGTCTTCGGGTGGTAGTTGCCGGTGCCCACGTGGCTGTAGCGGCGGAGCGTCTCGCCCTCCTGGCGGACCACCAGGGACAGCTTGCAGTGGGTCTTCAGGCCGACCAGGCCGTAGACCACGTGGCAGCCGGCCTCTTCCAGCTTGCGCGCCCACTTGATGTTGGCGTGCTCGTCGAAGCGGGCCTTGATCTCGACCAGGACGAGGACCTGCTTGCCGGCCTCGGCGGCGTCGATGAGCGCGTTGACGATCGGGGAGTCGCCGGAGGTCCGGTACAGGGTCTGCTTGATCGCGAGGACGTCCGGGTCCTCGGCGGCCTGCTCGACGAAGGCCTGCACGGAGGTGGAGAAGCTGTCGTACGGGTGGTGCAGCAGCACGTCCCGCTCGCGCAGGGCGGCGAAGATGTCGGGCGCGGACGCCGACTCGACCTCGGCGAGGTCGCGGTGGGTGCCCGCGATGAACTTGCGGTACTTCAGCTCCGGGCGGTCCAGGCTCGCGAAGCGGAACAGGCCGGTGAGGTCGAGCGGGCCGGGCAGCGGGTAGACCTCCGCCTCGGAGATCTTCAGCTCGCGCACCAGCAGGTCGAGGACCTCGCGGTCGATGGACTCCTCGACCTCCAGGCGCACCGGCGGCCCGAAGCGGCGCCGCATGAGCTCCTTCTCCAGGGCCTGGAGCAGGTTCTCCGCGTCGTCCTCCTCGACCTCCAGGTCCTCGTTCCTCGTCAGCCGGAAGGCGTGGTGCTCCACGACCTCCATGCCCGGGAACAGCTCCTCCAGGTGGGCGGCGATGACGTCCTCGATCGGGACGTAGCGGCCCGGGGAGCTCTCCAGGAAGCGGGACAGCGACGGCGGCACCTTCACGCGGGCGAAGTGCTTGTGACCGCTGACCGGGTTGCGGACGACCACGGCCAGGTTCAGGGAGAGCCCGGAGATGTACGGGAACGGGTGCGCCGGGTCGACCGCCAGCGGGGTCAGGACCGGGAAGATCTGGTGCCGGAACAGCGTGAAGAGCCGCGCCTGCTCCTTCTCGGTCAGCTCGGCCCAGCGGACCAGGTGGATGCCCTCCTCCGCGAGCGCGGGGGCGACGTCCTCGTGGTAGCAGGCGGAGTGCCGGGCCATCAGCTCGCGGGAGCGGGCCCAGATCATCTCCAGCACCTCGCGGGGCTGCAGCCCGGAGGCGGAGCGGGTGGCCACCCCGGTGGCGATCCGGCGCTTCAGGCCCGCCACCCGGACCATGAAGAACTCGTCCAGGTTGCTCGCGAAGATCGCCAGGAAGTTCGCCCGCTCCAGCAGCGGCGTGTTCGGGTCCTCGGCCAGTTCGAGAACCCGCTCGTTGAACGCGAGCCAGCTGCGCTCCCGGTCGAGGAAGCGCCCCTGGGGCAGCTGAACCCCGTCGACCTGCGACTCCTCGTACGTGTCGAGGTCGGCGTCGAGGTCGGGTTCCAGGTCGGAGACCACGGCGGCCACGGTGTGCGGGCGGTGTGCTGCTATGGAGCCCACGGAGGGCTGGACGTGCTGAACCTCGGCTGCCTGGGCGTTCTGCTGACTCATGACCCCATTGTTCCGCGCCCGGGCCGTGACAGGCGCGTCGGAACGTGCGGGTGGGAGCTGGACGACCCCGTTTCCCGCGAACCCCTCGGGGGGCGGCGAAGGCTCTGGCACGGCGGGCTTCATTGGCTGAGCGTCGCAAGTCCGTCTGAACCAATGGTTACGAAGACATGGCGTATGGGATAGCGGCGGG
This sequence comes from Streptomyces sp. NPDC001980, assembly GCF_040296885.1. NCBI lineage: Bacteria > Bacillati > Actinomycetota > Actinomycetes > Kitasatosporales > Streptomycetaceae > Streptomyces > Streptomyces sp. NPDC001980. Next base: position 425,707 of record NZ_JBEOYD010000003.1, on the reverse strand, counting down.
AGGCTCGCGGACGTCTGTGATCAGCCTGAGGAGGCCTTCGGGATCACGAAAGTGACGATCCTGTACGACCTTCCCACCGGTCCCGCACGCCCTTCCGCCGTCCGGGGGTACGCGCGGGACCGACGGTCCCTCAGCGGGTCCGGCGGCGCAAGAGCCAGAACGCGCCGACTGTGGCCGCGGCGGCCGGCACGAGCACCATCGCGGTGGCGCTCAGCTGCACGGCCCAGAAGCCGTGCAGCGGGCCGTGCAGCGGCTTCCACGCCTCGCGCAGGTACAGCCTGGTCACCAGGGTCACGGCGGCGGCCGCGCCGAGCGCCGGGAGGGTGCGGCCGAGCGCGATCCCGGCGAGGGCGCCGACGGCGAGGCCGAACAGGAGCAGGGCCGGCAGCAGCGGGCCGCGCGGGACGAAGACCCGGTCGTAGGTCCAGTTGCTGACCAGCCAGTCCTGGTCGGAGGTCCATGCCCGGCCGAAGACCAGCGCGAGCAGCCCGCCCCCGGCGACCAGCGGCAGGGCGGCCGCGGTCAGCTTGCCGGCCAGCCAGCGGACCGGGGACACGGACTGGGTCCAGGCGAGCTTGGCGGTGCCGGACTCCAGCTCCCGCCCGATCAGCGCCCCGCCCGCCCAGGCGGCGACGGCGACGCAGGAGTAGCTGAGGGCCTCGCCGAGGAAGTTGAAGACGTTGTTGGCGTCGGTGAACGCGGAGTAATCGCAGTTGGCGGCGTACTCCTCGCTGTCGAAGGGGAGGTGCGGGCAGGTCCGCTCGGCCGGCACCTCCGAGAGGTGCAGCCAGAGCAGCCAGCCCGTCACGAGCAGCACGAACACGGCCCAGACGAGCAGCGCGGGGCGGTGCAGCCGGCGCAGGGAGCGGTGGGCGGACGCGGCCGCGGGTGCGGGGGTGGGGCTGGGGGCGGCGGGCAGGGCGGTCATCAGGCGGTGGTCTTTCCGGTCAGGCGGCGCAGCGCCAGGAAGCAGCCCAGGGTCAGCAGGGCCGTCACGCCGAGGATCAGGGCGGTGCCGGTCAGCTGGAGCGGCCAGGAGTGCGAGGCGGGGTGGTAGTCGCCGTACTGGACGTCGTCGGCGAGCTTGCCCGACCGCCATGTCCAGGAGCTGTTGGGGAGGGCGAAGTAGGCCTTTCCGGTGCTGGTCCTGGTCGGCCACAGGCGGGGCAGGAGCAGCTGGGCGGCGGTCCAGACCGCGCCGGTGAGGAGCAGGCCGAGGCCCAGGGCGGGCAGGGTGCGCCGGGACAGCAGGCCCGTCAGCGCGCCGGCGGCCAGGCCGCACAGGGCCAGGGCGACGAGGGTGGGGCCGTTGGTGTGGAAGGTCGGGATGTCGTACCACTGCTTGGCGGTGTCGATACGGCCGTTGCCCGCGGCCCAGGCCAGGTGGTGCAGCCAGACCAGCAGCGCGGTCCCGGCGGCGACGGCCGCGGCCGGTACCGCGAGCCGGACGGTCAGCCAGCGCACGGGGGTGCTGGACTGGGTCCAGGCCAGCCGGGCGGTGCCGGACTCCAGCTCCTTGCCGAACGCGCCACCCGCCCAGGCGGCCGTCAGGAAGGGCACCGCGGCCACGGCCAGGGTGGCGTAGTTGTACCAGTCCTTGTAGCGCAGGATCGCGTTCTGGTCGTACCTGCACCGCTGCCAGTCCGTGCAGGCGTCGTACTGGCGCCAGGCGTCGGCCGCGGCGTCGGTCAGCGGGCCGTACAGCAGGAGGAGCAGGGCGGCGAGGGCGAGGGCCAGGCCCGTCCAGACGTACAGCGCGGGGCGGTGCAGGCGCAGCACCCAGCGGGTGAGGTGGGCCCGGGCGGCCGGCGCGGGTGCGGGGGCGGTCAGGGTGGTCATACGGTGGCCTCCACCGCGGTCAGGGCCGGGGCCTCGGGGTTGCGGAGGTGGGCGAGGACCAGCTCCTCCAGGGAAGGGGTGTCGGTGCGCCAGTCGGCGGGCAGCGGGCCCGCCGGGCGGACCAGGGCGCTGAGCTGCCGGCCGGTGGTCCGGGAGTCCACGACGGTGTGCGGGGCGAGGTCGGCGTCGGCGGGGGCGGCGACCCGGGCGTGTGCGCCCAGCAGGTCGTCGATCTCGCCGGCCAGCCGGACCCGGCCGCCGCCGATCAGCAGCAGGTGGTCGCAGGAGTCCTCCAGTTCGGCGACCACGTGCGAGGACATCGCGATGGTGGTGCCGTGCTGGGCGGCCTCCACCATCAGCACGCCCATCAGCTCGTGCCGGGCCAGCGGGTCGAGGTCGGCCATCGGCTCGTCGAGGAGGAGCAGCTCGGGCCGCTTGCCGAGGGCGAGGGCGAGCGCGACCCGGGTGCGCTGGCCGCCGGAGAGGGCGCGGACCCGGGACTTCGGGTCCAGGTCGCCGCCGGCCACGACGTGCTCGGCGGTGGCCGCGTCCCAGCGCTCCGGGTTGAGGTCGGCGCCCATCGCCAGCGTCTCGGCGATCGTGAGCTGCGGATACAGCGGCTTGTCCTGGGCGACGTAACCGACTCGGCCGCGCGCCTCGGCCGGGGTGGTGCCGAGGACGGTCAGCTCGCCCTCGGTGGCGCCGAGCAGACCGGCGGCGAGGGCGAGGAGCGTGGACTTGCCCGCCCCGTTGGGGCCGACGACGGCGCAGACCCGCCCGGCGGGGAGCCGGAAGGTGCAGTCGTGCAGCGCCCAGCCCCCGCGCCGGCCGAACCGTTTGCCGAGCGCGGACGCCGCTATCGCGGTGTCGGTCATGAACTCTCTCCTTGGAGGTGCTTCGCGAAGTGCTTTTCGAGTACGGCGGTGAAGAGTGCGGCCACGTCGTCGCGGTCCAGGCCGGCCGCACGGGCCCGTTCCGCCCAGTCCGCCAGCTCCCCGGGCAGGGGGGACTCGGCGGCCGGGGCGGTGCCGAGCGAGCGCTTCACGAAGGTGCCGAGGCCGCGCCGGGCCTCGACCAGGCCCTCGCGCTCCAGCTCCCGGTAGGCCTTGAGGACGGTGTTGGGGTTGATGGCGGTGGCCTCGACCACCTCACGGGCGGTGGGCAGCTTGTCTCCCGGCTGGAGGTGCCCCAGGCGCAGGGCCTGTTTGGTCTGCTGGACGATCTGGACGTAGGTGGCGACGCCGGAGCGCCGGTCGATGCGGTACTCGACCACCCGTACAACCACCCTTTCACTAATTGAGTAGTGAAAGGGTGGTGGAAGTACTGCCCGAAAGTCAACCCGGGATCGGTGAACCGATCGGCGGGGCTCGTGCGATGAGGAGACGTGAGCGGAACGAGAAGCGACGGTGAGCTGCTGCGGGCCATAGCCGCGGACTCGGACCGGCGCGCCTTCGAGGAGCTGTACCGGCGGTACGCGCCGTGGCTGACCGCGCGGCTGCGCGGCCGGTGCGCGGATCCGGCGGTCGTCGAGGACGTCGTGCAGGAGACGTTCCTGGCGGTGTGGCGGGGGACCGCCCGCTACCACGAGGAGGGTGACGCCGCCGGGTGGCTGTGGCGCATCGGGTCGCGGCGACTGGTCGACGCGCTGCGCGGCGACGGGGCCCGGGGCCGGCTGCGGCAGGCGCTGGCCCGGCTGCGGCACCGGGACGAGGCCTCGGCGGAGGAACGCGTGCTCGCGGGGGTGGAGCACGGGGACCTCGCCGGGGCCCTGGTCCGGCTCTCGCCCGAACTGCGGGCGGTGCTCCAGGCGACGGTGATCGACGGACTGACCACCCGGGAGGCCGCGGTCCTGCTCGGCATCCCGCCGGGGACGGTCAAGACCCGCGCGATGCGGGCGCGCAAGCAGCTGCGGGAGGAGCTGGCATGACCTGGCATGTGTCTGAAGAGGATCTACGGGCGTACGCGCACGGCGAGTTGGCGTCGCCGCTGCTGTGGTCGGCCGACACCCACGTCGGCTCCTGCGCCGAGTGCAGGGCGGTACTGGCGTCCGTGTCGGACCCGGTCGCGCTGGACGCCGGCTGGGAGCGCCTGGACGCCGAACTGGACGCGCCGAGCCCAGGGCTGGGCCAACGGCTCCTGGTCCGCCTCGGGGTCGCCGACCACACCGCACAGCTGCTCACCGCGACCCCGGTGCTGCGCCGCTCCTGGCTGGCCTCGGTGGCGTTCGTGCTGGCGGCGACGGTCCTGGTGGTCCACGCGGTGGACGCCCCGGCCCTGTTCCTGGCCCTCGCCCCGCTGCTCCCGCTCGCCGCGGTGGCCCTGTCGTACGGACCGGTCCTCGACCCGACGTACGAGATCGCCGCGGTCGCCCCGACGCACGGCTTCCGGCTGCTGATGATCCGCACGGTGGCCGCGCTGACCGCCTCGCTCGGCCTCAACTGCCTGGCCGCGCTGGCCCTGCCCGGCTACGGCCTGCTCGCCTTCGGCTGGCTGCTGCCCGCCCTCGCGCTCACCGCGGCCGGCCTCGCCCTCTCCGCCCGGCTGGGTCCGCTGCTCGGGCCCGGACTGGTCGGCGGGGCGTGGACCGCCCTGATGGCGGTGGCGGCGATGCACCCGACGCACACGTCGGCCGCCTTCACCACGGCCGGGCAGTCGGTGGCCGCCGCTCTCGCCGCACTGGCGACGCTCCTGCTCCACCAGGTGCGGGACCGCTTCGACGCCAGGCCCTACTGATGCCCGACTGCCCGACTGCCCCATCGGCCGACTGCCCGACTGCCCTGTCGACCGACTGCCCGACTGCCCGCCTGATCGCTGGAGTCCTACGTTGAACACCACTGTCTCCGCCGTCGGCCTCACCGTGCGCTACGGCGGCACCCCGGCGCTCGACGGCGTCACCCTGTCCCTGACGGACGGCGTCACCGGCCTGATCGGGCCCAACGGCGCTGGAAAGACCACCCTGTTGAAGGTTCTCGCCACCGCCGTACCGCCGGACGGCGGCGCCTTCACGGTGCACGGCGAGGACCCGGCCACCCCGGCCGGCCGGCTCGCGGTCCGCCGCACGCTCGGCTACCTCCCGCAGACCCCCGGTTTCCACCCGGACTTCACGGCCTTCGAGTTCGTCGACTACGTCGCCATCCTCAAGGAGCTCACCGACCGCGGCGGCCGCCACCGCGAGGTGCGGCGGGTCCTGGACCAGGTCGGCCTGGCCGACGTACGCGGCAGGCGGATCAAGCGGCTCTCCGGCGGGATGCGGCAGCGGGTCGCGCTGGCCGCCGCGCTCGTCGGCGACCCCCGGTTCCTGGTCCTGGACGAGCCGACGGTCGGACTCGACCCGGAACAGCGCATGCGGTTCCGGGAGCTGATCGCGGAGGCCGGTGAGGGCCGCACGGTCCTGCTGTCCACCCACCAGACCGAGGACGTGGCGATGCTCTGCAACCGGGTGATCGTGCTGGTCGGCGGCCGGGTCCGGTTCGACGGCACGCCGGCCGAGCTGACGGCCCGCGCGGCCGGACGCGTGTGGAGCAGCACGGAACGCGCCCCGGGCGCACGGGCGGGCTGGCGCACCGGCACCGGCACCTTCCGCAACGTCGGCGACCCGCCCACCGGCGCCGACCTGCTCGAACCGACCCTGGAGGACGGCTACCTGCTGGTCCTCGACACGGAGAACGCGGCGGGCCCGGAGGTGGCGGCGGCATGACGACCGTACTCGTGAAGGACCCGGAGCCGGCGCCCGCCGGGCGCGAGCACCGCGAGCGCGACACCGCGTCCGCGTCCGTCTTCGCCCTGGCCGTGTTCGAGGCCCGCCAGCTCCTCCTCCAGATCCCGCTGCTGGTCTTCGGCCTGCTGTATCTCGCCTACGTCGGGTACGGCCTGTTCGGCCGGGACGAGGGCATGGACGCGTATCCCGTCCTGCACGACGTGGACCGCTCCACCCAGGGCGGCCCGGAGCTGTTCGCCGTGGCCCTGCTGGTGTGCGTGCACCGGGCGGCGCTGCTCAACCGGCGGCGCGGCCTGGAGGAGCAGTTCGGGGTGCTGGCGATGTCGCCCGCGCGCCGTACGCTCGCCCACGCCCTGTCCGCCGTGCCCTTCGCGGTCGGCATGGCCCTGGTGGTCGACGTCCAGTTCGCCTGGGCGGCGCTGCGGCCGGGCGCGGTCGGCCACGGCTCGGTCTTCGAACTGGCGGTGGCCCCGCTGACCGTCCTGCTCGCCGGTGCGATCGGCGTGCTGCTGGCCCGGGTCCTGCCCCACCCGGCGGCCCCGCTGCTCTTCCTGCTCGCGATCGGGTTGGTCACCAGCCTGCTGACCGGCGGTTCCGGCACGCACGGCGTGGACTGGCTGTGGCCCGCGGTGCTGCAGAACGGCGGCACCCCGGTCCCCGGCGAACTGCTGGGCCGCCCGGCAAGCTGGCACGCGCTCTACCTGCTGGGGCTCACGGTGCTGGTGGTGTGCGCGGCGATGCTGGTGGCCGGCGGCCGGGCGCGGCTCCTGAAGGCGGCGACCGCCGTGGCCCTGGCGGCGACGGTGGCCGGCGTGGCCGGTCAGGCACCGGGGGACTCCGCCGGTCTGCAGGCCGCTCGGAAGGCGGAGGCGGACCACCCGGCGAAGTTCCAGACGTGCGTCGAGCGGGCCGGCTCCCGGTACTGCGCGTACCCGGACTGGAAGGGCTGGACGGTCGACTGGGCCGGAGTCGTCCATCGCGTCCGGTCCGAGGCGGGCGGCGAGCAGGCCACCACCCGCCTCACCGTCCGTCAGCGCATCCAGGAGGTCACCGACCTCACCACGGACGCCACCCTCCCGACGAGCTCCACCCCCGGCACGGTCACCGTCGGCACCCAGTGGGGCGGCAACCGGGTGCCCGAGTTCGCGGTCGGGGTCGCCCGGGTCCTGGTCGCGGGCAACGAGCAGGCCTCCGTCGAGATGTGCGACGCCCGCGCGGTCACCACGATGTGGCTCGCCCTGGCCACCGACCCCACCCCCGAGGACACCTTCCGCCACCTCCGCATCGACGACAGCCTCTCGGGCTCGGCCGCGGTCCTCACCCCGGACGGCGGCAGCATGTCCGTCTCGGCCCAGCAGACCGAGGTCGTACGGGAACTGTTCCGCGAGCCGCACGACACGGTGGCGGCCCGGGTGAAGTCCCACTGGCAGCAGCTGGTCTCACCGCACACGACGACGGCCGAGGCGGCCCGCCTGCTCGGCGTGCAGGCACCGAAGGGCCCGGACGACTGCCAGGCGGGCTGAGCCCCGTGGTGCACGGCGGCCGGTGAGGGACGACCCTCAGGTGTCCGTCACGTCCCCGTCACGTCTCCGTCCGGTACATCAGGTCCGTCTCGTGCGTCACGAAGCCCAGTCGCTCGTAGACCGCGACCGCCGCCGTGTTGTCCGCGTCGACGTACAGCATCGCCGTCGGCAGCCCCCGCTCGGCCAGATACCGCAGCCCGATGGTGGTGAGGGACTTGCCGAGGCCGCCGCCCTGGGCGGTGGGGGAGACGCCGAGGACGTAGACCTCGCCGAGGCGTTCCGCGTCGTGGACCTTCGTCCAGTGGAAGCCGAGGAGTTCGCCGCCGCGCTCCGCGAGGAAGAAGCCGGCCGGGTCGAACCAGGGCTGGGCCTTGCGGTCGTCCAGGTCGCGCTGGGTGAGCGAGCCCTGTTCCGGGTGGTGGGCGAAGGCGGCGGCGTTGACGGCGAGCCAGGCCGCGTCGTCCCGGCCGGGGACGAAGGTGCGGACGGTGACGCCCTCGGGCAGCTTCGGGTCCGGCAGGTCCAGGCCGGTCAACGGGCGGCGCATCTGGCGCAGTTCCCGGAACAGCGTGAGACCGAGGACCTGCGCGAGGTGGCGGGCCGCCGAGTGGCCGCCGTGCGCCCACACCCGCAGCCGCTTGCCGGACGCGGCCAGCAGGGCGGCGCCCAGCGCGCGGCCGTGGCCGTGGCCCCGGTGGGCCGGATGGACGACCAGCTCCGCGGCCGGCGCCTCCACCGGATCGGTGTCCTCCAGCTGGGCGTAGCCGACGAGTTCGTCGCCCACGAAGAGGAGCAGATGGGAGACGCCCTCCCGGGCGCCGCCGCTCAGCTGGAGGCGGCCCTGCTCGGACACCGGCTGCTGGCCGTCGGCCTGAGCGGCCTGCGCCAGCATTTCCCGTACGGCCTCGGCCTGATCCGGGGTGAGCGCGGAGTAGGTGTCGATGGAGCGGGAGTACATGGGCGGCCGTGCGGTGTCGTCGCTGGTCATGCGTACGAGGGTACGGGGCCGGGTCGGCAAAGTGCGGGCACTGGGGGAAGGTAAAGGGCAGGGCAACCGGCAACCAAGATGTAACCATGAACCCCCTGTTGCGCTACGCGCGTTGACCCTAGGCTGCGCCGGACCGGGCCACTTCTCAGCAGACCCACAGGGGGGTTCCATGCCAGCGAAGTCCAGACCGTCCAGACGGCGTTCGTACGCGCTGCTCGCGTCGGCCGCAGGGCTCGCCACCGTCGCGGCCCTGGCGAGCGCGCTGCCCGCCGACGCGCACTCCGGCAAGGGGCACGGGCACCACGGCCCCAGCCGCTACCAGGACGTCCAGCTGCTCTCCTTCAACGACCTGCACGGCAACCTGGAGCCGCCGTCCGGCTCCTCGGGCCGGGTCACCGAGACCCAGGCCGACGGGACGACCAAGACGATCGACGCCGGTGGTGTCGAGTACCTCGCGACCCACCTGCGGCAGGCCCGCAAGGGGCACCCGTACTCCGTCACCGCCGCCGGCGGCGACATGGTGGGCGCCTCCCCGCTCATCTCCGGCCTCTTCCACGACGAGCCGACCATCGAGGCGCTCAACAAGCTCGACCTGGACGTCACGACGGTCGGCAACCACGAGTTCGACGAGGGCGCCAAGGAACTGGCCCGCCTCCAGAACGGCGGCTGCCACCCCACCGACGGCTGCTACACGGACAAGAAGTTCAAGGGCGCCGACTTCCCGTACCTGGCGGCCAACGTCCTCGACGAGAAGACGGACAAGCCGATCCTCAAGCCGTACTGGGTCTGGCAGAAGAAGGACGTCAAGATCGGCTTCATCGGCGTCACCCTGGAGGGCACGCCCGGCATCGTCTCCGCCGACGGCGTCAAGGGCCTGGCCTTCAAGGACGAGGTCGAGACCATCAACAAGTACGCCAAGGTGCTCCAGCGCCAGGGCGTCCAGTCGATCGTGGCGCTGGTCCACGAGGGCGGCTTCCCGTCCTCCTCCACCTACAACTACGACTGCGACTCCGCGGGCGCCGGCAGCGGCATCTCCGGCCCGATCGTCGACATCGCGAAGAACGTGACCCCGGCCGTGGACGCGCTGGTCACCGGCCACACCCACACCGCGTACGTCTGCACGATCGACGACCCGGCCGGCAACCCCCGCATGGTCACCTCCGCCGCCTCCTTCGGCCGCCTCTACACCGACACCACGCTGACCTACGACCGCCGCACCGGCGACATCGCGCGTACGGCCGTGCAGTCGGCGAACCACGTGGTCACCCGGGACGTCGCCAAGGCGCCCGACATGACCGAGCTGATCGGCAAGTGGAACACCCTCGCCGCCCCGATCGGCAACCGCGCCATCGGCTACATCTCCGCCGACGTCAACAGCACCGGCACCGAGTCCCCGATGGGCGACCTGATCGCCGACGCCCAGTTCGCCTACGGCAAGGAGCTGGACCCGGAGACCGACCTCGCGCTGATGAACCCGGGCGGGGTGCGGGGCGGTCTGACGTACGCGGCCAAGGGGAGTGAGGGCGACGGCGTCGTGACGTACGCCGAGGGCTTCACGGTCCAGCCGTTCGCCAACACCGTGAACCTCCAGAACTTCACCGGGGCCCAGCTCGTCCAGGTGCTCAAGGAGCAGGTGAGCGGTGCCAACGCGGCCGCTCCGAAGATCCTCCAGCCGTCCGCCAACCTCAGCTACACCCTGGACCTGACGAAGACGGGCGCGGACCGTGTCGTCACCGATTCCGTGAAGCTGAACGGCACGGCCGTCGACCTGGCCGCCACCTACCGCGTCGCCACCAACTCCTTCCTCGCGGGCGGCGGCGACGGCTTCACCACCCTCGGCCAGGGCACCGACGACCTGGTCGGCACCGACGACCTCTCCGCCCTCGCGGAGTACCTGACGGCCAACTCCTCGGCCGCGAGCCCCCTCGCGCCGCCGGCCGCGAACCGGATCACGGTCGTGCAGTAGTCACCCGCCTCCGCCCCACCCTGGGCCCGGTACGCACACCCGTGCGTACCGGGCCCTTTCTGCTGGATGTGCTGGATCTGCTGGATAAAACCTATGTGAGGCAGTGAACGGTTCCCGGTTGCTCCTGAAAATTCATCTCAGCCGCAATTCATCGAGGTCTAACTGAAAATGGCTTTCTCTGGCTCTCGGATCACGTAATGTTTTCCATGTCGAAAGCGAACGGCGCGGACGACAGAACGAAGGAGAAGATCATGAGCTTCCACAAGATCGTCCCGGTGAAGAAGGCCGAGAAGCCCGCTCCGAAGCCGGCTCCGAAGAAGAAGGACTGCAAGAAGTCCCAGCCCAAGCGCCCCGTGGGCAACCGCTAACTCGCCAGCCCAGAGGAGGGAATTTCCATGAGCTTCCACAAGATCGTCCCCGTCAAGAAGAACCACAAGCCCGCTCCGGCCCCGAAGAAGCCCGCGCCGAAGAAGCCGGCTCCGAAGCGCCGTCCGGTCGGCGACGAGCGCTGACAAAGAATTTACAGACGTAATTCAAATCAATTCACAGGTGGCTGCAGCAAGGCAGTAGAGAAACTGTTGCAGAACCAAGACAGAAGCCACGGCAGAAGCCGCGACCGAGAGGAACAGCATCATGAGCTTCCACAAGATCGTCCCCGTCAAGAAGCACCGCAAGCCGGCTCCGGCCCCGAAGAAGCCCGCGCCGAAGAAGCCGGAGCCGAAGCGCCCCGTCGGCGACCAGCACTGACGAACGCCGTGAGGCGGGGTCACCGGTTACGCGTGGTCGCACCGGTGGCCCCGCCTCGGCCATGTCCGCCCCCCCCGAGACCCTCCGAGACCCCTGAAGGGAGTTGCCGACCATGAGAGAAGCCCGTACGGCCTTCCGCCGCTTCTGGCCGCTGACCCGCGGCGACCGCAAGTGGCTGTGGATGATCATCGCGTGTGTCGTGGTGTCCGCGCTCGCCGAGACCGCCGCGATCCTGCTCTTCGCCGACCTCACCGACAACGCCCTGCAGGCCGGTTCGCTCGCCGCCTTCTGGGGCCCGGCCGGCGCCTGGCTGCTGGTCGCCGCGGTGGGCGCGTTCGTCGGCTACCTCGGCAACTCGCTGGCCACCTGGACCGCCGAGAGATTCGTGCTGCGGCTGCGTGCCAAGGTCTTCCGACACGTCCAGGACCTGCCCCCGCACTTCTTCCAGCGGCACCGCCAAGGTGACCTGGTGGAACGCCTCACCGGTGACGTCGAGGCCATCGAGCAGATGGTCGTGTCCGGTGTGGTCGGCACCGTCGCCGCCGCCTTCTCCGCCGTCTTCTACGCGGCCGCCGCCTTCTGGCTGCGCTGGGACCTGGCGCTGGCCACCTTCGTCCTCGCGCCGCTGTTCCTGTTCGCCGCCCGCCGCTTCTCCGGCCGGATCAGGACGGCCTCCCAGGACGAGCGGGTCGCCGACGGCGCGATCACCTCCGTGGTCGAGGAGTCCCTCGGCAACGTCGTCCTCACCCAGGCGTACAACCGCCGCCGGGACGAGGAGAAGCGCCTCGACGTCGAGGCCCGCGCCTGGATGCGGGCGAGCGTGCGCGGGGCCCGCCTCAGCGAGATGTACGCGCAGTTCGTCGAGGTCGTCGAGACGGTGTGCGTGCTGGCCGTGATCGGCCTGGGCGTCTGGGAGATCTCCGCCGACCGCATGACCCTCGGCCAGCTCCTCGCCTTCGCGGCCTTCCTCGGCTACCTCTACCCGCCGATCCGCAACCTCGGCCAGCTCGGCCTGACCCTCACCGCGGCCACCGCGGGCGCGGAGCGCATCGGCGAGATCCTGGACGCCGAGCCCGCCGTCACCGACCCCGCCCGGCCCGTCGGCCCCTGGCCGGTGCGCGGCTGGGTCAGCTTCCACAACGTCTCCTTCCGCTACCCGGAGTCCCGCCGTGCCTCCCTCCGCGACGTCGACTTCGCGGCGGGCCCCGGCGAACTGGTCCTGGTCACCGGCAAGAGCGGCGCCGGCAAGTCCACCCTCTCCAAGCTCCTCACCCGCTTCTACGACCCCTCGGCCGGCGTGATCTGCCTGGACGGCGTCCCGCTCACCGACGTACCCCTGGAGTTCCTCCGCGAGAACGTCGCCCTGCTCCCGCAGCAGACGCTGATCCTCAACGGCACGGTGCGCGAGAACATCGAGTGCGGCCGGCCCGGCGCGACGGACGAGGAGATCGAGCGGGCGGCCCGCGACGCCGCCGCCCACGACTTCATCGCCGCGCTCCCCGAGGGCTACGCCACCCACATCGCCCCCGGCACGGCCGCCCTCTCCGGCGGCCAGCTCCAGCGGATCGCCATCGCCCGCGCGATGCTCCGCGCCGCCCCGGTCCTCGTCCTCGACGAGCCGACGGCCGGCCTGGACGCGATCGCCGCCCGCCAGGTGGTGGCCCCGCTGCGCAGGCTCATGGCGGGCCGCACGACCATCATGATCACGCACGACCTCACCCTCGCCCCCGACGCCGACCGCATCCTGGTCGTCGACCGCGGCCGCCTGGTGGAGGCGGGCACCCACGCCGAACTCCTCGCCCGCGACGGCGCCTACGCCGCCCTGGCCCACCCGCTCCCGGAGGCCATCGCGGCCGAACCGGCGCCGGTACCGGACGAGACGATGATCCTCAGGTGGTAGCACCGTTCCTGAGCGTGTAGCCCAGCCCGCGCACGGTGTGGATGAGCCGCGGTTCGCCGCGGCTCTCCAGTTTCCGCCGCAGGTACATGATGTAGACGTCCAGCGTGTTGGACGCGGGCGCGAACTCGAAGCCCCACACGTCCCGCAGGATCCGCTCCCGGCTGAGCACCCGCCCCGGATGACGCAGCAGGAACTCCAGCAGCGCGTACTCGGTCTTCGTCAGGTCCAGGGCCCGGTCCCCGCGGTGCACGGTCCGGCTCCGCAGATCCATCGAGACGTCGCCGAACCCGAGGAACCGTTCCTCGCCCGGTCCAGTTCCCGCGGCTCCCGCCCCCTGCCGCGGACTGCGCCGCAGCAACGCCCGCACCCGGGCGAGCAGTTCCTCGGCGGCGAACGGCTTGGCCAGGTACCCGTCGGCGCCGTTGTCGAGGGCGACGATCCGATCCCCCACGGCATTGCGCCCGGTGATCATGAGAATCGGCACGGTGGACCCGGACGCGCGGATCCGCCGGGTGGCCGCCAGCCCGTCGAGGCCCGGCATCTCCACGTCCATCAGCACCAGGTCCGGCTCGCTCTCCGGAGTCCCGACCAGATCGAGGGCCACTCTGCCGTCCCCGGCGAGGACCGTCTCGTACCCCTCGAACCTGAGCAGCCGCCCGATCCCGTCCCGCACGGCCGCGTCGTCGTCGGCCAGCAAAATCTTCCTCGCCATCTGACTCGCCATCTGACAAAAGTGTGACGAGGGGCTGTGACGGGGCTGGGGGTGGGATGTGGATGGGCTACGGCTAGGGAGACGGCTGCGGCGCTCGACCCGGATGTCGCCGGCGCCCGGCGTCACGGCCGGCTGACAACGAGAACGGCGGCTACGATCACCAGCGCCATGGCCCAGACCGCCTTCTGGATGCGTGCCTTGCGCTGCGCCGTCCGCCGCACGATCCGCTCCTCGACGTCATGCCGCTGCTCCCAGCGGAGCCCGCGGTGCGGTGCGGCGTCCAGGCGGAGGACGGAGATCTCGGTGACCGGGTCGTCCAGCTGCCAGTCGGTGACCTGCGGGAGCGAGTAGCGGCGGCCCTCGAAGTCGTACAGGTAGGTCATCCAGGTCGGGTACATCGCCCCGGCCTTCTCGCCCTGGACGCGCTCGACCCGGATGTCGTACACCTCCTGCCAGGTCCAGGTGCGTGAGCGCACGGCCCACTGTGCGGTGACGCCGTCGGCCGTGACCCGGGTGTACGCCCGGTAGTGATCCAACGGGACTTTGACCAGGATCCCCACGAAGACCAGCCCGAGCCCCAGCAGGCCCCATCTGCGCAGCCGGCTGTCATCCGTGCCGAGTATCTCCAGGAGCCCCACCGCGAGCACCGCGGTTGCCGTCCCGAAGAACACCCCCGGCAGCCGCCGCCGTCTCCGGTACAGCCGCTCCACGCCTGTCGCCTCCCCCATCGAGGCCCCCCTCCTCGGACGTGCGCACCGATCAGGTGCACGACAGAGGAGAGAATAAGACAGCTTTCCATGACGTCAGTTGGGCCCCTGCGCCACTCCGGTCCGCGGCGGCCGGGCGGTCCACAACCACTGGAGTACGGCGGCCAGGGCGACGCCCGAGGCCACGGGCACGCACACCATCAGCACGAACGGATGGTCCGGACGCCCCACGGCGACCCGCCAGATATCAACCACGAACGAAAGGCAGAAGACCGCTATCGCGCCGTACGTCCCCCACGTCCACGCCCTGCGCCGCATGGCCCCGCGCAGGATCCGCTCCTCGACGTCCGGGCGGCGCTCCCAGGTGAGGCTGCGCAGCGGGGCGGCGGCCAGGCACAGCTCCGCGACCTCGGCGTAGGGATCGTCCACCTGCCAGTCGTTGAGGTGCGGGAGCAGGAAGCGACGGCCCTGGAAGTCGTACAGGTAGGTGAGCCACTGCGGGGCCGCCCGCCCGGAACCGCGCGGCGCCTGCTCGACCCGGATGTCGTACACCTCGGACCAGGCCCAGGTCCGCGCGCGCACCGGCCCCTGCGCGGTGATGCCGGCGGCCGTGACCCTCGTGTGCGCCCGGAAGTACTCCAGCGCGATCCGCGCGATCGCCACGGCCAACAGCAGCACCACGACCGGCGGCCCCCACCGGAACCCGCTCGCGTCGCCGTCGGAGTCGACCCGGCTGGTCTGGACGAACGCGTTCATCATCAGCAGCCCCAGAAGCAGGAGTTGCGTCCGGGGTTGCTTCCGCCGCTTCCGGTACTCCCGCTCGACTCCACCCTCGTCCACGTTCGTGCCCCTCCCCAGACGCACCGAACGGGTGCGCGACTGGGGAGAGGATAAGACGGCCCTCTGTGGCCTCGGGAAGCGGTTCGGGCTGAGGAGAAGGGCGCCGCCGGCGACGTTGAATGGCGGGTCAGTGCCAGGTCCAGCGACTGCGATCAGTGCTTTCCGTGGTCGTGAACCTCTTACACCGCCTCCGGCGGAGCCGTAGGCGCCCCCGGCAGTCGTACCGTCGCCAGCGTGCCGCCGCCGTTCGCGCGGGCCAGGGTGACGTCGCCGCCCGCCTGTTGAACCGTGCGCGCCACGATCGACAGACCCAGCCCCGAGCCGGGCAGGGCCCGCGCGCTCGGTGAGCGCCAGAAGCGGTCGAAGACGTGGGGGAGTTCGTCCTCCGGGATGCCGGGGCCGTGGTCGCGGACCGTCAGGACGCCGCGCTCCAATGTGACCTCGATCTTGCCGCCCTCCGGGCTGAACTTCACGGCGTTGTCGAGGATGTTGACGATCGCCCGCTCCAGGGCGGAGGGCTCCGCCCGGACGAACCACGGCTGGACGTCCGCCGTGATCGTCAGCTCCGGGCCGCGCAGGCGGGCGCGGCGCAGGGCCGCCTCGACCGTGTCCTGCAGGGCCACCATCTGCACGCGCTCACCACGCTGCCCCTCCGAGCGGGACAGCTCCTGGAGGTCGCCGATCAGCGACGCCAACTCCGTCATCTGCGCCTTCACCGAGGCGAGCAGCGCCTTGCGGTCCGCCGGGGGGATCGGGCGGCCCGTCTCCTCGCTGCGGGTGAGGAGTTCGATGTTCGTGCGGAGGGAGGTGAGGGGGGTGCGGAGTTCGTGGCCGGCGTCCGCGATGAGCTGCTGCTGGAGCTCCCGGGAGCTGGCCAGAGAGCTGGTCATGCTGTTGAAGGAGCGGGACAGCCGGGCGATCTCGTCGTCCGACTCCTCCTCCACCGGGATGCGGACGCTCAGATCCTCGGTACGGGCGACGTGCTCGACGGCCTCCGTGAGCTCGTCGACGGGGCGGAGACCGGCACGGGCGACGGCGAGGCCTGCGGCTCCGGCGCCGATGACTCCGATGCCGGAGACCAAGAGGAGAACCAGAGCCAGCTCGTTAAGGGTGGATTGGGTGCCCTTCAGTGGGACAGCCACCATCAGGGCTGTACCAGAGCTTGTGCCGGTGTTTGTATCCGTGACCACGAACGGAGCCGGAAGGGTCAGTACACGCACAGCGTTGCCGTGGGTGTCGACGCCGTTACGGAGAAGGCCCTTTCCGCTGCTGGCTTTCGTGATGACGTCCTTGTCGGCTTGGGTGACTTTGATGGTGCCCGCGGAGTTCTGCGTGACGCAGGCGGTGCCGTCAGCCTTGATCGCCTGTGAGTAGCTGTTCCGGAACCCGGTGAGCGTGCCCTGCGTGGTCTGCTGGCAGTTCTTGAGGGCGTCCGCGATGTCGCCGAGCTGTGGACCCCGCATGCCCGAAACCTTTTGGAGGTCGTTGTCGACCTCGTTGTACAGCTTCTCCTGCACAATGAACCAGCAAGTCACCGAAACCGCCGCCACCGCGAACGCCACCGCCGCCGCGACCAGCATCGACAGGCGGGCTCGGATCGGGAGGGTGCGGAAGCGGGCGGTGAGCCTGTTCACTCCGCGCCGCCTTGGCGCAGGACGTACCCGACGCCGCGCACGGTGTGGACGAGGCGCGGCTCGCCGCCGGCCTCGGTCTTGCGGCGGAGGTACATGACGTAGACGTCGAGGGAGTTCGAGGAGGGCTCGAAGTCGAAGCCCCAGACGGCCTTCAGGATCTGCTCGCGGGTGAGGACCTGGCGCGGGTGCGCCATGAACATCTCCAGGAGGGTGAACTCCGTGCGGGTCAGCTCGACCTGGCGGCCGGACCGGGTGACCTCGCGGGTGGCGAGGTCCATGCGCAGGTCGCCGAAGGTGAGTGCCTCGTCCTCCTGGACGCCGTCGGCCAGCGTGGCCGCGTAGGAGCTGCGGCGCAGGAGAGCGCGGATGCGGGCGAAGAGTTCGTCGAGCTCGAAGGGCTTGACCAGGTAGTCGTCGGCCCCGGCGTCGAGGCCGGTGACGCGGTCGCCGACCGTGTCGCGGGCCGTCAGCATCAGGATCGGGGTGGTGTCGCCGGCCCCGCGGATGCGGCGGGCGGCCGTCATGCCGTCCATGCGCGGCATCTGGATGTCGAGGACGATCAGGTCCGGCTTGTATGCGGTCGCCTTCTCCAGCGCGTCCGCGC
Source organism: Streptomyces sp. NPDC001980 (assembly GCF_040296885.1). Classification (NCBI taxonomy): domain Bacteria; kingdom Bacillati; phylum Actinomycetota; class Actinomycetes; order Kitasatosporales; family Streptomycetaceae; genus Streptomyces; species Streptomyces sp. NPDC001980. The sequence goes on along the minus strand of NZ_JBEOYD010000003.1, from coordinate 408,529 downwards.
CGTCGACCGCGACCTCGGTCTCGTACCCCTCGAAGGCGAGGCTGCGCTGAAGGGCTTCGCGTACGGCAGGCTCGTCGTCGACGATCAGGATGCGCTGGGGTTCACGGTCGCCATCGGCGGGGCTCATCGCTCGCGGTTCCTCGGGGTGTGGTGGTCCTGGGCGGGTGGGGCGCCTCTCAGCCTCGCATGTTTCCGGGCTGTCGGGTATGCACGCCGGTGGGGCGGTACGCCCCTAGCCGCGCACCAGGGTCATGCGGCTCAGCGGCACCTTGCGCTGGTGCGGCCGGGCCGCGGAGGTGCGCAGGCCCATCAGCTGCGGGGCGGGTACGACCTCCGGGGCGCGCGGGGCCGGGGTCGGGGCCACCGGCGCCTCCGTCGGTGCGTGGAGCTCGTACGCCACGGCAAGGGCCAGGCTGAAACCGGCCGGGCTGTCGGCGGCCATCGTGTGCGAAACCTGCTTGATCATGACGTACTCCCTTGCTCTGGTGCCGGGTGGTTCAGCTGGTGGAGCCCGACCGCAGCTTGGCCAGGTCGGACTTGACGGTGTTGATCGGGATGGCGAAGCCGAGGCCGACGCTGCCCGCGTCCGAGGAGGACGACGAGGAGTCGGAACTGGCCGAGTACATCGCGGAGTTGATGCCGACGATGTCGCCGCTGGCGTCGATCAGCGCGCCGCCGGAGTTGCCGGGGTTGAGGGACGCGTCGGTCTGGATCGCCTTGTAGGTCGTGGTGGACGAACCGGTGTCGCCGTTGAACTGCTGGCCGCCGAAGGAGAACGGCCACTGGCCGCTGCCGCCGCTGCCCTGCTGTTGCTGCTGCTGGCCCTCGTCGGTGGAGACGGTGACGTCCCGGTTGAGCGCGGAGACGATGCCGCTGGTGACGGTGCCGGTCAGGCCCTCGGGCGAGCCGATCGCCACGACCGTGTCGCCGACCTGGACCCCGTCGGAGTTGCCGAGGGTGGCGGGAGTGAGGCCGGAGGCGCCTTCGAGCTTGAGGAGGGCGAGGTCCTTGGAGCTGTCCGTGCCGACGACCTTCGCGGTGTACGACTTGCCGTCGCTGGTGGAGACCTTGACCGACTGGGCGCCGGAGATGACGTGGTTGTTGGTGATGATCTCGCCGTCGCTGGTGATGACGACGCCGGAGCCGGTGGAGGTGCCGTTGCTGAGGGTCGCGTTGACCTCGACGACGCTCGGGCTGACGGCGGCGGCGATCGTGGCGACGTCGCCCTTCTTGCTGGAGGGCACCACGCTCGTGGTGGTGCTGCTGGAGACGACGTTGTTCTTGCCGGTCAGCTCCTGGAAGGCGTACGCGGTGCCGCCGCCGACCGCAGCCGCGACGATCGCGACCGCGGCGAGGAGAGCTATCGGGCCCCGGGTGCGCTTCTTCTTGGCGTGGGCCGAGTGCTCCGGGTGCTCCGCCGGGTGCTCGGCGTCGGCGCCGACGGTGGGGAGTACGGCCGTACCGCCGCCGTAGCCGCCCTGGCCGCCGTCGGCCGCCGGCTCCACGGTCACCGGCTGCTGCGCCGGCTGGTGGGTGGGCGGGGGCGGCCACTCCGGGTTCACGGGGGAGGAGGCGTGCTGCTGCTGGGGGTACGCGCCCTGGTAGGCGTCACCCTGGGGACCCTGGGGGTTCTCGTACTCGCCGCTGCGGCGGAAGCTCTCGGTCATGACAAGTAGCTTGTCCCGCGACCATGAGAGCCTCCTGAGTGCCCGCTGAGAACGCCGCGAGAAGCTCGTTTGCCCGATATAAGGAACCTTCTCGCAGGTCGCGGGCGGTTCTTAGACGGGGTTAATGAAGGCTTTGCTGTGAGTCCGGTGGATCCTGTGGCTGCGGGCCGGTGGGGGCTGGTCGCGCCCACGCGGCGGAGCCGCATATAGATACAGCCCCGCGCCCCTTCAGGGGCGCGGGGAACTGCGCGAGCAACCACGAAGCACCCGCAGTCGAAGAACTACATGCACCCGCAAGACCCACGCACCACCAGCCGCGAGGGAAACGTCTTCAGACGCTCCCTCCGCGACCCCGCCACCCGCAGCCCGTCGTCGAGGACCAGGTCCACCGCCGCCCGGGCCATCGCCGGGCGGTCCGAGGCGATCGTCGTCAGCGGGGGATCCGCCAGCGCCGCCTCCTTGATGTCGTCGAAGCCGGCCACCGCCAGCTCCCCGGGCACGTCGATGCGCAGCTCGCGGGCCGCCCGCAGCACGCCGAGGGCCTGGTCGTCGGTGGAGCAGAAGATCGCCGGGGGACGGTCGGGGCCGGCGAGAACCTCAAGGGCGACCTTGTACGCGTCGTACCGGTTGTACGGCGCCTCGAACAGCCGGCTCTCCGTCGGCAGGCCCGCCTCGGCCATCGCCCGCTTCCAGCCCTCGACGTGGTCGGAGACCGGGTCGCCGACGGCCGGCGTCTCCGCCGTACCGCCCAGACAGGCCACGTACTCGTAGCCGTGCTCCAGCAGATGGCGGACGGCGAGCTGCGCGCCGCCGAGGTCGTCGGTCACCACCGCCACGTCGTCGATCGCCTCCGGCCGCTCGTGCAGCAGCACCACCCGGGCGTCCCAGGCCTCGATCTCGGCGGCGGCCAGGTCGTTGAGTGCGTGGGAGACGAGGATGAGGCCCGAGACCCGCATCCCGAGGAACGCGCGCAGGTAGTGGACCTCGCGCTCGCCGACGTAGTCGGTGTTCCCGACCAGCACCATCTTTCCGCGCTCGGACGCGGCCTGCTCGACCGCGTGCGCCATCTCGCCGAAGAACGGCTGGCGGGCGTCCGGGATGATGAGGCCTATGAGGTCGGTGCGCCGGGACGCCATCGCCTGGGCGACCCGGTCCGGGCGGTACCCCAGTTCCTTGATCGCCGCGAGGACACGCTCGCGCGTGGCCGGGGCGACCGGCCGGGGTCCGTTGTTGATGACATAACTGACAACGGCGGTGGAAGTCCCCGCCAGCCGCGCCACATCATCCCGAGTCACCTTGGCCACGCGCGGAGTCTACGCGGATGGACCCGCTCTGGGCAGGGCGAATCGAAGCTTCGCTTGCGTAAGCAATGCCCCGTCCGGGCGACGGCCATGCCTCGCCCGGACGACGACTACGCCTCCGCCGGCACCTCGACCGCGTCCAGGGCCGCCGATGCGTCCGCATCCTCCGGCTTTGGCCGGTCGGCGTGCGCCTTGGCCGCGTCACCGGCCCGCTCACCCCGCTCGCCCTTCTCCGGCGTAACGAATCGATAACCGACGTTCCGGACGGTTCCGATCAAGGACTCGTGCTCCACGCCGAGCTTGGCGCGCAGCCGTCGTACGTGCACGTCGACGGTCCGGGTGCCGCCGAAGTAGTCGTAGCCCCAGACCTCCTGGAGCAGCTGTGCACGAGTGAACACCCGGCCGGGGTGCTGGGCGAGGTATTTCAGCAGCTCGAACTCCTTGAAGGTGAGGTCGAGGACCCGTCCCTTCAGCTTCGCGCTGTACGTCGCCTCGTCGACCGACAGGTCGCCGTTGCGGATCTCCATGGGGGAGTCGTCGGCGACGATCTGCTGCCGGCCCATGGCCAGCCGCAGCCGGGCCTCGACCTCGGCGGGGCCCGCGGTGTCGAGGAGGACGTCGTCGATGCCCCAGTCGGCGGTGACGGCGGCGAGCCCGCCCTCCGTCACGACGAGGATGAGCGGACAGCCAGGGCCCGTGGAGCGGAGCAGCTGGCAGAGGCTGCGGACCTGCGGGAGGTCGCGGCGACCGTCGATCAGGATGACGTCGGCACCCGGGGTGTCGACGAGGGCGGGCCCTTCCGCCGGTGCGACCCGCACGTTGTGCAGGAGCAGGCCGAGGGCCGGCAGCACCTCCGTCGAAGGCTGGAGGGCGTTGGTCAGGAGCAGCAGAGAACTCATATGTCTGGTTCCTCCTCGGTCCCTGCGAGGACTGTGTGCAACGACACTGCGCTGCGCTCCCGATGTTCCGTACACCCGCGGTCACCTGGAGTTTCCCGCTTCGTATACAGCCCTTCCGAAAGCACAAAAGGACCCGGTGGCGGCGCTGCCCGAGTCCTCTGCCCAGCAGAATAGCCCACATGAGCATCGGTCCGGCAGGTCATGTGGCACGTTCCGTCGTTCGTCCGACATATGAGACGAGCAGAAACGCCTCTATGCGGACGTTTCTGCGCACGGACGACGGGGTTTCCATCGATTCCGTATACGATCCCGCCTCCGTTGTATACGACGGCTCCCGGTCACCTTCCCGTGACCTGGTGTTCGTCATGGCCCACGGTTTCACGGGAGACGTGGACCGGCCACATGTACGACGGGTGGTGGCCGCCCTGACGGATTACGCGCCGGTGGTCAGCTTCTCCTTCCGCGGCCACGGCCGGTCCGCCGGCCGCACCACCGTCGGCGACCGCGAGGTCCTCGACCTGGCGGCGGCGGTGGCGTGGGCCCGGGACCTCGGCCACGCGCGCGTCGTCACCGTCGGCTTCTCGATGGGCGGCTCGGTGGTCCTGCGGCACGCGGCGCTGCACGCCGGTGTGGACGCGGTCGTCTCCGTGTCGTCCCCCGCCCGCTGGTACTACCGCGGCACCGCCCCCATGCGCCGCGTCCACTGGCTGGTCACCAGACCCGAGGGCCGGCTGGTCGGCCGCTACGGCTTCCACACCCGGATCCACTACCGCGACTGGGACCCGGTGCCGCTCGCCCCGGTGGAGGCGGTGCCGAAGATCGCCCCGACCCCGCTGCTGATCGTGCACGGCGACAGCGACGGCTACTTCCCGGTCGACCACCCCCGGATGCTGGCCGACGCCGCAGGTGGCGCCGCCGAGCTCTGGCTGGAGCCCGGCATGGGCCACGCCGAACACGCGGCGGACGACCGGCTGCTGGCCAGGATCGGCGACTGGGCGGCCATGCGGGCGGGCTAGCCTGACCCTGTACACAGACAGGTACACAGCCGACTGATTGTTCTTATCGAGTCTCTTGAGGAACCGGATGCCCAAGGTCACGGTGCGCTACTGGGCCGCCGCGAAGGCGGCGGCCGGCATCGCCGAGGAGCCGTACGACGCGGACACCCTCGCCGAGGCGCTGGCCGCGGTGCGCACGCGACACCCCGGGGAACTGGCGCGCGTCCTGCGGCGATGCTCCTTCCTCATCGACGGTGACCCCGTGGGCACGCGCGGACATGAGACGGTACGGCTGGCCGAGGGCGGCACGGTCGAGGTGCTCCCGCCGTTCGCAGGAGGGTGAGCGAGAGCGATGACCAACCAGCCGTACGAGCCGTACGAGGGCTACGACCCGTACCAGCAACCGCCGCAGCAGCCGCAGCCCCCTGCGCAGCCGCAGTGGGGGTACGACGAGCAGCAGTACGCCACGCAGCAGTGGCAGGGCCAGACGTGGGAGACGCAGACGCACGCCCCGGTGCAGGCCGCGGCCGCTCCGCCGATGGCGGCGGCCGCGGAGACGGCGTACCTGCCGCCGCAGTCCTACGAACGGCCGTACGTCGCCGAGCAGCAGCAGCAGCAGCAGCCGCAGCAGCCGCAGGCCTACAGTGCGCCTCCGGCCCCGGCTCCCGCCCCTGCCCCTGCCCCTGCCGAATCTGACACGGGGTACGGTCCCGCGACCCTCGCCGGCAACGCGCGCGTCACGGACGCCCAGCGGGCCCGCCTGGAGGGCCGCTCGCCGATCATCGAGCCCGGGATGCAGCCGGCGCTGCTCACGGCGCTGCTGGGCCTGCTGCTCGCGGTGACGGCGCCGATCTCGTCGTACGCCCTCGTCATCCCCCTGGTGATCCTCCAGGCCGTGACGGCGGCGGGCTGGTTCCGGCTGAACGGCATGTGGCCGGCCCGGCAGGGCATCGCGCTCGCCTTCCTGGGCGGGGTCACGGCGGACGTGGCGGTCCTGGTGGCGGGCCGCGACCAGGCCCCGGCGGCGATCCTCGGCCCCCTGGGCATCTGGGTCCTCCTCACCCTCGTCCTCCAGCTCCGCTCGCACGCGGACCCCGACACCCGTATGTACGGCCTGATGGCCACGGTCGCCTCCTCCGCACTGGCGATCATCGCGACGGGCTACCTCGGCGCGGACCCGGATGCGGTGTCGGTCGGCGCGGCCGCGGTCGCGGTGGCGGTCCTGGCCCGGGCGCTGCCCCTGCCGACCCCGGCCTCGGTGGTGGTGTCCCTGCTGGCCGCGGCCGGCGCGGGCATCGCGGTGGGCGGCATGACGGGGCTGGGCGCGAAGGGTGCGCTGATCGGAGCGTCGGCCGCGGTCTGCGCCCTCGTCGGCCACCGCGCGGCGAGCTACGACTACCCGTCGAGGTTCGTCCACTTCACAGCAGGCGTGGCCCTCCCCCTGACGGCGGCGGCCCCGGTGGTGTGGATCCTCCACTGACCTTGCCCACCCAGGCGGGGCAGCGCCCCGTCAGGGGCGCTGGGGGTACCCCCGGCCGAAGGCTGGGGGAGGAACTGCGCGACCAGCCCCCACCGTCCCGCGCCGGACACGGACCGGTTCACCCCCTGTTGCGGGGGTCTGGGGGCGGCAGCCCCCGGCACCACCAGCGCCCCCACTGTCACAGCTGCTCGACAATCTCCCGTCGGCCCGCTCCCGCAGGGTTAGCGTGGCGGGACCGACGTGAGAGCAGCCGACCCCGGGGGAAACCGACCACATGCGTGCACTGCGAATCTTTCTGATCGTCGTCGTAGTCCTCGGCGTCCTCTTCGTGATCGTCGACCGCGTCGCCGTGCACTTCGCCCAGGGCGAGGCCGCCGACAAGCTGAAGACGACGGAGGGCCTCGCGAGCACCCCCGACGTCTCCATCAAGGGCTTCCCGTTCCTCACCCAGGTCGCGAGCGGCACCCTCGACGACGTGCACGTCGGCATCAAGGAGTACGACGCCACCACCGGCACCACCGGCAAGACCATCCGCATCGAGGACCTGAACGCCGACATGAAGGACGTCACCTTCACCGGCGACTACAGCTCCGCCACCGCGCAGACCGCCACCGGCACCGCGCACATCTCCTACGCGGATCTGCTGAAGGACGCCCAGACGGAGCCCACCGACCTCGGCCTCGGCTTCACCGGCCAGGTCGTCGGCCTCGCCTACGGCGGCAACGGCAAGATCAAGGTCACCGTCGACGTCACCATCCCCGGCGTCAGCGCCCACCAGAAGGCGACCGTCCTGAGCACGGTCACCGTCAAGGACAACACCGTCCAGGTGCACGCCGACAACCTCCCCAAACTCGCCGGTGTCGGCCTCGCCGAGGACCGCTTCCGGCAGGCCTCCGACTTCCAGCAGGCGATCAACCAGCTCCCCGGCGGCATCAAGCTGGACACGGTGGAGGCCGGGAAGGACGGTGTGGAGATCGCGGTGAAGGGTTCGAACGTCCTGCTGGCCGGGTAGTAAGCGGCACGGCGGGGACCGGCGCCGTTCCACCACGCGAGACGGCTGCGTCCGTACAGTAGATGTGATGACCGATACCGGCGCCCGGCCGCCCCGGAACCACGCCTCGGGACCATCCCGCGTCCCGCAATTCGGACGATCGCGTCTCACCATACGACATGCCGGTGACATGCCCGGTTATCCGTCCCTACGATCGAGCCCATGAAGCGTCAGGCGGATCTCACGAAGCGGCGGGCAGTCGACCTGTGCCGCGTCGCCGCCATGCTCTGTCGCCCCTTCTGACGGCGGAGGCCGCGCCGCCTCCGCATCCCCCCTGCCCTCCCTGCCGAGGGCATCCGTGCGCTCTGACGCGCACCCCCCGCACTCGCACGCCCCGCCGCATCTGCCCCGGAGGAGAAAGAGCATGAGCCGCAGCGACGTCCTGGTCGACGCCGACTGGGTCCAGGACAACCTGGACAACGCCGAGATCGCGATCGTGGAGGTGGACGAGGACACGTCCGCCTACGAGAAGAACCACATCCGAGGCGCGATCCGCATCGACTGGACCAAGGACCTGCAGGACCCGGTCCGCCGCGACTTCATCGACCAGGAGGGCTTCGAGAAGCTCCTGTCGGCGAAGGGCATCGCCAACGACACGCTGGTGATCCTCTACGGCGGCAACAACAACTGGTTCGCGTCCTACGCCTACTGGTACTTCAAGCTCTACGGCCACGAGAACGTCAAGCTTCTCGACGGCGGCCGCAAGAAGTGGGAGCTGGACGCCCGCGAGCTGGTCGAGGAGGTCCCGGAGCGCACCGAGACCACCTACAAGGCCAAGCCGCAGAACACCGCCATCCGTGCCTTCCGCGACGACGTCGTGGCGGCCATCGGCTCGCAGAACCTCGTCGACGTGCGGTCGCCCGACGAGTTCAGCGGCAAGCTGCTCGCCCCGGCCCACCTGCCGCAGGAGCAGTCGCAGCGTCCGGGCCACGTCCCGTCCGCGCGCAACATCCCGTGGTCGAAGAACGCCAACGACGACGGCACCTTCAAGTCGGACGACGAGCTCAAGGAGCTCTACGCCGAGGAGCAGGTCGACCTCGCCAAGGACACCATCGCGTACTGCCGCATCGGCGAGCGCTCGGCCCTGACCTGGTTCGTCCTGCACGAGCTGCTCGGTGTCGAGAACGTCAAGAACTACGACGGCTCCTGGACCGAGTACGGCAGCCTCGTCGGCGTCCCGATCGAGCTCGGCGCCAACAAGTAAGACCCCCGGCAAGACCTCAGACCGACCTTTCAAGACCTCTGGAGTATCAGTATGTGTGGAGCGAAGGCCGGCGGCCCGGACCCCTCGACGATCAAGCCCGGTGAGACCACGATCCAGGGTCAGGTGACGAAGGACGGCGAGCCCGTGGTCGGCTACGTCCGCCTGCTCGACTCGACCGGCGAGTTCACCGCGGAGGTCCCCACCTCCGCCACCGGACAGTTCCGCTTCTACGCGGCGGAGGGCACCTGGACCGTCCGAGCCCTCGTCCCCGGCGCCACCGCCGACCGCACGGTCGTCGCCCAGCAGGGCGGCCTCGCCGAGGTCGCGATCGCGGTCTGAGCACACCCGTAAGGGCCGCGCCTTCCGGATCACACTCCGGAAGCCGTGGCCCTTCGCCGTTGTCGGGCCCGCGCTCATCGCCCGCGGCCGACCTACCCTGGATGCATGCTGGCCCGTCGCCGTCGCGTCGGCCCTTCTTGACGCGTCCCTCGCACTGCTTCGCAGGCTTCGGGGCCGCTGCGCCGGACTCCGTCCGTCGGCTCTGCGGTGGGCGTTGGGCCGGGGGTTCCGCCATGGCGCCGGACTCGCTGTGCCGACCTACCCTGGATGCATGCTGGCCCGTCGCCGTCGCGTCTACTTCGTCATGATGGGGATCTGCATCGGTCTCTTCGTCCTGGCGTGGGGTGTCGTACGCATCTGGTCCGTCCCCGCCGCCGTGGGGATGTGTGTGGTGGCCATGGTCATCCCCCCGGTCGCCGCGATGGTCGCGAACCGGCGCGGCCCCGACGACCGCTGGTGGGACGACCCCTCCGGCGATCCGCAGTCGGACGAGTGGTGGGACGAACTGGACGGCAAGAAGCGGCCGAGGTCCTAGCCCGTCCGGCGCGGCCTGGCAGCGGCCTAGTACACGAGCGCCTGCGTCCCGTCCGCCATCGCCTCCTGCACGAAGACCTGCGCGCCCGCGATCCGTACGCCCTCGATGACGTCCTTCTCCGTGATGTCCCGGCGGGCCGCGCACTGGGTGCAGAGCGTGAGCGTGCCGCCCGCGAGGATCGAGTCGACCAGGTCGGGGAGCGGGGCCGCGTGCGGGAGCTCGAACTCGGCGGCCCGGCCCGGCAGGGCGAACCACGCGGACTCGCCGGTCAGCCACATCGACACCTCGACGCCGCTCGCCACGGCCACCGCAGCCACCGTGAACGCCTGCGAACACCGCTCAGGGGCGTCCGCCCCCGCCGTCACCTTGATCACCAGCTTCTTCGCCATACCGGAAGCGTAACCATCGGCCAGGACGCCCGCGCCGGGCAGCGCGGCCGTCAGTATCCGACGGCCTCCCGGAGCAGCAGCACGGTGCCGCGCCCCGGGTGGGGTTCCGCGTTGAGGACGAGCAGCCGGTTGACGGCGCTGGGCGACCCGTACACCTCCCGGGCGCGGGCGTCCTCCAGCGGGAGGGCGTGTTCCTCGACGCGGCGCAGCGCCGTGTTCAGGTCCGGCACCACCTTCTGCGCGCCGACGATCCACACCGCGTGGGCGGCCCCGCCCGCGTTGGCGGGGAGCTGGCTGCCGCTGCCCGAGGCGAGGACGAGCGAGCCGGTCTCGGTGACCGCGGCGACGCTGTTGACGACGTACTCGGGACTGGCCACCAGCCTGCGGATCTCGTCGGCGCCGGTGGCCCGGTCGATGGCCAGGACGCGCGGCCTGACGGCGTCGTACCGGCCGCCGGTGTTGATGTCCTCGTCGATGCCGGACAGCCGGAGCGTCTCGCTGGCCCCGGTGAACACGGAGGCGCCCTCGGGGAGCAGGTCTCGGACGCGGGCGCGCGCGGCCGCGGTGTCGTCCAGGATCTCGGCGGCGAAGCCGTTGGCACGCAGCGCGGCGGCCGCCCGCTCCAGTCGTTGGGCCGGTGCCGGGTCGGTGAAGGAGGAGGCAGGGGCCGCTTGGGGCGCCGTGCCCGCCAGCGGGGAGGTGTCGAGGTACCTGACCTCGTACACCCGCTCGGCGAACCGCCAGCCCTCCGCGGTGCGCCGGTAACGGTCGTGGTAGACGGCGTAGTTGAGCCCCTGGCGGCCGTCGAGGGTGCGGGCGATCTCCTGGATGTAGGCGCGGCCGGTCGCGGTGTCGCCGTCGAGCAGGATCGTGCCGGGGTGCGTGTTCTGCACGAAGAAGTCCCACTGGCTCTGCAGCCGCTCACCCCCGGCGACGATCTCCTCGCGGCCGATCAGCTCGGCGGGGATGTTGGGCATGCGCAGGGCGCCGTCCGGGGTGAACAGCGAGGCCAGGCGGGGCCGGTCGCGCATCATCGCCGCATCGGTGAACTCGCCGCGCAGTGCCTCGATCTCGACCCGGTCCGCGATGGCCTGGAAGTCGTTCATGAAAGTCCCCTCGCCGTCGACGTGTTGTCGTCGTCCTCACCGGTACGACAACGCAGCCCCGCGGAATGTGAGGCGGCCCGTCGGCCTCACATTCCGGCGCGCTGTTCTGTCGTAACGGGTAGGGGCACAGGCACACGGGCGAGCGAGGGAGACGGGCCGGCCATGACCACGGGAGCCGAGCAGGGCGAACACGGCGAGCAGGGTGAGCAGGGCGAGCAGGGCGAGCGGAGCGATCCGGGCCTCGGCGCGGTCATGAGCGAGCGCCGCCAGCTGATCAACCTCGCCTACCGGCTCCTCGGCTCCGTCGCCGACGCCGAGGACGTCGTCCAGGAGACCTACGCCCGCTGGTACGCCATGTCCGCACCCGAGCGGCGGGCCATCGAATCGCCCGGCGCCTGGCTGACGACCGTGGCCAGCCGCATCTGCCTCAACCTGCTCGGCTCGGCGCGGGCCCGGCGGGAGACGTACGTGGGCGACTGGATCCCCGAACCGCTGCCCGAGCCCACGGAATGGATCACCGCGCGCTCCGGCGGGACCGACCCGGCCGACCGGATCACCCTCGACGAGTCGGTGACCATGGCCTTCCTCGTCGTCCTCGACGCGATGACCCCGGCCGAGCGCGTCGCGTTCGTCCTGCACGACGTCTTCCGCTACCCGTTCGGCGAGGTCGCCGAGATCGTCGGCCGCACCCCGGCGGCCTGCCGCCGGCTGGCCTCCTCCGCCCGCCGCCGCATCCGCACCGCGCAGGCCCCCGCGGGCCCGAGCGCCGGGCAGGCCGGCATCGTCAGGCGGTTCCGGACGGCCTGGGAGGCCAAGGACATCGACGCCCTGATCGGCCTGCTCGACCCCGACGCCACCGCGACCGCCGACGGCGGCGGGCTGGCCGTCACCCACCTGGACCCGATCGTGGGCGGTGAGCGGATCGCCCGTGCCTACGCGGAGATCGCGCGCGTGGCGGGCCACCGCACGACGTTCCTGGAGTGCACGGTCAACGGCCTGCCCGGCCTGGTCGCCGAACAGGACGGCGCGGTCGCGACCGTCTTCGCCTTCGAGATCGCGGGTGACCGGATCAGGCGCATCTGGGCGGTACGGAACCCGGAGAAGCTCCGTCCCTGGCGGATGGGACCGATCGGACCGATCGGACCGATCGAGCCGATCGAGCCGATCGGACCGCAGGAGGGGCAGGCCCGGGTCACAGAGTGAACGCGGTGCGGAACCGGCGGAGCGCGCTCTCGCCGTCCTCGCTCGCCCAGGCCTCCATCGCGACCGTGCCGTCGTAGCCGAGGTCGGCCAGGGCGCGGGCGACCGCCGGGTAGTTGATCTCGCCGGTGCCGGGTTCGCGGCGGCCGGGCACGTCGGCCACCTGGATCTCGCCGATCAGGCCCGCGCCGTGCGCCCTGCGGACCAGCTCGATCAGGTTCCCCTCGCCGATCTGGGCGTGGTAGAGGTCCAGGTTCATCCGCAGGCCCGGCCGGTCCACGGCGGCGACCAGGGCCAGGGTGTCGGCGGCCTTCGCGAACGGCACGCCGGGGTGGTCGACGGCCGTGTTGAGGTTCTCCAGCGTGAAGACGACCCCGGCCCGCTCGCCCAGCTCGGCGATCCGCGTGAGGGTGTCCCGCGCGGCGGCCCACATCTCCTGCGTCGGCTCGCCCTTGACCGGGTCCACGGGCAGCCCGTCCCCGTCCAGGCCGGTGCCGTGCAGGTTGAGGCGCGGGCAGCCGAGCCGGTCGGCCGCGTCGATCGACTCCCGTGCGGTGCGGAGCAGTTCGGCCACGCCGTCCGGGTCCGTGAGGCTGCCCCGCACGTACCCGGTCATCGAGCCGAACTCGGCCGGGGTACGAGCCAGCGCGTCGAGGTCGTGCCGGGTCCAGTCCCAGATCTCGACCTGGAACCCCGCCTCGTGCAGTCGCCGCGCCCGCTCGTCGACGGGCAGGTCCCGGAAGACCATCTCGGCACAGACCGCCAGCGTGAACATGGTCATTCGCCCCTTCAGGGTTCTCGGGTCGCGGGCCGCGCACCTAGAACGTTCCAGGCAGCCAGTCCTGCCGGTCGTCTAGAACGTTCTAGAAGGCTGCCGTCAGTACGCCAGCCCGTGGCAGCTATGTCAAGACATGGGATCTGCCGCGGGCCTAGAACGTTGCAGTAGCCCTGAACTGAGGCTTCGCCCCTCGTCTACGATCGCCTTCGGGCTGTCAGCGCAGAGGACCAGGGAGGCTGCCGTGCCACCGACCCCCGCGGTTCCCGACGGCCGCCGGCCGACCCTCGCCGACGTCGCCGCCCGCGCCGGTGTCTCCACGGCGCTGGTGTCGATCGTGATGCGCGGCGTGAAGGGCGCGAGCACCGCCACCCGCGAACGCGTCCTGAGGGCCGCCCAGGAGATCGGCTACCGCCCCGACTCCCGGGCCCGCCTGCTCCGCAGCAACCGCACCCATCTCATCGGCGTGCAGTTCGAGATCCAGGAACCCTTCCACACCGACCTGGTGGAGCGCCTCTACTCCGCGGCCGAGGCCGCCGGCTACCAACTCGCCCTCAGCGCGGTCGCCGCCAGCCGCAGCGAGCGCCAGGCCGTCGAGTCGCTGCTGGGCGACCGCTGCGAGGCGCTGATCCTCGTCGGCCCCCAGGCGCCTGCCCCCCGCCTCGCCGAACTCGCCGCCCTGCTGCCCGTCGCCTCCGTGGCCCGTCGCCTGCGCCCGGCCGTCCCCGGCGTCCAGGTCGTGCGCACCGCCGACGCCGAGGGCGCCCGCCAGGCCGTCGACCACCTCGTGGCGCTCGGCCACCGCGACATCCTCCACATCGACGGCGGCCGGGCGCCGGGCGCGGCCGAACGCCGTCGCGGCTACCGCACCGCGATGACCGACCACGGCCTGGCCGACCGCATCCGCATCCTGCCCGGTGGCCTCACCGAGCAGGACGGCGCGGCGGCCGCCCGCGCCATCGTCGACGCCGCCCCGTGGCCCACCGCGGTCCTCGCCTTCAACGACGCCTGCGCCACCGGCCTGCTCGGCGCGCTCTTCCGCGCGGGCGTCCAGGTCCCCGGCGAGATCTCCGTGGTCGGCTTCGACGACAGCCGCATGGCCCGCCTGCCCCACATCGACCTCACGACGGTGGCCCAGGACATCCCGCGGATCGCCGAACTCACGGTCGCGGCGGTGACGGGCCGCCTGGAGGGCAACGTGCCTCCGAGCCGCGAGGACGTGGTCGCACCGCGTCTGGTCGTCCGGGGCACCACGGCACCTCGCTAGCGTGGCGTCGATGTGTACCCGACGGGTGGGAGTCCGACAGGTTCTCGGCGACAGTGGACGTACCCGGTCGAGGGGAAGCCGGGGCGGGGGAGGGAAGACCGGTGACGGAACCCGATCCGGGAGATCGGCACCGCCGGTGCCCGTGGACTCGTCAAGTCCCGGCAGCTGAGCATCCGGACGGAACAAGGACGCCAACTCCTCCTCACGCGGCTGAGTGCGGCGTCCGCCGAATGGCGCCTCACGGAGACCGACCCGGAAAGCGGCGACCCCTCGCCGGAGATCCTCGGCCGGGTCGAGGTGAGCACCATCGACTCGTGGATCGGGTTGCAGCAGTACGTCGTCGAAATGACGCCCCGCCTGGACGCCTCCGAACGGCGGACCGTCGTCGCCTCGGTCGTCTGTCTGCACCTGATCCGCCGGCCTCCGGGCGAGGGCTCCGCGGTGGCGTGAGCGCGCCGGAGTCGACAGCCAACGGCAGGGGCCCGCCGAACGGCTCAAACCGGGGTCAGCACCGCGTAGTCCGCGAAGACGCGCCGATAGCGCAGGTGCCGCGTCTCCTGCGTATGCCTGCGCTGCCACTCCTCCACCTCCGCCGGATGCCCGCGCGCCCCCGACTCGGCCCCGCAGTCCTCCTCGTCGCCCGACACGCACCGCGCCGCGTACTCGGGTGCGGCACCCGCGTCCTGCACGATCACGTACGGCACGTACCGGAAGACACGGCGGGTCACGGGTGCTCCGCCCGCTGGTGCTGCCGCAGCAGCACGTTCGCGTCGGTGGCCGCGCTGTGGTCGTGGGTGGCGCGGGCGGTCTCCCGCCGGTCGTCGAGGTGCGTGCACTCGGCGCAGCCGGGCACGGGCCACGGCGGGCGGCTGAGGTCCTCGGGGTCCGGCGGCACGGCCCAGGTACGGTCGTTCGCCGCCCGTACGCCCGCACTGAGCCGCTCTCTGTCGGTGGCGGGCCGCAGCGTCGACGGATGGGCCTGCCACTCTCTCCCTCCCCCCACGGGACGCAGCATCGCGTACGGCCCCGACTGGTCCCGGTACTCGCCGACCTGGTCGGTGGCGGTGTCGTAGAGCAGGGTTCCGGGCTCCATGGCATTTGCTCCTTTTGTCCAACATCTATACGAAATGCGAGAGTTGGACTACTCTGCGTGTCGAGGCTGCTACGAGGATGGCCGGGAGGTGGGGTCGGCGCGCCGAGGAGGAGCGGTTCTTCCCCGTCTGGCGGCGCTAATTCCACAAATTCCACGGGGAGTCAGGGAGGGGTGCGGTGCCGCAGAGGCGGGTGGTGACGGGGCGCAGTCAGGAGCCGAGGCAGCGGTTCGCGGAGGAGTTGCGGTTGCTGCGGGCGGACAGGGGGGTGAGCTTAAAGGGGCTGGCCGAGGAACTGGGCTGGGACGCGTCCAACTTCGGGAAGATGGAGAGCGGCCGGACTCTGGGGAGCCCGGAGGTCGTGGAGGCGCTGGATCAGTTCTATGGGACGCCTGGGCTGTTGCTGGCCTTGTGGGAGTTGGCGGTTGGGGATCCGTCGCAGTTCAAGGAGCAGTACCGGCGGTACATGGTGTTGGAGGCGGAGGCGGTGAGTCTGTGGCACTACGCCGTGAGTTCACCGCCGGGCCTGCTTCAGACGGCCGGATACGCCCGTGAGGCACTCTCGGTGGGGTGGATCGAGGGTGCCGAACTGGAGCAGCAGGTGGAGGCGCGCGTAGGGCGCCGTCAACTGCTGGAGGGTGACGACCCGCCGATGTTCCGAGTCATCCTGTCTGAGGCCGTGCTGCACACGTCACTGCGCGACTTGAGGGCGTGGCGGGAGCAACTGGAGCACCTGGCAGAAGCCGCCGAGCGCCCGAACATCACGCTTCAGGTGCTGCCGTTCAGCTCTGGACCGCACGGCCTGATGAATACCTCTGTGAAGTTCCTACGGTTGCCGGATGGCCGTACGGTCGCCTACACCGAGAACGACTTACGTGGTGAACTGGTGGAAGAAAACGCCTCAGTTGAGCTGCTACTGCGTAGGTACGATGCGATGCGCGACCTCGCGCTTTCACCGGCCGAGTCACGCGAGTTCATCCTGCGGATGTTGGAGGAAGTGCCGTGCGAGCCGTCGACCTGAGTGGTGTCACGTGGCGCAAGAGCAGCTACAGCAACACGAGTGGCGGCGATTGCGTCGAGGTCTCCGACGATCTCCTGGCCACCGCCTCCTGGCACAAGAGCAGCTACAGCAACACAGCTGGCGGCGAATGCCTCGAAGCAGCCGCCGGTCTCCCCTCCCTCGTCCCCGTCCGTGACAGCAAGGCCCCCTCCCGCGGAACCCTCCTCTTCGAAGCCTCCGCCTGGTCGGCGTTCGTCGACTTCGCCGCCCGCACACGAAAGTGACACCGATGTTGGACTACGGCCTCGACACGTCCGGATTGGATCGCGACCTCGCCCTGCCCGACCTGGTGGCCGAAGGCGACGAGCTCGACGCGCTGGTGTCGGCGCACACCGACTGGTCGCTCCCCACGCCGGCCGAGGGGTGGACGATCGCCCACCAGATCGCTCACCTCGCTTCGGCCGATGCGAACGTACTCATAGCCATACGGACCCCGGACGCCTTCGAGGCCGTGCTGAAGCAGGCGGAAGCCGCAGGCAGCAAGTACGCGGATCTCGACGCGGCCGAGGGCGCGGCCAAACCGAGGTCGGCGCTGCTGGAGGAATGGCGCGCGGGGCGGGCCGAGGTGGCGGCGGCGCTATGTGACATAGCACTGGACCACGGCTTCCCCTGGTACGGCTCACAGCTGACCGCATCGCTCATGGTCCCGCTCCGGCTGATGGAGACCTGGGCGCACGGGCAGGACGTCTACGACACGCTGGGCGTCCCGCACCGCGCCACGGGCCGGCTGCGGCACGTGGCCTCGCTGGGAGTAATAGGACGTGAGCTGTCCTTCTACGCCGCCCAACTGCCCCTGCCGACCGAGCCGTTCCGGGTCGAGCTGACCGGTCCCGACGGCCGGACCTGGGCGTGGGGCCCCGAGGACGCCGCGCAACGGGTTCGGGGCAGCGGCCTCGACTTCTGCCTCCGGGTCACGCACCGCAGGTCCCTCGCCGAGACCGACCTCACCGCGGTCGGCGAAGACGCGCAGAAGTGGCTCGACATCGCTCGCGTCTTCCTCTGAATCCGATCAACCGTAGGCCGCGACCGCCACCCGCACGAACGACCGCAGCAACGGATTCCCGTCCCCCGCGGCCCACGCCACCACCACCCGGCTCGGCGGCATGTCGGTGACCGGTACGACCGTGAGCCCGGCCCCCGGGTCGTGGCCGGCCAGTGTCATGCCCACCGTGCCGTTCCAGAGCACCGCCTGCCGGCATTCCTGGACGGCCCGCACGACCGGCCCCTCCCGCGCCTCCCCGCCGCTCCAGTACGACTGCCACAGCGGGTCCGTGCCCTCCGGGAACCGGAACCACCGCCGGTCGGCGAGGTCGGCCAGCTCCAGGTTCGCCCGGCCGGCCAGCGGATCGTCGGCACGGAGCAGCGCCCCCACCGGATCGGCACGCAACTCCGCCACCACCAGCCCTGTTTCGTCGAACGGCGCGCGGGTGAGAGCGACGTCGACGGCACCGGCGTGCAACCCGCACGTGGGGTCCGTCAGGTCGGTCTCGCGGATGCGGATCTCGACGCCCGGGTGGCGTTCGCGGTACGCGCGGGCCAGGCGCCGTACGCCCGGATCCGTGCTGTCGCCCAGGAGGCCGACGGTCAGAACGGCGGTCCCCGCCGCCGTCGCGACCCGCACGCGCAGCCGGTCGGCCTGGTCGAGGAGCCCGCGGGCCTCGTCCAGCAGGACCGCTCCCACCGGGGTCAGGGCGACCCCGGCCGGCGACCGCTCGAACAGCCGCGCGCCGATCTCGGTCTCCAGCGCCTTGATCGCACGGCTCAGCGGGGGCTGGCTCATATGGAGCCGTGCGGCGGCCCGGCCGAAGTGGAGTTCCTCGGCGACCGCCACGAAATAACGCAGCGTGCGTAGCTCCATCCGCTCCATGCGCTCCATACAGCAACGATACCGATCGGGTATCGGGCCGGCGGAACAGGTCTTGGACAGCCGGACCACCCCGGCCGTCGAATCGGAACATGACGACTCACGACAACACTCCCGCGGTATCCGTCGTCGGCCCCGGCGACGGCGAGGTGCTGATGCTCGGCACCACCCGGATGCGCGTCCTGGAGGACGGCCGTACCACCGGCCACCGCCTCGGCCTCGCCGAGTCCGTCCTCGCGCCGCACACCCCCGGCCCGCCGCAGCACCGGCATGCCCGCCACGACGAGGGGTTCTACGTCATCTCCGGCTCGGTGCGTTTCACCGTCGGGGACGAGGAGTACGACGCCACGGCCGGGACGCTCGTCATGGTGCCGCCCGGTGCCCCGCACACGTTCGCCAACGTCACCGGCGAACCGGCCGTCATGCTCAGCACGTTCACCCCCGACCTGTACGTGCAGTACTTCCGGGACCTGCGGGACCTGTACGCCGGCGGCGAGGCGCCGGGCCCGCGGGCGAGCGCCGAGATCATGAGCCGGTACGCCACCGAGCCGGCCACCGCCTCATGAGCGTCGCGTACTGGATCGTGGCCGGTCTGCTCGCCCTCTTCTACCTCTACGGGGGCGGGCTGAAGGTCGTGGGGAGCAGGGAGCGGCTGCTGCCGATGATGGCGTGGGTGGACGGTACGCCGATGCCGGCCGTGCGGGCGATCGGGAGCGTCGAGGTCCTCGGCGCGGTCGGCCTCGTCCTCCCGCGCCTGACCGGCGTCGCGCCCTGGCTGGGCCTGGCCGCCGCCGTCGGGTTCGTCGTGCTCCAAGTCGGCGCGATCCGGGTTCACCTGCGGATGGGGGACCGCCAAGTGGCCCTCAACCTCACGCTCTTGCTTGCGGCGGGGGCGACTGTCTGGCTCGCGGCGGTGTCCTGATCGTAATTAATCCTTGTACAACTCATTGAGCGGACCATGAGTCTCCTGTGGCGCGCGGATCAAGGAATCCGTGCTCCCGTTGTGCACAGGGGGACGAAATGGACGTACCAGAGACACCGCCGGAACCCCGGCCAGAACCACCGCCAGAAACACCACAAGAAACACCTCAAGAAACATCTCAAGAAATAACGCCGGAAACGATGCCGGAAACGACGCCGGAAACGTCAGCGGAAACGCCGCCGGAATCGCTTTTGGAAGCATCGCCCGAACGTGAGCGAAAGACGACGCGCCGTACCGCCGCGCTGATCGCCGGTGCCGCCGTGCTCGGCGTCGTGGCCGGTTCCTGCGTCGGCTACCTCGTCCAGGCCGACCGTGCGCCCACCGCCCTGCCGTCCCTCTCCCAGCCGTCGGTCGTGCAGGCGAAGGGCGCCGGTCCGGAGCCGCTGTCGGCCGCCGAGGACCGGAAGGTCAAGGTCGACGGCGACCTGCGCAAGCTGCTGCTGAAGAAGCCGAGCGGGGCGCGCAAGGGGCTGTACACGGTGGGGACCGACGGCTGGATGGACCTGACCGAGTACGCGGAGACCTTCGACAAGCCGGCCGGGGCCTTCCGCACCCTGATCGCGCAGGACGATTTCCGGCGCGCGGCCGCCACCACCTGGCGGGAGGGCAGCACCTACAACGTCGAGATCCGGCTGATCCAGTACCGCCAGGAGGAGAGCAGCTCGACGGCCGAGGACGCGGCGGCGGACGCGTACTACTGGGCCGACTCGGGGGCCCGGGACACCGAGAGCTGGCCGGTCCCCGGCACCGGCGACGGCATGGCGTACGTCCACCACAAGCCCGACAGCGGGTACGGCGTGAGCGTGTACTCGGCCGAGGCGCACGCGTGGCGCGGGGACATCGCCATGGAGATCTGGATCAGCGACACGAAGCCGATCTCCAGGACGAAGGTGCTGGATCTGGCGAAGCGGCAGATGGAGCGGCTGTGAGCGAGCAATCCGTGACCCCCGAGCCCACGGCGCCGGAAGCGGCCGTTTCCGAGCAGCCGACGGCCCCCGAGGCCGTTTCCGAGGCCGTTTCCGACGCGCCCCTCCCTGCCCCCGCCCCTGCCCCCGACCTCGCGCCCGCGGCTCCGGCGGCGCGGCCCCGGCGTCGTATCGGCGTCTTCGCAGCCGTCGGCGTCCTCGCCGTGGCCGTCGTCGCGGGTGCCGCCTACACGGTCGTGACCGTGCGTTCCGCGGACCGCGATCCCGGTGCCCCGCTCTGGAGCCTGCCCAAGGAGTCCAAGGGCGCGCGGGCGGCGACGGAGACCGGTCTCCAGGGAATGCTGCTGCCGTACGACAAGGACCGGTACGGGCGGGGCCCGGACCTGGCCGGGTTCGGCTCGGACGTGCGGCTGACCGGCGCCCAGGCCACGGCGCTGCGCAAGGAGTCGATCCAGGACCTGCCGCGTTCGCAGCGCCAGCAGCTGGACCGGCAGATCGACAAGAACCCGGTCAAGGGCATGGTGATGCGCAGCTACGTGTACACCGCCGGGGCCGAGGGCGACGAGTACACGATGGACGTCCAGCTGGCCCAGATGGAGAACCGGGCCACGGTCCGTACCATCGCCACCGCCGAGCGGGAGCTCTTCGACGCGCTGGACATCTTCCGGAAGGGCCCGGAGATCGCGGGGTACAAGGACTCGACCTCGTGCTTCCTGCCACCGGCCGCATCGGACGAGAAGCTCGACACGATGCTCTGCTACGGCTACGTGGGGGACGTCCTGGTCACCGCCACGGCCACCGCGGCCAAGCCGCTGGACACGAAGAGCGCGGCGGACATGCTGCACGCCCAGCTCGAACGGATCAAGGACCCGGGGGCGGCCGTATGACCACCGAGACGAACATGAACGCGGACCCGAGCGCGCACACAGGCCCGGTCACGGGCACGGAAGCGGACCGGGCGGAGGTCGTCGGTGATCTCCCCGCGGTCGCGATACCGGTACCGGCCGCCGCGCAGCCCGCGAAGAAGGACCGCCGGCTGCTGCGGGCCACCCTCCGCTGGGTCGCCGCCGTCGCCGTCTTCGGCGTCGTCGGGACCGGCACGGCGTACGGGATCACGCGGCTCGACCGCACCGACGTACCCGGTCTCGCCACGCACCCCGACGGCCGCTGGGCGTACCCCGTCCTCGTGAAGCCCCCGCTGCCCTCCGGCAGCCCCGGCCCGAACGACGACGCCCGCAACCCGGCCGGCACCCACTACGCCGACCTGCGGAAACTGGTCCTGCCGGCCCCGCAGGGCGCCACCGCCGACGCCTCGCTCAAGGGCACGGACGGCTGGCTGCCGACGAAGGGCTTCCTCGCCGAGTTCGCCACCGCGGACGACCGCGACGAGCTGCGCCAGACGCTCGTAGACAACGGCCTGCGGCACATCACCGCCCGCGGCTGGACCACCCCCGACGGCACGCACACCCGGATCTACCTGCTCCAGTTCGACACGGCCGCCGTCGCGGAGGCGATCCTCAACGGGAAGCTGATGAGCCAGGCGGCGCCGACCTACGCGCTGCGCGACGGCGACCAGTACGAACTCGACGGGAAGTTCCCGGACCCGGCCAGGATCGAGCACGTCCTGCTGGCGCCCTACACGGAGCTCAAGCCGTACGGCGCCCGGCAGGCCCGGCAGGCCTACCTCGCCTCCGGCGACACCGTCGGCGTGATCATCCAGTCCCGCAAGGGCAGCGCGCCCGCCGTCCCCTTCGAGCAGACGGTGACCCTGCAGAGCGAGCTGCTGGACTGACCCCGCAGGGGTACACCTCGCCAAGAGCGCCGGGCCCGGGCCGCGTAAGCTGGGGCCCGGCTCTTGTACCTACGCCCGCCCCCGCTCAAGGAGCACCCGTGGAAGCCTTCTTCGAAACCCTGCTGGTCCTGGTCTGCGTCGGCGTCATCGCCTTCGCCTGGCTGACCGTGAAGAAGCTGTACCAGGGCCAGCGCTGAACCGAGTCCGAGCCCGAGTCTAGGAACCACCACTCATGATCGAGATTCCGTCCGACCTGCACAAGGACCTGGTCCCGCTGGCCTTCCTGCTCGGCAGCTGGGCCGGCGCGGGGGTCCACGACTTCCCGGGTTCGGAGAAGTGCAACTTCGGTCAGGAGGTCACCTTCAGCCACGACGGACGGGACTTCCTGGAGTACCACTCCCACACCTGGGTGCTGGACCACGACGGGAACAAGGTGCGCCCGCTGGAGTCGGAGTCCGGCTTCTGGCGCATCGACGCCCACCGCAAGGTCGAGGTCACGATGGTCCGCGACGACGGCGTGATCGAGATCTGGTACGGCGAGATGGCCGACCAGAAGCCCCAGATCGACCTGGTCACCGACGCCGTCGCCCGGACCGCCGCCTCCGCCCCGTACAGCGGCGGCAAGCGCCTCTACGGCTACGTCAAGAGCGACCTGATGTGGGTCGGCGAGAAGCAGACACCCGAGGTCGAGCTGCGCCCCTACATGTCGGCGCACCTGAAGAAGGTCGTCACCCCGGAGGACGTCGAGCGCTGGGCCAAGGCCCTCCCCGACGACATGCCGGACGACGGCATCGCGTTCTTCAAGTAGTTCTGGAATTCGGAAGTAGTTCTAGACTTTCGGTGTGGTGAGCACCGACTGGAAGAGCGACCTAAGGCAGCGCGGCTACCGGCTGACGCCGCAGCGGCAACTCGTGCTCGAAGCCGTGGACACCCTTGAGCACGCGACCCCCGACGACATCCTCGGTGAGGTGAGGAAGACCGCGTCGGGGGTCAACATCTCGACGGTCTACCGGACCCTGGAGCTCCTGGAGGAGCTCGGGCTGGTCAGCCATGCCCATCTCGGGCACGGTGCGCCGACGTACCACCTCGCCGACCGTCACCACCACATCCACCTGGTCTGCCGCGACTGCGAGAACGTGATCGAGGCGGACGTGGCGGTGGCCGCGGAGTTCACCGCCAAGCTGCGGCGCGACTTCGGCTTCGAGACGGACATGAAACACTTCGCGATCTTCGGGCGTTGCAAGGACTGCACGCTGAAGAGAGCCAAGGCGGCATCCGCCGCGTCCGCGTCAGTCCAGAGTTCAATTACCGAGTCGTAGGCTTAGGCATATGAAGAGCCCCTTGCTGTCCCTGCCCGGCGCGGTGCCCGCCGAGGGCGTGGACGAAGGCGTCGCCGCGCACTACGGCGACCTGTTCCGCGAGCAGCGCGCCCTCGCCGACGGCGCCGGTTTCGTCGACCTCTCCCACCGGGGGGTCGTGGCCGTCACCGGCGAGGACCGCCTCAGCTGGCTGCACCTGCTCCTCACCCAGCACGTCAGCGAGCTGCCCGTCGGTGAGGCCACCGAGGCGCTGATCCTCTCCGCGCACGGCCACATCGAGCACGCGCTGTACCTGGTCGACGACGGTACGACCGTCTGGGCCCACGTCGAACCGGGCACCCAGGAGGCGCTCATCGCCTACCTGGAGTCGATGAAGTTCTTCTACCGGGTGGAGGTCGCCGACCGCACCGCCGACTTCGCGGTCGTCCACCTGCCCGCCGGCTCGATCGCCGAGGCCCCGGAGGGCGCCGTCGTACGCGAGACGGCGTACGGCCGTGATCTCTTCCTGCCCCGGGCCGACCTGGAGGCGTACGCCGAGAAGGCGGGCCCGGCCGCCGGGCTGCTCGCCTACGAGGCGCTGCGCGTCGAGCACCACCGGCCCCGGCTCGGCTTCGAGACCGACCACCGGACCATCCCGCACGAGCTGGGCTGGATCGGTACCGCCGTCCACCTCCAGAAGGGCTGCTACCGCGGCCAGGAGACCGTGGCCCGGGTGCAGAACCTCGGCAAGCCGCCGCGCCGCCTGGTCTTCCTCCACCTGGACGGCAGCGACGTCCACCTGCCGCCGCACGGGACCGAGATCCGGGTGGCCGACGAGGGCGAGGACGGCCGGAAGATCGGCGTCGTGACGACGTCGGTACGCCACTTCGAACTGGGCCCGGTCGCCCTGGCGTTGGTCAAGCGCAACGTCCCGGCGGACGCCCGGCTGGTCGCGGGGGAGACGGCCGCGGCACAGGAAGTGATCGTCGAGCCGTAACCCCGCCGCGCGTTCCTTCTCCGCGACTTCTTTCTCCACAGGCTGTGGATCTACGGAAGCACGCTGCGGGACATGCCGTTGCCACTCCATAATTGGCAACGGGCGGCGACCACTTGGACACGGTGTGCACGTGTTCGATCCGATGCGCGCGTGCCCTCGGGGAGGCGCCGTGACACCGCAGGAGGAGTTCGCCGAGGCGCTGCGCGTCCGCCGGGAGGCCGCCGACCTCTCCCTCGCCGAGCTGGCCCGCCGGGTGCACTACAGCAAGAGCTACCTCAGCCGGGTGGAGAACGGCCTGCGGCCCCCGGGCCGGCCGCTGGCCGAGCGCTGTGACGCCGCCCTGCGGGCCGACGGCGCCCTGCTCGCGCTGCTGCCGCCCGGACCCGAGCAGCACGAGAGACGGGACGAGAGACGGGACGCGGCCGCCCGGTCCGTCCGCGGGACGCGGCGCCGCCCGGAACCCGACCCGGCGCCCTCCCCGGCCGCCCGGCCGAGCGGCTACGGCGCCGCGTTCGACCAGCACGTCCGGCGCGGCGACACCCGTCACCTCCTCGGCGAGATGTACGAGGCGGACCGGCACTACCAGGCCGCCTACGAGGCCGCCGGCGGCGACGAGCTGGCCCGCGCGTACGCCGTCGTCCGCAGCGCCCGCCGCTGGTCGGACCCCGGGCAGGTCGACCGCGACCTGCTCTTCCGCATCGACGCCTGCCTGGCCGCGCTGGCCGGCCGGGAGGACACCCGGGCGGTGGAACTGCGGCTCCAGCTCACCGCCCACCGGGCCAAGAAGCTCGCCATGTCCATCGGCGACGACACCGCGGTCACCGGTGCCGAACCCCGCACCGGCGCCCGGCTGGCCCGCCAGGCGCTGGCGGAACTGCGCGAGCGCGGCCGCAGGACGCCCGGAACACCCGGCGGCGTGGGGGACGAGGCCCGCTGCGAGGTCCTGACCGAGACCCGCTGGGCCCTGTACGACTTCGAGCCCGCCCGCAGCCTGCTCAGCCTCTCCACCGAACTCCGCGACCTCGCCGTGCGGTCCCACTCGGCCTACTTCCAGGGCGAGGCCCTGGTCGCCCTCGCCATCGACCAGCTCCGCACCGGCCGGGTGCCCGCCGCCGAGGCGACCCTCAGCCGCCACCGCGAGTACGCGGCCCGGCACCGCAGCCGGCTGGCGCACTGGCAGCAGGGCACGCTGGACGCCCTCATGAGCCTGTGGCGCGGGGAGTTCGCCGCCGCCGAGGGATGGATCCTCGGGGAGGCCGGGAAGGTCGCGGCGGCGATGGAGTCGGGGCTCTCGATGCCCGCGGACACCCTCAGCCAGACCGTCCTCGGCCAGGAGTACTGGCTGCGCCACGAACAGGGCCGCCTGGCCGAGCTGTTCGCCTCCCCGCGGATGGCCGGCGTCCAGCGCCGCGGCTACTTCCCGGTGTGGCGGGCGGGCCTCGCCCTGGCCCTGTGCGAGACCGGACGGTACGAACAGGCCGCGGACCAGCTCCGGGCGTTCGCCGCCGACGCCGACGGCTTCACCCGGTTCCCGCCGAGCGGCTGGGCCCTGCCCACCGCGGCGACCCTCGCCCTGGTCTGCGCCGCACTGGCGGAGCGCACGGACCGCCGTACCGAGCTGTCGGCGTACGTCCCGCCGCTGCGCGCCCTTCTCGACGCGCACGGCGACGAACTGGTCCTGGCCGGCTGGCCCACCGTCCTGCTGGGGCCCGCCGCCCGCTTCAGCGCCGTACTCGCGCTCGTCGCGGGCGAACCGGAGACCGCGCTCGGCCACCTCGCCCGTGCCGTACGGCCGGCGCAGCGGTACCCGGCGCAGATGGCCCGGCTCCGCCTCGACGAGGCCCGCGCCCGGCTCCGTACCGGCTCGCCCGCCGCCCGGGCCACCGCCCACGGCCTGGCCCGGACCGCGCTCGGCACGGCGGAGGAACTCGGCATGGCGGCGCTGGCCCGGGACTGCCGGGCGCTGCTCACATCTCCAGCAGGACGGTGAACGGGCCGTCGTTCGTCAGCGACACCCGCATCTGCGCCCCGAACCGCCCGGTCGCCACGGTCGCCCCCAGCGCCCGCAGCTGCGCGACCACCTCGTCCACCAGCGGCTCCGCCACCTCGCCGGGCGCCGCCGCGTTCCAGGTCGGCCGCCGCCCCTTGCGCGCGTCGCCGTACAGCGTGAACTGACTGATCACGAGCAGCGGCGCGTCGACGTCACTGCACGACCGCTCGTCCGCCAGCATACGGATCGACCAGAGTTTCCGGGCGAGTTGGGCCGCCTTCTCCTTGGTGTCCTCGTGCGTCACGCCGACGAGCACGCACAGGCCCTCGCCCTCGATCGCGCCCACCGTCTCGCCGTCCACGACGACGCTCGCGCCGTCCACCCGCTGTACCACCGCTCGCATGCGCACCATCATGCCCGGTGCCCACATGCCCCCCACAGGGGCCCATTATTGATCCTTAACGTCCCAACTAGGGCCGTTCGGGGGCACTCGGTCACATTGCGGCCACTTGGGGTGGCACCATGCTTCCACACGCCGGTCGAGGGGACGGTTGAGACGTATGAGCACACCGAGCACCGGGCGACTGAAGACGCAGGGCACGCAGAGCGTGCAGAGCCTGCCCCGGCCGCCCGCACAGCGCGGCGAGGACATCCCGCTGCCCGCGGAACCGCCGGAGCACGACCTGGCCCGCCTGAGCCTGCCCGAACTGCGCGTCCTGCGCCGGGACGCGCAACGCGACGAGGCCGACCTGAGCTACGTACGACGGCTGCTCCAGGGCCGTATCGACATCCTGCGCGCGGAATTGGCCCGCCGCTCCCCGGCGGGCGCGGCCGCCGTCGTGGACCGCCTCCCGGAGATCCTCACGGATGCCCCGGCCCGCCACCGCTCCTCCGCCCGCCACGTCACCCTGGGCACCCCGCACAACGAGGAGTACGACAGGCTGGCGGCCGACATGCTGGCCGAGGTCGAACTCTCCGACCTGGCGGCCCGCACGGACACCGAGCTGACGGCCGCGATGGGCCGCCTGGTCCGCTACGAGCAGGAGGTGTCGCGGCGGAGGCAGCGCCTGCAGCGAACGGCCGACGATTCGAGCGGGGAGATCACCCGCCGCTACCGGGAAGGCGAAGCACAGGTCGACGATCTGCTGACGTGAGCCAGAGCGCCCCTTAAGGGGCGCGGGGCTGTATTCGATGTGTGGCTGCCGCCGCGGGGGCGCGACAAGCCCCCATGCACCCGCACCCGAAAATGAATCGGCACCACGGAATCAAACGCATACCGTGCTGTCATGACTGACGCCGTCGAAGTCCGCCCCATAACCGAACCCGAGCTCGCCGACTGGCACCGCGCCCTGTCCACCGGCTTCCTCCAGCGCCCCACCCTCTCGGCCGAGCAACTCGACGCGCGCCGAAGGCAGTTCGTCCCGGGCAGACTTCTCGGCGCCTTCGACGGCCCCCGCTGCGTCGCCACGTTCCGCTCCTTCGACCAGGAGCTGACCGCGGTCGGCGGCGCGACCCTGCCCGCCGACGCCATCTCCAACGTCACCGTCACCGCCACCCACCGCCGCCGCGGCCTGCTCACCCGCATGATGAGCCAGGACCTGGCCGCGGCGAAGGAGCGCGGAGACGTGGTCGCGACCCTGATCGCGGCCGAGTACCGGATCTACGGCCGCTACGGCTTCGGCCCGGCGACCACGCTGACGGAGTGGACGGTCGAGGTCCCGCGGACCGGCCTGGACCCGCGCTGGGCGCGTCCCGAGGACGGCGGCCGGATCGATCTCGTCGACGGCGAGGACATCCGCAAGCTCGGCCCCGACCTGCACGAACGCGTCCGCCGCAGCACCCCCGGCGCGGTCAGCCGCAGCGAGCTGTGGTGGCAGTTGCGCACCGGCGTGGTCCGCTTCGACGAGGAGTGGAAGGAGCCCTACTTCGCGGTGTACCGCTCGGCGGCCGGCGAGGTGGAGGGCATCGCGGCCTACGACTCGGACGACAACTGGCAGGGCAAGCAGCCCTACGACACCGCCGACGTGCACTGGCTGCTCGGTACGACCCCGGCGGCCGAGCGCGCGCTGTGGCACTACCTGTGCTCGATCGACTGGATCACCCGGGTGAAGAGCGGCTGGCGGTCGCCGGACGACCTGCTGCCGCACTACCTGCCCGACCCGCGCGCCGCACGGATCACCAACCAGGCGGACTGGCTGTGGGTGCGGATCCTGGACGTCGTACGGGCCCTGGAGGCGCGGACGTACGACAGGGCGGGGTCGCTGGTCCTGGAGGTGGCGGACCGGCAGGGGCTGGCCGGCGGCCGGTTCCGGCTGGACGCCTCCCCCGAGGGGGCGTCCTGCACCCCGACCACCGACACCCCCGACCTCGCCCTCGACATCGCCGAGCTGGCGAGCGTCTGGCTCGGTGACCAGTCCGTGGCGCGGTTGCACGCCCTCGGACGGGTCCAGGAAGAGCGAGTGGGCGCCGCCCGGGAGGCCGACGCCCTGTTGCGCGCGTCCGGGCGGCCTTGGTGCCCGGACATCTTCTGAGGCGCTCCTTCCTCCCGGGGACGGTGCCTGAATCACCTTTTTTCACTTGTGACTGTGCTGTGCTGCTCATCCGTAGCGAGCTGTGAAGTTGTGGCTGTGCGGGTCTGCCTGTGTTCGGTTGTCGGTGTTCAGTTGTGACTGTGCTGGTCGTGCTGGCCGCGCGCCCCGACGGCCGGCCCAGGTGGACCGGGCTCCCGGCTCCCCTCCGGAAGGGAACCCGGATGGCCAACCGCCGAGGAAGTATGACCATGTTGCATGAGTTGGTGACCAACTCCACAGTACTTATCTCCACTTGGATGCGACTCATAACCACCTTCCCGTGAACTGCCGAAAGATGGCGGGAAGTTGTACTGTTTGTCCGTGGAGCCGGAACACGCCTCCGTCAATGGACGGAAGAGGTCACAGCGGCCTCAGGCGTCACACCACGCGGTGGCCGACGAGCTGCGCACCCGGATCAGGTCCGGGGTGCTGCGGCCGGGCCAGCGCATGCCCACGCAGGCCAAACTGGCCGACGAGTTCGGCGTCGAGCGCGGGGCGGTGCGACAGGCGCTGCGCATCCTGCAGTCGGAGCATCTGCTCACCAACGTGTCGAAGGGCGCTCCGGCGACGGTGGCCCCGGATTCGGGGCCGCTACGGCTCGCCGTGGGCTCGGCGCCGCCGCCGCAGCCGACCATGGTGGCCCTCACCCCGCGCATAGAGGCGGCCTTCGCAGCCTCACACGTGAGGATCGACGCGCTCTGCCTGACCTCGGTCTCGCTCAACCTCGCGCTCGGCGGGCCGTTGCGGCTCATCCACGCGGGGCGGCTGGAACCGGCCAAGATCGACGTCCGGGTGCTGCTGCCGAGCCGGAACATCGACCTCGCGTTCCCGACGGCGGTGGCGGCCGACGCCTCGGCCGAGGACGCGGTGCACGACCGCTGGCTGGCCCAGCGCAACGCACAGGGCCAGGTGCTGCGGCACAACCTGCTGGCGCTGCGCGCCACGCACGGCATCGACGTGAACGTCACCTTCCGGGCGCTGCCCTTCACCCCGCCGGTCAAGCTGTACCTGCTCAACGGGGCGGAGGCGCTGTTCGCGTACTACACGCTGGGGCGCCACGAGCGGGAGATCGACCACGAGCACCTGCAGACGTACGACGCCGAGGGCACGCGGTCGATGCTCTTCGCCTTCGAACAGGGCGCGGGGCTGCGGGACACCACGTTCGTGGACCAGTCCACACGGTGGTTCGACGCCCTGTGGGAGACGATCAGTTCGGAGCTGCACCTGACGTCCTAGGCCGGCCCCTTGGTTCCTGAAGCGGTTCCTACAGGGCGGGCCCGGCGAGCATCAGGGCGAGCAGGACGGCGCCGGCGGAGCTGAACGCCGGACTCTTGGCCTTGATGCCCACGGTGAGCAACAGCAGGCCGATAATGCCAGTGGCACCGTACTTCGACTGGACGATCTGCTCGAAGCCGACGACGAAGGCGGCGGAGAGGAGAGCGAGGGCGGCAGGCATGGTGGGTCCCCCATCAGTCGGGAAGCAAGGCTTCCGCCAACTCAACCAAGTTGGTGACCAACTCTGATTAAGTTGTCCCCAGTTGGCCGCTACTTATAAACAACCTTCAAACAACTCCCGCCAGATGGATCAAAGTTGTAGCGTTTGGTCGTGACTCAGGAGAACGTGGCAGTGAACGCCGGCAGCACACCTCAGGAGATCGCCGACACCCTGCGGCAGCGCATCCGCTCGGGCGACCTCAAGGCCGGCGACCGTCTGCCCACCCAGGCCGAACTGGCCGAGACGTTCGGCGTGGAGCGGGGGACCGTGCGCCAGGCCGTGCGGGTACTGCAGGACGACGGCTACCTCGTCGACGTCGGCAAGGGCAGCCCGCCGCGCATCGCCGAGCCGCGGCCCGCGGCGCTGGACGAGCCCCAGCCGACGATGGTCGGCCTCGGCCCCCGCATGACGGAGGCGTTCGCCGCCGCGCACGTCCGTATCGACGCCGCCTGCCTGACCGCGCAGAGCCTGCTGCCGGCGCTGGCCGAGCCCCTGCGCATGATCCACGAGGGCCGGATCCGCCCCGAACGCATCGACGTCCGCGTCCTGCTCCCCAGCCGGGACATCCCCCTCGCCTTCCCGACGGCGGTCGACGGCGACGACGACACGGTCCACAACCGCTGGCTCGGCATGCGCAACGCCCAGGGCCACGTCCTCCAGTACAACCTCCAGGGCCTGCGCTCCACCCACAAGATCGACGTGAACGTCACCTTCCGCGCCCTGCCGTTCACCCCGCCGATCAAGCTGTACCTGCTCAACGGCGCGGAGGCGCTGTTCGCGTACTACACGGTCACCCGCCGCGAGGAGCAGACGGAGGACGGCCTGCTCGACATGTACGACGCCGTCGGCTCGGAGTCCCTCCTCTTCTCCTTCGAGAAGCAAACCGGCCAACGGGACGCCGCGTTCGTGGAGCAATCGCAGAAGTGGTTCAACGCCCTCTGGGAAACCATCACGACGGACCTGACACTCTCTTAGTGACTTCTGATACGACGCAGACTGAACTGGTGGCAGCCAAGAGCAAGAACACGACCGAAGAGATCGCGCAACTGGTCAGAAGCGCCCGGGTCGTCCTCTGGGACTTCGACGGGCCGATCTGTCGGCTGTTCGCGGGACACTCGGCGGCGGGCGTGGCCGGCGAACTGGTCGACTGGCTGGCGGGCCGGGGCCTGCACGGCCTGGTCACGGAGACGGAGCGGGACTCCCTCGACCCGCACCTGGTGCTGCGCGCCGTGGACCGCCGGCACCCCGGCAGCGACCTGGTGGCGGAGTTGGAGGAACGTCTCACCAAGGAGGAACTGCGGGCCACGTCGACGGCGATGCCCACGGCGTTCGCGGACATCCTCATCCAGACGTGGCGGGCGCGGGGCGCGCGGATGGCGGTCACCACCAACAACTCCCCCCGGGTGGTCCGCGCCTACCTCGACGACCGCGCCCTGACCTCCTGCTTCGCCCCGCACATCTACGGCCGCACTCAGGACCTGCACCGCCTCAAGCCCGACCCGCACTGCCTCAACCGCGCCCTCAACGCGATGGGCGCCGCCCCCGGCGCGGCCCTGATGATCGGCGACTCGCCCACGGACTTCCAGGCGGCGCGAACGGCCGGCGTCCCGTTTCTGGGCTACGCGCGTAACGCACGGAAAGCCAAGCTTTTGACCGAGGCCGGCGCGGAGTACGTGGTGGGGTCCTTGTGGCCGCTGCTGGAGATACTCCGGCACTAGGTGGCGCCGGGTGGGGGCGTCGGGCGGCGGGCGGCCGGGGGGTGGTGCGCCTGCGGCGCCAGGC
This sequence comes from Streptomyces sp. NPDC001980, assembly GCF_040296885.1. Taxonomy (NCBI): domain Bacteria; kingdom Bacillati; phylum Actinomycetota; class Actinomycetes; order Kitasatosporales; family Streptomycetaceae; genus Streptomyces; species Streptomyces sp. NPDC001980. The sequence goes on along the minus strand of NZ_JBEOYD010000003.1, from coordinate 376,474 downwards.
CGCCAGGACGCCGATCACGCTCGATACGGAGATGGCCAGTTGCACCAGGTCGTCGATCTGTACCGTGACCCCGAGTACCCGTAACTCCATGGCGCCCGCCCCCTGCAAGCTCTGGTCGACCGTGCAGCACCCGGGCCCACCTGCCTGGTTGCCGGTCAATATCAGGCATGCCCAGGCAGGTTGATCCGTTAACCGGCGGATTCGCACGGCTTCCTGCCTGACGGGTCGGGTTTGCAAGGGGGCCGGGAGAGGAACTCTCGCTGTATGGCGGCCAGGCAGGCACGTGATGGTGGTGGCAAGGCGTTCCGGCAGGTCTCCGCGGCGCTGCGGGCCCGGATGGTGGACGGGACGTACCAGCTGGGTGCCGAACTGCCCGCACAGGGCAGGCTCGCCAAGGAGTTCGGGGTCTCCCGTGACACCGTGCAGCGGGTGGTGCGCGAACTGGGCAACGAGGGGTGGATCGAGTCCCGTCAGGGCAGCCCGGCGCGGGTCGTCAAGGTCCAGCGGGTGCAGTCCACCACGGCCAAGGCCAGCAGGTCACGGCAGGTGATGATGCTGGGGCCGCTGATAAGCGAGGCGTTCGAGCAGCCCGAAGTCTCCCTGGACGTCTTCACGTTGACCTCGGAGTCCCTCGACACCCACATCCGGCTCCAGGCCGAGCGGATCCGGGCCGGCGCCATCGCCCCCGGCAGCATCGTCGTGCGGCTGCTGCTGCCCGATCCTCAGCTCGACCTGCCGTATCCCGTGATCAGGCAGGACAGGAACGACCCACGCCTGCGGGAGCGGCTGCGGGCCATCACCGACCGGCACACGGAATCGCTGCGCACCGCCCTGCGGGACCTGCAGGCCGAGCGGTTGGTGCCGTCCGTCGACTTCCAGATCAGGCATGTGCGGCTGGTGCCTGCCTTCAAGCTCTACGTCATCAACAGGACAGAGGTGCTGCACGCCCTCTACGAGGTCATCAAACGGCCCATCATCCTGGACACCGGCGAGGAGATCGACGCGCTCGACGTGCTGGGACTGGGCGCCATGCTGACGCACCACGTCGCGGACGCCGATCCGAACTCGTCAGGATCGGTCTTCGTGCTGAAGATGCGGTCCTGGTTCGAGTCGGTCTGGGACCTGCTCGCCAGCTCTTCGGTGGACCAAAGGTAAGGGGCAACCGCGGTGCGCTAACATGCCCGCATTATCTGAGCAACCGCTCCGGTTCCTACGTATGAGAAGGTCAAGCACACCGATCTCAGAACGACCTGACGCAGCGGGGCACCAAACCCACCCGTTGTGGCTACTCGATTGCGCCTCTGGTCGTGCGGGCAGTCAGCCGCGTTTACCGTTTGCCGTACTTTCCAGCCAGCGCTAGCAATCCCGGAGCGGCCAGTGGGCGCCCCTTCTGTTCCCTCTATGTCCTCTGAGGAACGCGCCAAACCCGGCGCAGGTCATGCGCTTTGCCAGCAGATCGTGGGCCATGCCGTCGAACACGGCAAGGAACACAGCGGGCACCACAACAGGAACTACGTCCTGCCGTTGGTCGGCCCCGTGGCGCAACTGCTGGGCCGTGAGTCCGGCACATCGGTGACGGTGCGCATGCGGCGTGCCGACGCGCCGCCCGTGGTGATCAGGACCTGGCAGAACGAGGCGGAGATCCTCAGGGCCGTCAGGACCGTGTTGCCGAATGTCCCGCAATGCCTCTTCGAGGGAAACGGGTTCGCCATCCACAGCTATGTGGAAGGAGTGCCACTGTCGAGCGTCTGCGGCAACGGCAAGCCCGTCGACAGACTGCTTGTCGAGGAAATCGCCGAACTCCTCGCGCTGATGACCCAGGTACGCAGAGGTACGCTGCCCGGCCTGCCGGCATCTTGGCCCAGCAAGGGCCAGGACAGCCAGGGATTTCTGCAGACGCTGGCGCACTGCGCGGACCGGCAGATCCGACGGGCCAACCTGCACGCCTTCGGCGGACTGTTCGCGGCGCTGGGCATTCCGGAGGACGCCCTCACCCGGTTCGCGGAGCGGGTGCCGGTGATGGCGCGGCGGCCGTACAGCCTGCTCCACGCGGACCTGCACCGGGACAACCTGATCGTCACCTACGGCGGTCATCCGTCGCTCATCTGCGTCGACTGGGAACTGGCCACCTACGGAGACCCCCTCCACGACCTCGCCACCCACCTGGTGCGCATGCGGTATCCCGACCATCAGTGGTCCGAGGTGGTCGAGGCCTGGGCCGCGGCCATGAGAGGGATCCGGCCCGGAGCGGTCAACGGCGTGGGCAAGGATCTTCAGCACTACGTCGCCTTCGAGCGGGCGCAGTCCGTCTATCCGGACGTGATGCGCGCCGCGACATCACTGGACGAATCGTTCGACCAGAAGGGCCTGGACCAGGCCACGGCAGCCGTGCGCCGTGCTCTGGAGGCGGCCGAGGCACCGCTGATGTTGCGGCACCTGCCCAGCGAAGCCGAGATCGAGCGCGTTCTGTTCAGGTGGCGGATTTCCCGGGGCGAGGCACGCAAGGGGCTTTTCTCCAGATTTGTCACCGTGTCCTGGACGCCGGACAAACGTTTTCCCGAGCATCGGGACTTTCCTTATGCGGCTGTCCAGGGGGCTCTGCATGCCGAGGGTGCCGCGCCGGCCGGCCGAGTTTTCAAGGGAACCGGACACCTGAATTCAGTGGTGCGGGTTCCCGGGATCGAATTCCCTGTCGTCGTGCGGCGCAAGGTGAAAAAGGTGTTCCGTCGCGAACGCAGTTTTCTCAGCGAGCATGCCGTGCTCAGAGCCATCGAACATTCGGGTGTTCCGGTGGCGGCGCCGAGAGTCCTGGCCCTCGGTGAGAGCTACCCGGGGAAGTACCGGAAAGACAGCTTCGCCATTCACACCTACGAAGGGCCGTTCGACATCGACCGGCCCCCGAACCACCCGGTGCACGGACTGCTGCCGCACGAGGCGGACCGGCTCGTCGACCAGCTCAGTGCGCTGAAGGACGTCGACTACACCAAACTCGACCCGGCCGCCGGCGCGGTGGGCTACAGCTTCTACAGCTATCTGAGCGACCAGCTCGTCCTGCTGGTGGAGGGCCTGCCCAAGGAGTCGCAACAACTCGCCAGGCAACTCGGCCTGCCGGATGCCGAACGGCTGCGGCAGATCCTGGCCAGGCACCAGGTGACTGATCGCAGTCCGATCCTCCTGCACGGTGACCTGAATCCCTGGAACCTGGTGCGCCGGGACGACGCCATGGCGCTGACCATCATCGACTGGGAGATGGCGGTCGTCGGCGACCCCCTGTACGACCTGGTCCGGCACATGCATCTCACCCCGACCCGGCCGGAGATCCGGGACCGGATGTTCCGCCGCTGGGAGCGCCTGCTGCCGGACGCCTACACCCATGACTGGCAGCGGGACTGGCGGGTCTACCGGTGGATCGAGATCGTCCGTTCCGCCTACGTGGACCTGGACCGGCTGGTCACCGGGGCGAGCCTGGACGCTCCCAACGTACGCCGGGCCGTGGACTCGTACGCCATGACACTGGCGGCGGCGATCGCTTCCCTGGGCCTGCCGTCCCGGGCGACGGCGAATCCCCATCTTGCGCGCGCCCTCGCCTGACCCCCGCTGCGTAGGCTCGCCCCATGGGTGACATGGGCCTGCGTGAGCGCAAGAAGCGGCGGATGTACGAGGACGTGTCGGACATCGCCGTGCGGCTGTTCCTGGCGAAGGGGTTCGACGCGGTGTCGGTCGCCGAGGTGGCCGCCGCGGCCGGGATCTCCAAGCCGACGCTGTTCCGGTACTTCCCGGCCAAGGAGGACCTGGTCCTGCACCGGATCGCCGACCACGAGACGGAGGCGGCGCGGCTGGTCGCGGGTGCCCGGTCGCCGGTCGGGGTGCTGAGGGCGCACTTCCTCGACGGGCTGGGGCGCAACGACCCGATCACCGGCCTCAACGACCATCCCCAGGTGCTCGCCTTCCACACCCTGCTCAACAGCACCCCCACCCTGGTCGCCCGGCAGTACGCCTACCTGGAGCGGTCGGAGGCCGCGCTCGCCGAGGCGCTCGGCGGCACCCTGGAGGCCCGGCTCGCGGCCGGCCAGATCATCGCCGTACAGCGGATCCTCGCGCAGGACAACTGGCGGCGGATCGCGGCGGGGGAGCGGGTCGAGGACGTGCGGGAGGACGCGGTGCGGGCGGCGGAGCGGGCGTTCGGGCGGCTGGAGCGGGCCATGACCGATACCGGGTGAGCACCTGATCAGCACCGGATGAGGTCCGGATCAGCACCGGATGAGCTCCGGTAAAAAATTTAACCAGGTTGCATTTTCTCGTTTACGCTGTCCCCCATGCAGCAGGAACTCGACCGCGAACGCGCCTACCACGACACCTGCCGAGCCGCCCTCGCCCGCATGGTCGAAGGCGCCGTCGAGCACGTCGTCACCGGCGAGGACGTCTCCGCGTCCGGTGCCGACGCCGAAGTGCTCGGGTACCGGCTGCGCAGCCGGGCCAAGGAAATGCGCGAGCTGCCGGAAGGGCCGCTGTTCTTCGGCAAGCTGGACTTCGGGGCAGGAGAGCACGCCGGGCAGAGCTACCGCATCGGCCGGCTGCGGATCAGCGAGGAGCCGACCGCCCCGCCCCTCGTCGTCGACTGGCGCGCCCCCGTCTCCCGCGCCTTCTACCAGGCAGGCCCCGACGACCCGCAGGGCGTGGCGGTACGCCGGCGGTTCGGCTGGGCGCCCGGCAGCCGCGGCGACTCCGCCGACCTCACGGGGCTGGAGGACGAGCACCTGGGCAGGGGGGAGCCCGGGACCGGGAGCACCTTCCTCACCCGCGAGATCGAACGGCCCCGCGTGGGCCCGATGCGCGACATCGCCGCCACCATCCAGCCCGACCAGGACGACCTGGTCCGCGCCGGCCTCGCCGACTCCGTCTGCGTCCAGGGCGCCCCGGGCACCGGCAAGACCGCCGTCGGCCTGCACCGCGCCGCCTACCTCCTCTACACCCACCCGCAGCGCATCCGCCGCTCCGGCCTCCTGATCCTCGGCCCCAACCGCACCTTCCTCTCCTACATCTCCGAGGTCCTCCCGGCCCTGGGCGAGACCGGCGTACGGCAGACCACCCTGCCGGAGGAGATCGGCCGCCACCCGGTCACCGGCACCGACCCCCACCGCGCCGCCGCGCTCAAGCACGACCCGCGGATGGCCGAGGTCCTGCGCCGCGCGCTGTACGCCCACGTCCGCACGGACGCCGTCACCCCGCTCTCGCTCTCCGACGGCACGTACACCTGGCGGGTCTCCGCCGCCACGCTGACGGAGATCGTGAAGGGGGTACGGGACGAGGAACCGCCGTACGCCGTCGGGCGGGAACGCGTGCGGGGGCGGGCGATGCGGGCCGTACAGCTCCAGGCCGAACGGCGCGCGGGCCCGCAGCCCGCCGCCTGGACCCGGCGCCTGGAACGCTCCCGCGCGATGAGCGCCCACCTCGACACCGTCTGGCCCAAGGTGCGCCCGGAGGAGGTGCTGGCCGAACTCCTCACGGACGGCGGGGTGCTGGCGGCGGCCGCCGAAGGGCTCCTCACCCCGGGCGAACAGCGGGAGCTGCGCTGGGCCCGGCCGCCGCGCTGGTACAGGTCCGCCCGCTGGTCGGCCGCCGACCTGGTCCTCCTCGACGAGGTCGCGGGGCTCGTCGAGCACCCCGAGGGCTACGGCCACATCGTCGTCGACGAGGCACAGGACCTGTCTCCCATGGAGTGCAGGGCGATCGCCCGCCGCGCGGTCTTCGGCTCCCTCACCGTCCTCGGTGACCTGGCCCAGGCCACCACACCCTGGTCGGCGCGGAGCTGGGACTCCGTCCTGGGCCACCTGGGCAAGCCGGAGGCGGCCGTGGTCCCGCTCACTACCGGTTTCCGGGTCCCGGCGGCGGTCGTGGCCCTGACCAACCGGCTGCTGCAGCGCCTCGGCACGGACGTACCCCCGGCCAAGTCCTACCGCGGCGACGGCGAGGTGACGATCCGTCCGACCCGGGACGTGCCCGCGACGACGGTCACCGCGGTGCGGGAGGCCCTGGCCCACGCGGGGTCGGTGGGTGTCGTTGCGGCGGACGCGCAGGTGACCGCCGTACGCGAGGCGCTGACCGCCGCCGGCATCGAACCGGCGGGCCCGGACGAGCTGGGCGCACGGGTGGCCGTGGTCCCGGCGAGCGTCGTCAAGGGCCTGGAGTACGACCACGTGGTGGCCGTGGAACCGGCGGCGGTGGCGGAGGGGGAGGAGCGGGGGCTGCACAGGCTGTACGTGGTCCTGACGAGGGCGGTGTCACGACTGGACGTGGTGCACGCGAGGCCGTTGCCGTTCTGAGGGATCCTGTCCCCGATGCTCCTCTTCCTAGACATCGACGGCACCCTCATCCCCTTCGGCGCCCCCGCCGACCGCCCCTACCCGGTCTACGGGACCGCCCCCACCCCGTCGGCCCCTCTCCTCACCCGCATCGACCCCGCTCTCGGCCCCCGCCTGGGCGCCCTCCGCTGCGACCTCGTGTGGGCCACCACCTGGATGGACGACGCGAACGCCTGCGTCGCCCCCTGGCTGGGCCTGCCCCCGCTGCCCGTCGTGGAGTGGCCGGACGAGGAGGAGCCGTCGGCCCTGCTGCACTGGAAGACCCGGCCGCTGGTGGCGTGGGCGGGCGAGCGGCCGTTCATCTGGCTCGACGACGAACTCACCGAGGCCGACCGTGCCTGGGTCGCCACCCACCATCACCGACCCGCCCTCCTCCACCGCGTCGACCACGAGTTCGGCCTGACGGAGGCGGACTTCACGGTGCTGGAGGACTGGCTGGCCATCCAGGGCTGACGTCCCACCCCCGGTGCGGGGCGGACGCGGCGACGGAATCTGCGACGGAATCCGCGACGGAATCCGCGACGGAATCCGCGACGGTGTCGGTGAAGACCCGGGCGAGTGGGGAGAGCGCGTCCCAGCGGCGGCGCCACCCGCTCTCCCCGCTGCCTCCGATCGGGCCGTCGCGCTCCTCCGCGCACTCGGTGCCGCCGAGATCGCCCATCCCGGCGGCACGCTCCTCCTGCACCTCCAACGCGTTCAGGAGCAACTCGCCGCCTGGGGCGCCCGCCCCGCCCTCCGGCTCGCGGGCCTGTGCCATGCCTTCTACGGCACCGACGGCTTTCCCACCGCCCTGCTGCCCCTCGGCCGCCGCACCGAACTCGCGGCGGTGATCGGCGCGGAGGCCGAGGCGATCGTGTATCTCTACGCCTCGTGCGACCACGGGGCCACCTACCCGACGCTCGCCGACCCCGACGCGGCCGCCCGCGACCGCTTCACCGGAGCTGCCCGTGTTCCCGAACCTCAGGCGCGCCGGGACTTCGCCGAGCTGACGGCCGCCAACGAACTCGATCTCGCCCGCATCGACCCGCCCTTCCGGGAGAAGTGGGGCCCCGGGCTCCTCGCCCTGTTCACCCGCCTCCACCCGCTGCTGAGCCCGCCGGCCCGGTCCGCCTGCCGCGCCGTTCTCGCTCCGGAACCCGGCGAACCCGCCGGGCATGCCTGAGTGCTTCGAGCTCGCTCCGGGGAGAGTGCTCACCCCACCGGGCCCGGTACCCGCTCTCGCCGTGGACCGCAGGTGGTCTTGCTCATCCGGTCGGCAGCCACGCGTCGATGACGGGGGCCAGTCCGTCCTGCCCGGTGAAGACGTGTCCGTTCATGCCGACGGCCTGCGCCGCGCGGACGTTCTCCTCCCGGTCGTCGACGAAGAGGAAGTCCGCGGGTGCGGCCCGGAGCGCGATGACGCAGTGCAGGAATGCGGCCGGGTCCGGCTTGGCTGCCTGGATCTTTCCGGAGAAGGCGATGTGGTCGAGGTCGTGCAGCCAGGGCTGTGCGGCGAGGAAGGCGTCCGCGTGGTCGGCGGGGATGTTGGACAGCAGGGCGGTCTCGGCGCGGCCTCGCAGGGACCGTACGTACGTGACCATGCGGTCGTCGACACGTGACCAGCTGTCGATGTCGGTGAGCCGCAGTTCCTCGACCGTGTCGGCGTCGACGGGGCGGGACAGCGCCCGCAGGACGTCCCTCCAGTACGCGGACGCGGATTGCCGGCCGGCGTCGTAGGACGGCCGACAGGTCCAGTAGGCCGTGGTGAAGGCGGCGACGGATACGCGGCAGCGGGCGGCCATCTTCTCCAGTGCGCCTGGGCGTTGGTGGCGGGCGATGACTCCGAAGAGGTCGAGGAGCACGATACGGCGGCCTGTGGTCATGGTGGTGGGTTCCTCCGGATTCCGGGGGGCCGGTTCAGGGACGGATGCCGCACCGGCGGTCGACGGATGCCGCACTGGCGGTCGACGGATGCCGCACTGGCGGTCGACGGATGCCGCACCGGCGGTCAGTGGCTGACCGGTGCCATGTCGGGTGTGCGGTCGGACCCGGTGCGCAGGACTCCGGCGGCCACGGCGGCGGTCAGGCACAGCAGCGTCAGCAGGACGAAGGCGTGGTTGAGAGCGACGAGGTGGGTGAGCCAGCCGATGACCGCGGGACCGGCGAGCATGCCGACGTAGCCGAGTCCGGCGACACGGGAGACGTTGGCGCCGGCCGCGGCGGGGTCGGCGTGTCCGGCGGCGCTGAACAGCTGGGGGACGCAGCCCGACAGGCCCAGACCGAACAGCGCCCAGCCCACGAAGGCGGCCCACAGCCACGGGGAGAAGGCCACGACCGTGATGCCGACGGCGGCTGTCGCCGCGCCGTGACGCAGGACCGCCCTGGGGCCGAAGCGGGCGGCGAGCCGGTCGGCCAGCAGGCGCCCGATGGTCATCGTCGCCGCGAAGGTGCCGTAGCCGAAGGCGGCGACGCTCGCGGGGACGCCGAGGATGTCTTCGAGGTGCAGGGCGCTCCAGTCGTTCGCGGCTCCCTCGCACAGCATGACCATCAGGGCCAGGGCGGCGAGGACCCAGATGCGCCCGCGGGCGCCGCGGCGCCCGCCGGCCGGCGCGGGCTCGGTCGCTGCCGTCGTGCCGGTGCCGGCCGCGGTGGGTGCGGCCGGCAGCAGGGCGCGGGCCGATACGACGGCGATCACGATGCCCACGACTCCGGTGGCGGTCATGCCCGCGGCCGGGCTCAGACCGGCGGTCGCGGCCCCCGCCGCGACGAACGCGGCGAGGACACCGCCGACGGAGAACGTGGCGTGAAACGCTGACATGACGGGCCGGCCGTACGCCTTCTCCACGTGCACGGCGTGGGCGTTCATGCTCACGTCCAGGCAGCCGTTGCAGAAACCGAAGACGAGCAGGGCGCTCGCCAGCGTCCACGGATCCCGGGCCAGGCCGGGCAGCACGAGGGCCGCACCGCTCAGGACGCCACTGACGGGCACCACGACGCGCGAGCCGAGGCGGTCGGTCAGCCGCCCGGCCACCTGCATCCCGATGAAGGCCCCCAGCCCCAGCAGCACCAGCAGGCCGCCGAGCGTCGCGTGGCTGATGCCCACACGGTCCTCGACCGCGGGAATGTGCACCACCCAGGCGCCCATCAGGGTGCCGCACAGGACGAAGTAGACAAAGGTCGCCACGCGGGCGTCTCGAAGCGAACGATCCATGCTCGCCACCATAACGAACACATTCAATGTTTGAAAAGGCGGGTTACGAACATTCGACATGTTCGCTTCCTGGTGGTGTTCAATCGCGTCATGAGCAACGCAGACCGGCAGGGGTTGATCGCCCAGGCCGTGAGGGACAAGGGCACCGTCACCGTCCAGCAGCTCGCGGAGCTGACCGGGGCCTCGGAGATGACCATCCGGCGCGACCTCGACACCCTGGCCGCGCAACGCGTCCTCCAGCGCGTCCGGGGCGGGGCGCGCACGCTGCTGCTCAGGGGGGAGGAGCCTCCCTTCGCCCTGCGTGCCCATGAGGCCGTCGACGCCAAGCGCCGGATCGCCGCCGAGATCTCCACCCTCGTCGGCGACGGCGAGAGCGTCCTGCTGGACAGCGGCACCACGTGCCTGGAGGTCGCCCGCCTGCTGCGTGAGCGGCCCGTCACCGTGATGCCGCTGTCCCTGCAGGCCATCCACGTGCTCAGCGACCCGCCGGGAGCGGCCGCGCTGATGGTGCCCGGCGGCCGCCCCCGCGCCGCCGAGGGGGCCCTGACCGGCCCTCTCGCCCTCGCCTCCCTGTCGGCGCTGCGCTTCGACACCGCGATCATCGGCTGCTGCGGCCTGAGCGCGGCCGAGGGCCTGACCGCCTACGACCTCGACGACGCCGCCGTGAAGAAGGCCGGCATCGCCTCCGCCCGCCGCGTGATCGTCGCCGCCGACGGCAGCAAGCTCGGCCACACCGCCTACGCCCACGTCGGCCCCGCGAGCCTCCTGCACACCCTCGTCACCGACGCCACGGCATCCGCGGACGAGGTCACGGCACTTGAAAGTGCCGGCACCTTCGTCCGGAGCGTCTGACGAGTTCGACGTGGCGCGGCCATCCGGGTATGGCGCGGCACACTTTTGCAAGCAAGTGCTTGCAATTGTTAGCGAGGGTGGTGCAGGGTGGAGGTATGGCATCGCTGAACGTCGGCAATCTCGGTGAGTATCTGCGTGAACAGCGGCGCAACGCGCAGCTGTCGCTCAGGCAGCTCGCCGATGCCGCCGGGGTGTCCAATCCGTACCTGAGCCAGATCGAGCGCGGGCTGCGCAAGCCGAGCGCGGAGGTGCTCCAGCAGGTCGCCAAGGCCCTGCGGATCTCCGCCGAGACGCTGTACGTCCGCGCCGGAATCCTCGACGCCGAGCGGGATCTGAACGAGGTGGAGACCCGCGCGGTCATCCTCGCCGACCCCACCCTCGACGAGCGGCAGAAGCAGGTGCTGCTGCAGATCTACGAGTCGTTCAGGAAAGAGAACGGCTTCTGGTCGGGCGAGGAACGCACGGGCGACACGGACACCGTCGGCGCCGAGGACCACGACCCCGGCCGCGACACCGGCGACAGTGAGACCGACGACAGCGAGACCGACGACAGCGAGACCGATCCGCGGCGGACGGCCGGATGAGCCGGCCAAGCGCGCCGACCGCCGCGCCGCGGACCACAAAACCCTCAGCCGAACTTTAATACGGGAGGACCATCACCATGGCCATCACCGACGACCTGCGCAAGACCCTCAGCGACCCGACTCCGCTCTACTTCGCCGCCGGCACCGCCGACCTGGCCCTCCAGCAGGCCAAGAAGGTCCCCGGTCTGGTCGAGCAGCTGCGTGCCGAGGCCCCGGCCCGCATCGAGGCGGTCCGCAAGGCCGACCCGAAGGCCGTCCAGGAGAAGGCCGCCGCCCGCGCCAAGGAGGCCGGCGTCAAGGCCAAGGAGGCGCAGGCCAGCCTCCAGTCCAAGGTCAACGACTTCATCGTCTCCCTCGACGGCGACCTCAAGAAGCTCGGCGAGTCCGCCCAGGACTTCGCGCTGCGCCAGGTCGGCGTGGCCGCCGAGTACGCCGTCAAGGCCCGCGAGACCTACGAGAAGGTCGCCGAGCACGGCGAGCAGGCCGTGAAGACCTGGCGCGGCGAGGCCGCCGACGAGATCGAGGACCTGGCCATCGCCGTCGAGGGCAAGCCCGAGGCGGTCGCGGTCAAGGAGGACGAGAAGAAGGCGGACGAGCCGACGGCCGCCGAGGCCAAGCCGGCCGCGGCGAAGAAGGCCCCGGCCGCCAAGAAGACCCCGGCCCCGCGCAAGGCCACCCCGGCCAAGAAGACCACTCCGCCGGCCAAGTAACCGGCGCACGCGTCAGCAGAACGTACGGGCCGGGCACCATGAGGGTGCCCGGCCCGTTCTACGGGTACGGTGGCCGCGTAGGGATCGGGAGAGAGCGGGTGGTGACGGCATGCTGATGCTGGGATTCGCAGGGTTCCTGGGACTGTTGAAGATCGTCCTGATGGCCCTGGCCGCGTTCGGGCTGGTCGACGCCGTGTTCCGGCGCGAGGACGCGTTCCGCGCGGCCAACAAGCAGAACAAGATGTTCTGGCTGATCATCCTGGCCATCGCCCTGGTCGTCAGCTACCTCTTCTCGATCCTCTCCATCCTCCCGATCGCGGGCCTGGTGGGGAGCATCGTCTACCTCGTCGACGTCCGGCCCGCGGTCAAGCAGGTCTCCGGCGGTGGCGGCGGCTGGCGAGGCCGCCGCGGCGGCAGCAGCAGCGACGGCCCGTACGGCCCGTACAACGGCGGCCGCTGACCTTTCGGCCTCGACTGTTCAGGGCGCGCCCGCTACAGCGCGCCCCTTCAGGGGCGCTGGGGGTACCCCCGGCCGAAGGCTGGGGGAGGAACTGCGCGACCAGCCACAACGCACCCGCGCCCGGCCCACCACGGCCGCGCCACACCGCGCAGCCGCTCAAACCCCCCGATCCAGCAGCACAACGGCCACGTCATCCGTCAGCTCGCCCCCATTGAGCTGCCGCACCTCATTGACCGCCGCCCGCAGCAACGCCTCCCCGGTCAGGCCGGAGGCCAGCTGCCGCCGGACCATCTCGACCATCCCCTCCTGCCCCAGCCGCTCGCCGCCCGAGCCCACCCGGCCCTCGATCAGGCCGTCGGTGTAGAGCATCAGGCTCCACTCGGCGCCCAGCTCCACCTGCATCCGCGGCCAGCGGGCACCCTTCAGCAGCCCCAGCGCCGGGCCGTTGTTCTCGTACGGCAGCAGCTCGGCCGGCCGCCCGGGCCGGGCGACCAGCGGCGCCGGATGCCCGGCCAGGCACAGCCCGGCCCGGCGCCCGTCCGGCGCTATGTCGACGGTGCAGAGCGTCGCGAAGATCTCCTCGTCGGAGCGCTCGTGCTCCAGCACCTCCTGCAGCGTGGACAGCAGCTCGTCGCCGCACAGCCCCGCCAGGGTCAGCGCCCGCCAGGCGATCCGCAGCTCCACGCCGAGCGCGGCCTCGTCCGGGCCGTGCCCGCACACGTCACCGATCATCGCGTGCACGGTCCCGTCGGGTGTGCGCACGGTGTCGTAGAAGTCGCCGCCGAGCAGCGCACGGGAGCGGCCGGGCCGGTACCGGGCCGCGAAGCGCAGCGAGGAGCCGTCCAGCAGCGGCGTCGGCAGCAGGCCCCGCTCCAGGCGCCGGTTCTCCTGCGCGCGCAGTCGCCCCTCCGCGAGCTTGCGCTCGGTCGTGAGGGAACGTTTGCGCTCGACGGCGTACCGGATGGCGCGGCTCAGCAGCCGTCCGTCCAGTTCGTCGCGGAAGAGGTAGTCCTGTGCGCCGACGCGCACGGCCTCGGTGCCGCGCTCGGCGTCACCGGAGGCGGTGAGGGCCAGCACGGCGTGCCGGGGCGCGAGCTCCAGCACGTGCTTGAGCACGCCGAGCTCGCCCTCCGTGCCCTTGCCGCCCGGCGCCGGCAGCGCCAGGTCCAGCAGGATGCAGTGGACGTCGTCGGTCAGCAGCCGCTCGGCCTCGGTGAGGTTGCGGGCGGTGCGGACGCGGATCGAGGTGCCGGACGCGTCCTGCAACTCGGGCAGGACCGGTGAACCGGTCGGATCGTCCTCGATCAGCAGCAGGGTGAGAGTGGTGCCGCCGGTGTTCGGGGTGGCGGCTTCCGTGCGGTTGGCCTCTTCCTTGAGGTGGCCGCCGCCCTGTGCGGGCGCGGCGGCCGGCGCCTGACCACTCTCCACGGCCGGGATCGCTCTCTGCCGCGGTACGGGTACGGGCATCGTGTTGGGTTCCTTCCCTCCCCCCGAGGGCATGGCGGGGCGAGGGACCTCGACCCACCCGACGGGGACCATAGCGGTACTGGCCACCGCAACGGAATGGTGTGAGCCGCGTCGCTCTGTCTCAGGCCAGTGTCATATGCCGCGTGCCGTACCGCAGTTGGACAAGAGGGCCGCCCAGCAGGGATGACGAAGGTCACGTGCCACCCGGGTTTGGGCGGGCGTTGCGGTGCACTGGGTCACATGAGCCAGCTCACGAAAGGGACATCGCGCCTAAAAAGCTCGGAGGCGCTCAGGCGTCCGGCCGTACCACCCCGAGGATCGGCATCGACCCCGCGCCGCCGATCGACACCGTACGTCCCGGGCGCGGGGCCTGGATGATCGCGCCGTCCCCGATGTACATCGCGACATGGCTGGCGTCGTCGAAGTAGATGATCAGGTCGCCGGGGCGCATGTCCTTCACGTCGACGTGCCTGAGCTGCTGCCACTGCTCCTCGGAGGTGCGCGGGATCGGCTTCCCTGCGCTCGCCCAGGCCTGTGAGGTCAGCCCGGAGCAGTCGTAGGAGTCCGGGCCCTCGGCGCCCCACACGTACGGCTTGCCGAGCTGCGCGGTGGCGAACGCGACCGCCTTCTTGCCCGTGGCGGACGCCTTGGTGTGGATCTCGTCGAGTATCCCGGTGTCCAGCCAGGCGGTCTGTGCCTTGTAGGCGGACTCCTGCTCCAGCTCGGCGAGACGCTCCCTCTGTTTCTTCTCCAGCGTCGACTCGAGCTTCTCGGCGGCGGCGATCCGCTGCGTGATCTTCTTCTTGGCGGCGGCCTTCGCCTTGCGGCCGGCCTCCAGCCTGTTCCACTGGTCGGCCGCGTCCGCCGCGTACTGCTTCAAGTCCTGCTGGGTCTGGGTCAGTTCCCTGATCAGGCCCTTGGTGGCCCGCTCGCCCTGGAGCACCCGCCCGGCCCCGTCCAGGAACTCGGAGGGGTCGTCGCTCAGCATCAGCTTGGCGGAGTCCGGCAGTCCGCCGGTGCGGTACTGGGCGGCGGCCGCCCGGCCCGCCCGCTCCTTCAGCTCGTCGAGCTTCTGCTGCCCCTTGACGATCTTCTTGGCCAGGCCGACGATCTCGGCGGACTGCTTCCGGGCCGCCTCCTCGGCGGCGTTGTACGCGTCGGTGGCGACGGCCGCGTCGTGGTAGAGCTTGTCCAGCTTGTCCCGCACGGCCTCGAGGTCCTTGTCCGGCGGGACGGTCACGGAGGCGGAGGCGTCGGCGGAGGCCGAGGCGCTGGGGGAGGGTGTCGGACTGGGCGCCGCGAACGCCGTGCCCGGTGCGGCGAGCGCCGTCACCGCGCAGACCACGGTCACCGCCGTCGACAGGATCCCGCGCCCACCCGGCCGGACGGTGTGCTTGTCCGGTCCCATGGCCCGCCCTCCCAAAAAACTGATTAATCGTCAGTAACTTACGATGCGTGGAGGATCGTGCCACGGCGCGCCGCAAAGCGACAGAGGTAACGGCGGGTGGGTTCCTCCCCGGTTTCCCCCCGAGCATGACGATCTTCCCGCCTTTGTGACGAACGACTCACCGAGATCGTTCCCACCCGGCCCCATCAGGTCCTCGGCGCCAACGCTCCCCACGCCACCGTCACTTCGCCCTGCCGCCAGCGCGCCGCCGAGTCCGTCACCGGCCAGTCGGCCGTCAGGTCCCGCACCGTCCGGATCCACCGCTGCCGGGCGCCGTACGACGCGTAGGGCGCGGCCGCCGCCCACGCGCGGTCGAAGTCCCGCAGGAACGCGTGCACCGGCTCGCCCGGCACGTTGCGATGGATGAGCGCCTTCGGCAGCCGTTCGGCGAGGTCGGACGGGCGGTCCAGGGAACCGAGCCGGGTCGCGAAGGTCACTGTCCGCGGCCCCTCCGCCCCGAGCGCGACCCATACGTGCCGCCGCCCGATCTCGTCACAGGTCCCCTCGACCAGCAGCCCGTCGGGCGCCAGCCGCCCGCACAGCCGCCGCCACACCTCGGCGACCTCGCCCTCGTCGTACTGCCGCAGCACGTTGGCCGCGCGGATGAGCAACGGCCGCACGGGGAGCGGGATCTCGAACCCGCCGTGCCGGAAGGAGAGCCCCTCGCGCTCGTACGGCCTGGCCGCGGCGACCCGCGCGGGCTCGATCTCGACCCCGACGACACGCGCGCGTGGCGCGACGGTACGCAGCCGGCCGAGCAACTCGACGGCGGTCCAGGGCGCGGCGCCGTAACCGAGGTCGACGGCAACGGGGTCGACGGCGCGACGCAATGCCCCGCCGTGCGTAGCGGCGATCCACCGGTCCATACGGCGCAGGCGGTTGGGATTGGTGGTCCCGCGCGTCACCGTTCCTACAGGGCGGGAGGCGGCGCGGGCATTCATGCCTACGAGAGTAAAGCGCCCCAAAGGGGCGCGGGGCCGTGTCAATTTGCGGCTACCGCCGCGCGGTCGCGACAAGCCCCCACTCACCCGCACCCGCACCCGCACCCACAACCGCACCACCCCTACGCATCTCATCCTCGAACGGTTGAGCGACCGCAGGCAATGTGTCGGCAAAATCGACCATCCCGGAATGGGAATCCTCCCCTCCGCGTTGCACCCCGTTGGAGGGCAGTGGATGTCCTCCCACCGGCATGCCCGCACCGAGAGAGGACCGCCACGTGAGCCAGTACGTCAGCAGGCTCGGGCGCCGCTCCCCGTCGGCTGCCTCCCGGCTCCGCCGGGCCCGCCGGCCGCGCCGCGTCGCCATGCTCTCCGTGCACACCTCACCGCTCCACCAGCCCGGCACCGGCGACGCCGGCGGCATGAACGTCTACATCGTCGAGCTCGCGCAGCGCCTCGCCGCGATCGACATCGACGTCGAGATCTTCACCCGGGCCACCTCCGGCGGCCTCCCGCCCACCGTCGAACTCGCCCCCGGCGTCCTCGTCCGGCACATCGACGCAGGCCCGTACGAGGGCCTCGCCAAGGAGGACCTCCCGGCCCAGCTGTGCGCCTTCACGCACGGCGTCATGCAGGCCTGGGCCGGCCACCGCCCCGGCTACTACGACCTCGTCCACTCGCACTACTGGCTCTCCGGCCACGTCGGCTGGCTCGCCGCCCAGCGCTGGGGCGTCCCCCTGGTGCACGCCATGCACACCATGGCCAAGGTCAAGAACGCCAACCTCGCCGACGGCGACACCCCCGAACCCGCCGCCCGGGTCATCGGCGAGACCCAGATCGTCTCCGCGGCCGACCGCCTCATCGCGAACACCGCCGAGGAGGCCGACGAACTCGTACGGCACTACAGCGCCGACCCCGCCAAGGTCGCCGTCGTCCACCCCGGCGTGAACCTCGACCGCTTCCGCCCGGCCGACGGACGCAGGGCGGCCCGCGCCCGTCTGGACCTCCCGCAGGACGCCCTGATCCCGCTCTTCGCGGGCCGCATCCAGCCCCTCAAGGCCCCCGACGTGCTGCTCCGCGCCGTGGCCGTGCTCCTCGACGAACGCCCCGAACTCCGCTCCCGGATCGTCGTGCCGATCGTCGGCGGCCCCAGCGGCAGCGGTCTCGCCAAGCCGGAGGGCCTGCAGAAGCTGGCCGCGCGGCTCGGCATCGCGGACGTCGTCCGGTTCCGCCCGCCGGTGGGCCAGGAGCAGCTCGCGGACTGGTTCCGGGCGGCCTCCGTCCTGGTCATGCCCTCCTACAGCGAGTCCTTCGGCCTGGTGGCGATAGAGGCCCAGGCTGCCGGCACCCCCGTCCTCGCCGCCTCGGTCGGCGGCCTGCCGGTGGCCGTACGGGACGGCGAGACCGGCTTCCTGGTGCGCGGTCACGATCCCGCCGACTACGCGCGCGTGCTGCGCCGTTTCGCCGACGACACCTCTCTGGCGGACCGTTTCGGCAGCGCCGCCACCCGGCACGCCCAGTCCTTCGGCTGGGACACGGCGGCCGCCGCCACCGCCGACGTCTACCTGGCCGCGACCCAGTCCCACCGCCGTCGCGTACGCTCGGCCCATGGGTGACGCTTCACAGGACCGGCAGGCCGCGCAGGTCATCGAGGGTGTCCTGAAGGACGCCGAACTGGAGTGGGAGAGCCCCGAGTCCGGCACCTACGTCGTGCAGCTCCCCGGCACCCGCAAGCTGAAGACGACCGTCTCGCTCATCGTCGGCCGCCACTCCCTTTCCCTGAACGCCTTCGTCATCCGGCACCCGGACGAGAACGAACCGGCCGTCCACCGCTGGCTCCTGGAGCGCAACCTCAAGCTGTACGGCGTGGGCTACGCCGTCGACCGCCTCGGCGACGTCTACGTCACTGCCCGCCTGCCCCTCTCCTCCGTCACCGCCCCCGACCTCGACCGGCTGCTCGGCCAGGTCCTGGAGGCCGCGGACGGCGCCTTCAACACCCTCCTGGAGCTGGGTTTCGCCTCCGCGATCCGCAAGGAGTACGCGTGGCGGGTGTCCCGGGGCGAGTCGACGCGGAACCTGGATGCGTTCACGCACCTGATCGAACGTCCCACTGACTGACTTCAGGTCCATACCTGAGGCGCATCCCTGATTAAGGCCTGCATGACTCTTTCGAGGTGCCGGGCCCCCGTGGCATGCTCACCGCCGACGCAGATATGAACGTCGTTCACAACCATGAAAGCCGCCATGGGAAGGACGTACGGAATGAGCACCACGCACCACGACGTGACCGCCGGTATGACCAGACGGACCCTGCTCGCCGGCGCCACGGCGGTGGCCGCGACCGCCGTGACGGGCGGCACGGCCCACGCCTCCGACGACGGCCAGGTCCCCTCCCTCTGGCGGGAGTTCACCCGCACCCCCTTCACCCACCCGCAGATCCCCTACGTCGGCCGGGCCGGAGCGGCCCGCATCCGCCGCCTCCCCGTCGTCGCCGACGTCCGCGCGTACGGTGCCGTCGCCGACGGCGTCACCGACTGCGCCCCCGCGATCAACCGTGCCATCGCCGCTGCCGGACGGGCCGGCGGTGGCACGGTCACCATCCCGCCCGGCACCTTCCGCATCGACGGCCTGATCCACGTCGGCTACGACAACGTGGTGCTGCGCGGCGCCGGCAGCGGCCGTACGACCCTGTACGCGACGAAGAACCTCACCGAGCTGATCGGCCCGTACGGCTCCCGCTACGGCGGCACGAAGTCGGCGTGGTCCTGGGCGGGCGGGCTCATCTGGCTGGCGCCGAAGCCCCGTTGGGACTCCCTGGTCGCGGCGATCAAGGCGCAGGCCTGGCCGTTCGAGGGCTGGACCGGCAACAAGCGCGACGAGTGGGAGCAGCTGACCCCCGTCGAACCGGCCCGGCAGGGCGACCGGACGGTCACCGTCACCGACCCCTCCCGGCTGCGCCCCGGCCGCCTGGTCCTGCTCCGGGTCGCCGACGACACCGCTCACACCCTCCTCCAGCACATGTCCGGCGGCGGCCCGGGACCGGCGTCGTACTACTGGGAGGACAAGACCAAGCTGCTGTCGTACGTCCCCTACGAGTGGCCCGTCCGCGTCACGGCCGTCCGCGGCCGCAGGGTGACCCTGGAACGCCCGCTCCCGCTGGACCTCCGCCCGGAATGGGACCCCCAGTTCACCACCCACGTCCGGGAACTGACCGGCTCCGGTGTCGAGGGCCTCACCCTCGACGTCATGGAGACCCCGCAGTCCCCGCACCTCCTCGACAAGGGCTACAACGGGGTCGTCCTGCAGTGCGCGTACGACTGCTGGGTGGACGACGTCACCGTCCGCAACGTCGACAACGGCTTCGGCCTGGTCGCCGCCTCCGCCTGCACCCTGCGCCGCACCCGGGTCGGCGGCCGGGGCGAGCACCACCCCTACTTCTGCCGCGAGGGCTCGCACGACAACCTGATCGAGGACTTCACCGTCGAGCAGCGCACGGTCCCGGCCCCCGCCGACACCCAACTCCACGGCATCAACGTCGAAGGCCTGTCCTCCTACAACGTCTGGTCGCGCGGCGAGATGCAGATGGGCACCTTCGACTCGCACCGCGGGCTGCCCTTCGCCAACGTCCGCACCGACATCACCGTGAACAACAACGGCCGGCACGGCGGCGACGCCAACGCCGGACCGCTGTTCGGCGCCCGCTTCACCCACTGGAACGTTCGAGTGACCAACGGCCGCGCGGGCCTGATGCGCCTCGACGGCCTGGCCCCGTACTCCGCGACCGTCGGCCTCAACACGGTCACCGACTTCGACCAGATCGACGTACCGGACTTCACCGGCGACCTGCACTCCCGCCTGGAGCTGTACGGCACCTCGGACGCGGTGCGGCCGCGGAACCTGTACGAGGCTCAGCGCGCGCTGTCCCGGTAGCGCCTCGGCGTCACCCCGACCAGCCGTTTGAAGTGCCGGGTGAGATGCGCCTGGTCGTAGAAGCCGGCGGCGGCCGCCGTCTCGCCGGGCGGTACGCCGTCGAGCAGCAGCCGGCGGGCCCGGCCGACCCGGCGGGACATCAGGTACTGGTGCGGGGCGATGCCGTACGCGCCGCTGAACGCCCGTACCAGGTGGGCGGGATGGGCGTGCAGCAGCCGGGCCGCCTCCTCCAGGGCGAGCCCGTCGGCGACCCGCTCGTCGAGGAGTTCGCGCAGGGTACGGGCGAGGGCCGGGTCAGGGGGGTCGGGGGTCACGGGCCGGGGGCGGAGCAGGCTCCGCAGCCGTTCCCCGATGAGGGTGAGCCTGCTCTCGGCCTCCAACTCGTCGCCGGGGCGGACGAGAACGGAGTGCAGCTGGCCGACCCGCTGCCGCAGCAGGGGATCGCGCAGATCGGGCCCGTCGACGGCCGGCCCGATCAGGCCCTCCCCGAGGATGCTCTCGTCCAGGTAGACCACGCGCTTGCGGAAGCCGTCCGCGGTGGCGGGGGAGCCGTTGTGCGGCACGTGCGGCGGCAGCAGGGTCACGGTGTCGGCCGGGGTGCCGTGCTCGTGGCGTTCGAGGTCGTACCGCACGGCCCCGTCGTCCACGATGAGCAGCGTCCAGGCGTCATGGACGTGCATCGGGTACGCGTACTCGGTGAAACGGGCGTGGAAGACCTCGGTGACGCCCGGGACACAGGGGCGCCAGGCGGTTACTTCCTGTGTGACGGACTGCCGGGCGGCCATGCAAAGAACGTACAAGACCCGGACGGACGACGCCCGGCAGTCTCGGGGCATGAGCACTCCCAGTACGGACGCCGTCCGTTTCGACACGAAGATCGCCGTGCTGCTGCGGGACGACCTGGAGCCCTGGCAGCGGCTGAACGTGACCGCGTTCCTGGTCAGCGGCCTGGGCGCGACGCTTCCCGAGGTGGTCGGGGAGCCGTACGAGGACGCCGACGGCGTCGCCTACCTGCCGATGTTCCGGCAGCCGGTGCTGGTCTTCGAGGGCGGCAAGGAGACCCTGAAGGCCGCGCACGAGCGGGCGCTGAGCCGCGCCCTGCCCCGGGCCGTCTTCACCGCGGACCTGTTCTCGACCGGAAACGACCGGGACAACCGGGCGGCGGTACGTGCCGTGCCCACGGCGGAGCTGGACCTGGTGGGGCTCGCGGTGTACGGGCCGCGGAACGGGGTGGACAAGGTGCTGAAGGGGGCGCGGATGCATCCGTGACCCGCCCCTTCGCCCGACAGGAGGAATCCCGTCCGGTGACCAGGTGATCCGATCATCGTCATTGTTGCGGTCGGGGCCGAACGTCGCATGTGACAGTCATGCGATACATCAGATTCTGCGGTGTGGCCGCGGTTGCGGCAGCGATGGTCACGGGGCTGACGAGCGGACCGGCGACTGCCGCGGAGCCGGACCGCGTACCGTGCAGCGGGACGGCGCTGAGCCTTGCCATCGCCACCGCGCGGAACGGCGAGACCATTGATCTCCGTCGCGACTGTACCTACCTCCTGGGCGCCGCTCTGCCGACCATTGGCAAGGACCTCACGATCCGGGGCAATGGCGCGACGATCCTCCGGGACGGGACGACCGCCTCCCCGTTCCGGATCTTCGACATCAACTCGAACGGGAACCTGCGCCTGCAGGACCTCACCGTCCGCGGCGGATATCTGACCTCCACCTCCACCTCCGGGGACGGCGCCGGCATCCGCGTCAACGGCGGCGCGCTCAGGCTGTCGAAGGTCGACGTACTCGACAACACCGCCGTGGCCAACGGCGGCGGCATCGCGGTGGAGTCGGGTGGCTCGGCGGACATCAGAAGCAGCTACGTCGCGTTCAACAACGCGAGCAACGGTGCTGGCCTCTACACCGCGGGGACCGTGACCGTCGAGAACTCCGAGTTCGCCCGCAACCACGCCCGGGCCTCCGGCGGCGGGATCTACCAGTCCGGGGGCAGCATCTTCGTCGGCACGAGCGTGATCCGGCGCAACACCGCGGCCGGGTCCGCGAGCGGCGGCGGCGTCTACATCGCCGGCAGTCAGGTGACGGAGATCGTCGACAGCAAGATCACGAACAATACCGACACGGGCACCGCGGGCGGTGGGATCTACAACAACGGCAACCTGAAGCTGACGAAGTCCGAGGTCAGCGGCAACGTCGTCGGTGGCTTCTCGGGCCAGGGCGGCGGCATCTACAACTCGGGCACGCTCTACCTCAGAGGCACCGACGTCTTCCGCAACAGCGCGAACGGCGGTGGCAGCTCCGTGGGCGGCGGCATCTACATCAACAGCGGAACTGTCACCCTCGACCACAGCACCGTCCGCAACAACGCCTCCACGGTGGCACCCGGCGGCGTCCGCACGACCGTCCCGATCACGCTCAGGGACTCCACCATCACCCGTAACATCCCGACGAACTGTGCCCCGTTGGTGTTCACGGGCTGCACGGACTGAGTCGACGCGGCAGCCGGGCCCCCTGCCCTCGCTCTTCGAGGGTAGGGGGCCCGCCCCGCGCTCAGGCCGCCCGCACCCCCGCGTCCGCCTCCGCCACAGTCGCGGCCACCGGCCGTTCCACCGGCAGCCGCCGCATCAGCAGCCCGTACCCGAGAGCCGCCGCCGTCCCCACGACCGCGCACACCCCCCACAGCCACCGCGCCCCGAACCGGTCGATGACCACCCCGGAGAGCAGCGGCGCGATGAGCGCGGCGGCGGACCAGGACAGCGTGTACATCCCCTGGTACCTGCCCCGCCCGTGCACCGGCGAGAGCCGCACCACCAGCCCCGTCTGGGTCGGCGCGTTGACGATCTCGGCGAGCGTCCACACGCACACGGTGAGCGCGAACACCCCGACCGACCCGGCGAAGGCGGTGAGCCCGAACCCGTACCCGGCGAGGAGGGACGAGACGACGAGCAGGGACCGCGGATCCCGGTGCTGGATGACCCGGGTCACCGGAATCTGCAGTACCACGATGAGGATCCCGTTCACGGCGATGGCCATGCCGTAGTCGGCGGGCGAGAACCCGGCCTCCCCCATCGCCACCGGCAGCCCCACCGATCCCTGCTGGAAGATCAGGGCGACGAGGAACGACAGCCCGACGACGCCCATGTACCGCCTGTCGCGCACCACGGTCAGCAGGCTGACCGCGCGGTCCTCGGCGGCCTCCGCGGCCGCCGGCCGAGGCCGCGACTCGGGCAGCCGGAGGAAGACGAGGACGGCGCAGACGGCGGTCATCCCGGCCTCGATCAGGAACCCGGCGCGGTAGCTCACCTCGGCGATGAACCCGGCCCCCATGGACGACACGGCGAAGCCCAGGTTGATCGCCCAGTAGTTGAGGGAGAAGGCCCGCACCCGGTCCTCCGGCCGCACGATGTCGGCCATCATCGCCTGCACGGCCGGCCGGGAGGCGTTGGAGGCCACGCCGACGAGGAAGGCGACGGCGGCGATGGCGACGGGGTCGCGTACGAACCCGAGCAGCGCGACGGCCGCGGCGGTGGACCCCTGCGCGACGAGCAGCGTCGGCCGTCGCCCGAGCCGGTCGGCCATCACCCCGCCCCCCAGGGACGAGACCACGCCTCCCAGCCCGTGCAGGGAGGCGACGAGCCCGGCGTACGACGCGCTGTACCCCCGGTCGAGAGTCAGGTACAAGGCCATGTACGTGGCCACGAAAGCGCCCAGCCGGTTGACGAGGGTGCTGGTCCACAGCCACCAGAACTCCCGGGGCAGACCGGAGACGGTCTCCCGGACGGCGCGGCGCAGGGCGGCGGACGGCATGGTTCCCCCAGGGCAGATGTAAGTGACACAAGGCGTACCCGGAACTTACTTACACGGTGCTCGCCTGAGCCACTCAATTAACAAATGCAGTCAACTGTCCGCCCCCTGGGACGCCCCGCGGGCGCCCGCCCGCCGCCCCGAATCCGTGGATTACGCTCTGACCCATGGCCGACGCACCGTACAAGCTGATCCTCCTCCGTCACGGCGAGAGCGAGTGGAACGCGAAGAACCTGTTCACCGGCTGGGTGGACGTCAACCTCAACGAGAAGGGCGAGAAGGAGGCAGTCCGCGGCGGTGAACTCCTGAAGGACGCCGACCTGCTCCCCGACGTGGTCCACACGTCCCTCCAGAAGCGAGCGATCCGCACGGCGCAGCTCGCCCTCGAAGCCGCCGACCGCCACTGGATCCCGGTCCACCGCAGCTGGCGCCTGAACGAGCGCCACTACGGCGCCCTCCAGGGCAAGGACAAGGCGGCGACGCTGGCCGAGTTCGGCGAGGAGCAGTTCATGCTCTGGCGCCGCTCGTACGACACCCCGCCCCCGCCGCTCGCCGACGACTCGGAGTTCTCCCAGGCCGCCGACCCCCGCTACGCCTCCATCCCCCCGGAGCTGCGCCCGCGCACGGAGTGCCTCAAGGACGTCGTCGTCCGCATGCTCCCCTACTGGTACGACGGCATCGTCCCCGACCTCCTGGCCGGCCGCACGGTCCTCGTCGCCGCCCACGGCAACAGCCTGCGCGCCCTGGTCAAGCACCTGGACGGCATCTCGGACGCCGACATCGCCGGCCTGAACATCCCCACGGGCATCCCCCTCGCCTACGAACTCGACGCCGACTTCAAGCCGGTGACCCCGGGCGGCCAGTACCTCGACCCGGACGCGGCGGCCGCGGCCATCGAGGCGGTCAAGAACCAGGGCAAGAAGAAGTAACCCTGACTGATCAAGCCCCCTACCAGCGGTTTTGTCCCCGGTAGGGGGTTTTCGGCGCTGTGGCCGACTGTGCCGAAGAGGGTGATTCGGACTTCCGTGCGGTTGAACGTCCAGGCCGTGATCAGCAGCGCCTCACGCCAGGGTGACGTGCATGCCGCCCTCGGTCAGGACACTCAGGACCTCGGCGAAGAGGTCGTAGGAGCGGCCCTCTGGTGTCATGGCCTGCGACAGGTACTCGCGTGCGGTCGCGGCGTCGCGCCAGAGCAGGGTTGCGGGGGCGGTGTAACCGAAGGTGCCGCCCAGACAGTCGTCGAGGGCGGCCGGACAACCGCCGAAGTAGCCACCCGGCCCGTTCACCGACTCGCCGAGCGCCAGGTAGAGGCCTGGTTCGTCGGTGATGTGCCGACCGTCGAGTTCGTAGGCGTGCCCGGCCGGCCGGTCGCGGTGGGAGCGTCGGCAGGCCCGCTCGCGGACGAGATCGAGCCAGGCCCCGCGGCGCCGGGTGTCGAGGCCCACCCAGGCACCCAGGCGGTCCGGCGGCCCGACGAGCCACCGCTCCCAGATGGGCCGGGCGTGGTCGGGAACGGGTGTGAAGAGCTCTCCGTCGAGCTCCAGGTCGATCAGATCTGTCGTGCAGGAGGATGGGCGCCAAGCGCTGACTTTGGTCCACAGCAGCCGATCGGTGAGCGGCTCGCCCTGGTCGTCATGTATCTCCAGGGCAGCCTCCTCCAGGTCCAGCGCCCGCCGGGTGCCCTTCATCAATGCGGTCCGCAGCTGATCACCCGGAGCGAGCCCCCGTAGGACGAGTGGGGGCGCTACGTGTTCGGCCGGCAGGACGCGGACGAATTCCTCGCAGGAGCCGAGCCAGCGGTGCCCGTCGTGTACTCGGACAACACCCGTGTGCCCCTCGGGCGGACCTTCGTAGTCGTCCAGGCCGTCGAGCACAAGACTGTCCGCCCCCGAGAGCTGCCCTGGGCTCTTCGCGTCCTCCAGCAGCCAGGGATCGAGTGAGTCGTCGTCCGGCACCAGCCATACCCGGCTGCCGACCCAGCCCCGTACATCGACGCCGTCCGCCACCCAGCCGAACAGTTCGTACGTCCCGCGCCGAGGCTCCCCGAAGAGGCCGTCCACTGCGTCGCACACGCCCCAGACGTAGCCGTGCTCCGTCTCGGTCAGCGCGTACCGCCCGTGCCCGCGATCCTCTCTGCCCCCACGCACGCTGGCAATCATG
The DNA here is from genome assembly GCF_040296885.1 of Streptomyces sp. NPDC001980. NCBI lineage: Bacteria > Bacillati > Actinomycetota > Actinomycetes > Kitasatosporales > Streptomycetaceae > Streptomyces > Streptomyces sp. NPDC001980. The sequence goes on along the minus strand of NZ_JBEOYD010000003.1, from coordinate 350,561 downwards.
CCCAGACCAGGCTCTTGCGGCGAAGTCATTTTCCCTGTCGGTCAAGGGGCTTCAAGCCGCTTCCGCGCTCAGTAACGTGGCGTCTGCACAGGCGGCAGCGGTTCACGGGCTGTGTGCCAGGCGGGCGGGAGAGCGGTGACGCCCGTACGAGCGGCGATCACCCCGCCCGCGATAGCGCAGGTGGTGTCGATGTCCCCGCGCCCGGCGATCGTGAACCACAGGCCCTCGTGCAGGTCGTCAAGGTGTCCGGCCGCGCACCAGAGGGCGTAGGGGACGGTGTCGGGTCCGGACATCCGGTAGCCGGAGCCCAGGACCTCCGCGGCGTGCCGAACCGAGGTACGTGCCGACATCCGGGCCGCGACCCGCACTCCTGACCGGACGTCGCTGTCGGGGAGTTGTGCGGCGACCGCCTGGAGGAAGTCCGGGCGTGCCGGCGCGGGCCCGCCCCGGCTGCGCGTTGCCAGCGCCGCGGCGAGGGCTACCGCCACCGCCCCGGCGACCGCCTCCGGGTGGTGATGCGAGACCACGCTCTGGCGGGCGGCCTGCTCGGCGACGGCGTCGAGGTCGGCGGCGTGCCAGGCGCCCAGCGGGGCGACGCGCATGGCCGCGCCGTTGCCCCAGGAGCCCTGGCCGCCGAATTGTCCGGCGACCACCTCCTGCCAGGGCTCACCCGCGCCGATCCGGCGGAGCACGTCGTGCATCGAGGCTCCGTAGCCGCGGTGCGTGTCGTCGGCGTAGGCCTCGGCGAGGCGCAGGGCGAGGCGGTCCTGGTCGACGGTGCCGCCGCCCGCGGCGAGTTCCCGGACGAGAACGAGTGCCTGGGCGGTGTCGTCGCTCCACCGCCACAGCGGCTCCGGGGGCAGGATCCGTGCCTCCAGGGCTGCCTGGCCTTCGTGGCGCAGGATGCCGAACCAGCGGTCACCGAAGGCATCACCGAAGGCGAGCCCGGACAACGAGTCCAGCGCAGCGGTAGGCAGGTTGATCATCGGAGCAGTATCACAAGGCGACGGCGTCCCCGGCGCTCCGATTTCAGCGCGCGCAGGAAGAAGTGGGCCGTCTGCCGCCTCCCCCTCCGGAACACGCCAGCCGATGACCCTCCGTCAAGGAGGGGCGTCCGCTTCGTAGCATGAGCAAATGATCAGGTTTGTCGGAGGACGCCCCCGGCCGCGGCGCGAGCGGCAGAAGCCGGTGCGTCGGCACCGCCCGTTCGCCCTCGGTCTGGTCGGGGCCGTCGTCGTGGCGGTTGCTGCGGCGTTCGCATTCCGCGCCGACCCCGAGGACGCGGCGTCCACCGGCTCCGCCCAGACCCCCCGACGGACGGCCGGGACCCCTGCGTCCGGGCGACCGGGGCCGCCGCACCACCCTGTCGGCAACGTGCGGATCGCCGCCGTGGGAGACATCGTCATGGGCTCGCTGCCGGACGACCTGCCACCGGATGACGGCGCCTCGTTCTTCGACCCCGTCGACGACCTGCTCACCGGCGACGTGGTGCTCGGGAACCTGGAGGGCACGCTCACCACCGGCGGTGACAGCAAGTGCGACTACATCGAGGGCCCGAACTGCTTCGCGTTCCACGCCCCGCCGTCCTACGGCCGCTGGTTGAAGAAGGCCGGGTTCACGGTCCTGAACACCGCGAACAACCACATCGACGACTTTGGGGCGGAGGGGCGGCGCGACACGTTCGCCGCGCTGCGCTCCGTGAACCTGCCGTTCACCGGCCGCCTGGGCCAGATCACCGTCCAGCGGGTACGCGGCATCAGGGTCGCACTGATCGGGTTCGCTCCCGACCGAGGGGCGAACGACCTCACGGACATCCCAGCCGCACAGCGACTCACCGCCCGCGCCGCAGCGATGGCGGACATCGTGATCGTCACGATGCATGCCGGCGCGGAGGGCTCGGACCGCACCCACGTGGAACCCGGCACCGAGTACTTCCTCGGCGAGGACCGCGGCGACAGCTACCGCTTCAGCCGCGCGGTGATCGACGCCGGCGCCGACCTCGTCGTGGGCAGCGGCCCGCACGTGATGCGGGGGATGGAGTTCTACAAGGGCCGTCTGATCGCCTACAGCCTGGGGAACTTCTCCGGCTACAAGGTGCTCGGCCTCGGCGGCACCCTCTCGACCAGCGGCGTACTGCACGTCACCCTCGGCGCCGACGGCACCTACCTGTCCGGGCGCCTGCGCCCCACCCAGATCGTGGAGCCCGGCACACCGGAGCCGGGCGGCGAGGCGATCGACCTTGTCTCCACCATGTCGGAGGAGGACTTCGGCTCACACGCCGCCCTCATTTCGGCGGACGGGACGATCCAGCGCCCGTAGCCGGGCGTGGCTGTGCCCACCAGAGCGCCACCGCCCAGGGGCGTGCGGTGGTCAGGTACGGCGCTCATGTCCGGCCCCACGAGAGTCAGCGGCGGTGCTCCGGGCCCGCGCACCGGGCATGGACGCGGCTCGGCCGGTTGTCGGCCGTGCCGGATGCTCACGGTTCCGCGATCCGCGACGACCGTGCCTTCGCGGTTCACCCGGTACACGCGCATCGTCATCCTGCTCTGGGGTTCTGCGGGGGCTGTGGCTGGTGTTCCCAGGTGGGTGCGGTCGTCTCGAAGGTGGCGTTGCCCTCGTCGATACCGAGTGGGTAGACCGCCAGGCTCTCGGCGGCATGCGCGGGGCCCATGGCCGTGATGGGCACGCCGGGCGGGACGTTCATGCGCCGGCCGTCGGGGCGATCTCGTCGATCAGGCCGCGGATGCGCTTCTCGATCTCGTCGCGGATGGGCCGTACGGCATCGACGCCCTGCCCGGCCGGGTCCTGGAGCTCCCAGTCGAGGTAGCGCTTGCCGGGGAAGACCGGGCAGGTGTCGCCGCAGCCCATCGTGATGACGACGTCGGAGGCTTGCACGGCCTCGACGGTGAGCACCTTGGGGACCTCGGCCGAGACGTCGATGCCGACCTCTGCCATGGCTTCGACGACGGCCGGGTTGACCGTCGCGGCGGGTGCCGATCCGGCGGAGCGCACCTGCACGCGGTCGCCGGCGAGGTGGGTGAGGAACGCGGCGGCCATCTGGGAGCGCCCGGCGTTGTGGACACAGACGAAGAGCACCGACGGCTGTTCAACAGGGGTGTTCATGGGGAGTGCGCTTTCTGGCGAAGGATGGGTCAGGGGAGTGTGGGGGCGGCGAGTTCGGGTTCGGCCTGGAGGCCGGCGGGGGCGGCCGGTGCGGGTGCCGGCCGTCCGAAGACCGCGACCACCAGGCCCAGCCCCACTGCGGCGCCCACCAGTTGGGCCGCGATGAACGGGCCGAGGGAGGCGGGGGCGATCCCGGCGAACGTGTCGGTGAAGGTCCGGCCGATGGTGACCGCGGGGTTCGCGAACGAGGTGGACGACGTGAACCAGTACGCGGCGCCGATGTAAGAGGCCACGGCCACGGGTGCGTAGCGGGCCTGACCGGTGCGGGCCAGGCCGAAGATCAGCAGGATGAGGCCGGCGGTCGCGACGAGTTCGCCCAGCCAGAGGTGACCGGCGGAGCGGTCGTGGGTGGACCACTGCACGAGCGGCTTGCCGAACATCGCGTCGGCCAGCATCGCGCCCGCGACAGCTCCGGCGACCTGGGCCGGTATGTACGCGGCGACCTCTCGCGCGGCCGGTCCGTCCCCGGTGCGGCGGCCGGTGGCCCAGGCGGCGAGGGTGACGACGGGATTGAAGTGGGCTCCGGAGACCGGGCCCAGGAGCACGATCAGCACACCGAGGCCGAAGACCGTGGCCAGCGAGTTGGCGAGCAGCTGTACGCCGACGTCATGGGTCAGCTCGGTGGCCTGGATGCCGGAGCCGACGACCACCGCGACCAGGGCGGCCGACCCCACCGCCTCGGCGACGACGCGGCGGCTCAGCGGGACGCTCACGCGGTCGCCTCGGCGGCCTGCGACGTCTTCAGGAAGGCGGCGAGCCGGTCGAGGGTGGCGGGCAGCGCCCAGTAGTAGACCCACGTGCCCCGTCGCTCGCAGTCGATCAGACCGGCCTGCCGCAGCAGCTTGAGGTGGTGCGAGATCGTCGGCTGGGACAGGTCGAAGGCCGGAGTCAGGTCGCAGACGCAGACCTCACCGCCCGCCTGCGACGCGATCATCGACAGCAGCCGCAGGCGTACCGGGTCACCCAGCGCCTTGAACAGCTTGGCCAGCTCGGCCGCCTGGTCCTCGTCCAGCGGCGCGGTCACCAGACCGGGGCAGCACGCGCCGTTCTCGTCGCTCTGTCCGAGAACCACAAGCTCTTGCTTCGACATACGTCTATGTTGACAGTCTTCGATCCAGGACGCAAGCTTGAATCGACAGACGTCAATGCAAGCCGATGGGAGCCCAGCCATGTCCCGCGCTCAACTCGCCCTGCGTGTCAGCGACCTCGAAGCGTCGATCACCTTCTACTCGAAGCTGTTCGGCACCGAACCGGCCAAGCGGCGCGAGGGATACGCCAACTTCGCCATCACCGAGCCCCCGCTCAAGCTCGTCCTGATCGAGGGCGGCCCCGGCGAGGAGACCCGGCTCGACCACCTCGGCGTCGAGGTCGAGTCCACCGACCAGGTCAGCGCCGCCACCACTCGGCTCAAGGACGCCGGCCTCGCCACCTTCGAGGAGAACGACACGTCCTGCTGCTACGCCCTCCAGGACAAGGTGTGGGTGCACGGGCCCGGCAGGGAGCCGTGGGAGGTCTACGTGGTCAAGGCCGACGCCGACACGCTCGGTAAGAGCGCCGACCCGGCCGCGACCGGTGACGGCTGCTGCACCGGCCAGGCCGCCGAGGAGACCGCGCCCGCGGCCGCCGGATGTGCCTGCGGGCAGTGAGCCAGACGGTCTGACCGTCCGGCCCCGTCCGCCCCGCCCCAGGTCGATCCGGCGACCACTCACAGAAAGCCTGAGCTCCAGTAGCCTGCGACGATCAGCCGTGGCGCGTCTGGAGGCTTCGTGGAAGCAACCGGCCTCGTCACGCCGCCCACATCTCGACGGACGGGACGATCCAGCGCCCGTAGCCGGGCGTGGGTATGCCCACCGGGGCGCCACCGCCGAGGGTCGTGCGGTGGTCAGGTACGGCGCTCATGTCCGGCCCCACGAGAGTCAGCGGCGGTGCTCCGGGCTCGTGCACCGGGCATGGACGCGGCCCGGCCCTGAACTGATCACGGGACTGAGCGAGTCGTACGGCACCCATCCCTGACTGTGGTCGATCGGCCGGTCGCAGACCAGACAGACGGTGATGCCGGTGAACACGTCGAAGTGATCGCACAGGCCGAGGACGGAGCGGGCCAGCAGCTTGACCCGCGTGATCTCGTCAAGCCGACCCGTGTCGTCGAGCGCGGCGAGTCGCCGACGCGCTTCGCCGACACCTGCAAGGGCAACCTGTGCGGGCACGTCGTCCTTGGGGCGGCCGCTCGCGAGTCGTTCGACGCGAGGGATCAAGAGCCATAGGAACCGGCGGAAGTCCTCGGCGAAAAGCTTCACGGTCTCGCGGCCCATCGGCGTGGGCTGATCAAGGAGCCAGGTCGCCGCGACGCGCATCGAGACGGTGCCGAGTGCGGCCCCTTCACTCGGGGCGGACCGGCTGCCCCGGCAGCGTCGGCAGGTGCATGGCGGCAATGGCGTGTCCGGTGCCGGTTGTCGGCCGTGCCTGACGCTTACGGTTCCGCGATCCTCGACGACCGTGCCTTCGCGGTTCACCCGGTACACGCGCATCGTCATCCTGCTCTGGGGCTCTGCGGGGGCTGTGGCTTGCATGGCATCCCGTTCCGTCCGTCGGTTCCTGGGCGTGCGGACAGAGTGGGGGCAGGCAAGGCGCACAAGTACCCCGGCGAGGGGTACTTCGCGGAGTACTCCGCGTGGTTTGCTCAGGTGGCGGCGCACCACTCGGCGAAGTTCGTGAGGCTCTCGGAGTCCGCGCGCTTCAACCGGCGGAGTGTGGCGGCGTCTTCGCGGACCCAGGGGTGTTCGCGGGTGTGCTGCGGGGCGATCCGGCGGGCGGCCTTCAGCGACTCGAAAGCATGGTCCGTACGCCCGGACCAGAGCTGGGCGCGGGCGAGTTCGATGTAGAAGCCGCTGCGCCGCTCGGCCGGAAGGCCCTCGGGCGGCTCCCACGCATGGCCGATGGCCAGGGCCCGGCCGACATGCTCGTCTCCGAGACTGACGGCGAGCGACACCTCGTGGATGCGGACGGAATCGGGCCCGAACGCGGTGCCGTAGTACACGCCTTCCGATACCTGGTCGGCCAGCGCGCGGGCATCCGCGAGATGAGCCCACGCAGCCGAAGCATCACGGGCGCGGCCGGCGATGACCGCTGCCCGCATGTGAAGTGCACCCCGCATAGCCGCCTGGAGCGGTGTGTCAGGGGCGGGCGCCGCGTCCAGAGCCAGTTGCAGGGCGCGCAGCCCGGACGTATGGGCACGGGCGGCGAAGAACGTCTCCGTCCGCACGTAGGCGACGGAGGATGCGAGCAGCGGATCGTCGGCCTCGGCAACGGCCCATCGCATGAGTTCGACCAGGCGTGCCGACAGATCGCGGGCACCGAATTTGTAGGCGACGGCGTCCGCCGAGCGGTAGGCACTGACCAGGAGTGCGGCCAGCTCCCGCTGCTCGTGCGGGGCGGCCTGGTGGTACGCGCGGGCCAGTTCGCCGAGCAGCTTGGGGACCTTCCGCACGATGCGCGTGTACTGGGCGGCCAGCCGCCAGCGCACGGCTTCCGCGACGGCTGCGTGTAGCTCGTGGAGGGGACGGATCGGTCTGTCGTCGGGAACGTCGTAGGCGGCGATCACGGCCGACAGCGCGGGCAGCGCGTCGTGCACGGCGGTGTGGGCAGGGCCACGATCGGAGCGGAGCCGACTGGGATCGACGCCGAGGGCGTCCGCGATGGCCTCAAGGGTGGAGTCGGTGACACCGCGCTCACCACGCTCGATCTTGCGGATGGTGCCGAGGGAGACGCACGCGACATCGGCGAGCCGTTTCTGCGTCATTTTCGGGCGTACGACGCTTCGGTAGTAGGCGATACGTCGGCCTAAACCGCCGTGGGGAAGTGTGGACATGCGAGCTCCCGTTCTCCTGGCCGTCGCTCCGAACCGTAACGCTGTGAGGACGGAGCGTGGACGGAAACGGGCCCCAGCCGGCGCCCGCCGGCCGTCGCATCGCCCTCAGCCGACGACGATCGACGCGAGCTGACCGAGCGTGTCGATCCGCCAGTCCGCCGCAGCCACCACCCTCGGATCGTCCGCCCACAGATGCCCCCAGGGCCCACGCCTGATGTGCGCCGCCCTCAACCCAGCAGCCTTCGCCGGGAAGATGTCGTTGACCGGGTGATCCCCGACGTACAACGTCGCTTCCGGCCGCGCCCGCGCCACCTCCAGCACCCGCTCGAAGAACTCCGGTTGCGGCTTGGCCGCCCCCCAGTCCCCCGACGTCACGATCAGATCGGCAGGCAGAGCAAGTCCGCGAAGCAACTCACCGGCACGGGAGGTCTGATTCCCGGCGATGACGACCCGGACCCCAAGTCTGCGAAGCTCAGTGAGGGCGGGGCGGACGTCGTCGTACAGATCTGTCTCGTCGAGAACCTCACCGCGTCCCGCCGCCTCCCGAGCGCGGTATTCCGCGGCGACATCGATACCAGGGCGGACGAGCCGCAGGGCATCAGCGTTGTCACGCCCCTGCGTGACAACGGCACCGACGAGAGCGGAAAGGGTATGACGCGGGACCCCGAGCCAGTCGGCCCACGCACACCAGTACCTGTCGTCGCGGGTGATGGTCTCGCCTACGTCGAGCACGACGGTCTCAATCATCCCCGGAAGCCTACGGCCTCGTCCCGAGCGCGAGGTGCCAGGCGCATTGCCGTCCGGAGCCCCGACAAATACCTCGTCTCTGGGAACCGACTGGGCCCTGTGCCACGCCGCCTGAACCGAAACTGCGCGCGGAGCCTGCGTACCGGCGACAGACCGAAACCACGACCGAAAGTCCGCCGGACCCCTCCCAGCCGGTGAGTTGCAACTTTCTCTACTGGTTCGAGCGCCCACTTAATATCGTTCATGTGCGAGCCGTACCGGGGCCGACCTCCGGTCGGTCGTGTTCCCGAACCTGTGGGCGAGACAGTCACACTCGCAAGTGGTCGGACTGGACCCGGTAACCATGTGCGCACGACATCTGACAATAGGGCCTCTTGCTTTTCGCTGGACTCGACAACCGCGAGCTATCAAGAGGCCCTTCTTTCATGCCCCGACGTCGCCCAACTCGCCCGATCCCAGACTTTGCTAAAAGCAGATCGAGCGCAGGAATAGATAGAGAAGGACCAGTTAGCTAGCCACTTTGGGAGAGGCTTCGTAGATCATGGCCCCAATGGCGCGCTTTACCGGGCAGGTTTACAGCTTACCCGACGGGACAAAGACTTACGGGACCATGGTCACTCGCGCCAAAACAGCTCTATTTTAAGGCCGCTCCGCCTACGTGAACGGGGAAGTAAGACCTAACTCTCAAGGGCCTGAAACACTCGGCGAAGCATTTCAGCGAGGTCCAGGGTGTCACTGCGAATCATCCGCTCTGGAAACCACTCCACAAAGACTTCATAGGCTCCACGCTGACCGGGATGACGGGCGGCTCTGCTCCTGTAATCCTGTATAGCCTGATCCACTCGCCTATTGAGAATTCTGCGCATCCTGTCGTTTGAAACATTCTCCAGCGAAACACGCCTGGTCGGAGTGAGGCGCAACACTAGCAAGGGCCTATACTCGCGACCCGCAAGCTTCTCCCGCCATTCAATGGAAGCTTCCCAGGCGCCCGATGCACTAAGGAACGATGTAATCTCCTCCTGCCTTTGTGCTTTTCGAGTGATCTGGAAGGCAAGCTCTTTGGAGTACTGTGCTGTCGTGATTTTGGCATCCAGCTCCGTATGTTGGAGCTCGTTGTGAATCTCGCCTAGACGTCCAACTATCTCAGAAAACTCTTGAACGCGCTGGCGTGGGTCGAATTGGACGCAATCCTCGTACAGCCTCATAAGCTTCGAGGACGACTCGTTCGAGCAAGAACCCTTTATTGAATTATTGAGATTCTCTGCGTTACCTGCCACGTTGAGAGGATCCGGATCGCGATTGATGAAGCAGAAGGCGAGAAGCTGCCCGAATGAGAAAACGTCTAGGGTGGGCTCTCTACTGTGAGCCGCCTTGGGGTCGAATGCGATATACTGTTCAGGAGCGGCATAATAGACTACTCCCATTGCACTCTTTGTGGCCCTCTGGGTTTGCGTACTAAACCAGGCCAGATCGAAATCTGTGAGGTGTGGTAGGTATTCTCCTTCGTTGGTATACCGGCATACGATGTTCTCCGGCTTGATGTCGCGGTGGATCACGCCGTGCAGGTGTGCGTGCTCAATAGCTTCTGCAGACTTCAGCAAAATGGAAATAATTTCCGCTGGAGATAGGAACGTACCTGGCTGCAATTCACGCAAATTGCTACCATTGACATAATCCATCACGAAGCCGGTTGGGCAGTCGCTGTAACGATGCACCTTCACGATTTGAGGATGCGCCAGCAACTCCATGGCGTCATAGCCGTTCCGAAACCGCTTTACTTTCTCGCGGTCATGGAGTTCGTGCGGATGGTAAACCTTATAGGCGTAAAAGCTTTCCTCCGTGTCTAGATCGGCTACTTTCCATACCGAACCAAATCCACCAGCCCCGATCTGCTGGGTGACTACACCCTCCTTCATTCTGGTGTCGACCTCGATCAGGCCGAGTTCGGTTTGGTAACGCGTCAGTGTATCGCGAGCCTGCTTATATCGAGAGCGAGTGGCGAGGCCTTGGATTCTGTCCTTTTCGTCGAACCACTTGGATATCTTTTCCAGCCGGCGACATGAGGCGTAGTGTCCCTCGCTACGCCAAGAATTGATGTCAAAACTGGACTTGAACCTGTTGTAGGAGTCTAGGAAGTCTTGAGCCTCACTCTCGTAGCGCTCATACTCTGAATCTGGAGGGGGAGGGCCGAGTTCCGGCGTAAACCCACTTCCAATCAAAAGGCGACCACGAACCCGGCCCCCAAAAACAGGAAGCTGGTCATGGCCTGAGCTACCCTTCGACATTTCTCGTGATATTACCTCATAAATGCTATGAGCAGTCACGCTACCCGTGTGATCTGCAGCAGCTCCAGTCAGCGCATAAAGGAGGTAGTAGGTAAAAATCCCATGTCCGAGGTTATTTACTTCCCAGGCAGTCTGGCTTTCCGTGCATGCTGCTACAACGGCTGAAGATGATTCGACCTGTCGCACCACTTCCAGGATGTCTGCATTTCTTAGATCCGTGACTCGGATGACGGATCCGCCAGTGCCGGTCAGTGCTCCGCCTGAATGGCAGCAGTCGAGCAGCACGAAAATCTGGGAATCCTGAGTCTCGCTTGGCTCCAAGATTCGGAGAATGTCAGGGAGCGCTACGCCCTCGTCCAAATCCCGGTTGTCGTATGTGACGAGATAGTGGCCGAGATCCGTGGAAGCTCCGTGGCCGGAAAAGTAAAACAGAATCTTGTCGGCCCCAGAGTTCTTGGCGTCAACCAGCCACCGCAAGATGTCTGTCTTTGTAGCTTGCTCATTCTGGAGGAGCGTGACGTTGAATCCGTACTCTTGCATCTGAAGCACAGCCGCAACCTGGTCGGCATCATGGGCGCAGCATGAAAGCTTCGGCCAGCGATCTTTATAGGTGTCAATTCCCACAATCAAAGCAAGTGCCAGCCCCATTACCCCTCCTGTGACGCGCGTCACGTCATCTTATGGCTAGCTGTCTGTGTCTGCACCGAAGTTGGCGCAGTTCGACTAGGCAAGCTCCGTAACGACGGACAGTCTGGTCCAGGGGCGGCCTTGTAAGTCATCGGCCACGGCCAGAGGGCTGGCTGTCACTGTAGGTGGAGGGCGCCTGTGGCAGAACGTACGAGGAACACCGGGCATCAATGCGCCGTCGATCAGACTCAGAGGCCGGGCCCATCACCTTGGTCGGCCCTACAACTATCGCCAGACGACCCGAGCTTCCCAAACTGAGGGCGCCGGTACCGTCGTCACCGGCCGGTCGTCCTGGCTTGCTCTGGTCGACGGCACCGGCAGCGTGGCTGAAGCTGGTGGGGGTGCTGCGAGGCATACGCGGTCGTAGTCGGTCGCGTCCTCGGCGTCGTGGCTGACTGTCGTCGGCTGAGGTTCAGAAAGGCCGCGTCGAAGGAGTCCGCCGTCAATTGAGCACAGCAAAGCTGGGCCGTCCCTGGGTCGTCCGAGGTTGCTCAACAGCGGCCGAGGGCGACCAACGACGACCACCAGGTGTACGAGCCCGCCACTCCCGACCAGCAAAAACCCAGCTCACCAAGATCCCCGACAAGACCCAGCTCACCAAGATCCCCGACAAGACCCAGGGCAAGAAGAAGCAGCCTGTTGGCACGGGTCGAGAAGAACGACTGTGTGGAACAGGTGGCACGGCCACGGGAGTTCCCGAGTGCCGCCACTGTCAGACCCTTCCGGCATGCTCTGCTCATGCTGATTGCGACGAACAATAGGGGCCACGTGGTGAAGCGCCCCTCGAAGCAGGCGATGGACACGATGCTCGCCGACCTACGACAGGGCGACCACATGATCCTTGAGCGGCAGGACGAGGAGCGTGACGGTGACTGGTACATCCAGGTGCTGTTGCGCGACGACAACACCTACCAACTGGAGTACCGGGACGGCGTTCCCGCAGAGCACTATCAAACCCTGACCGCCTCCCAGGAGAAGGCCTGTCAGGCTCTCCGCGACTGGGCGGCCGGCGAGCCGGACTGGCAGGAGGGCTTCGTGTGGAACAACATTGGCGCCATGTTCGCCGCCCCGGTCGTCAAGGCCACGGACCTGCCCACCACCTAGTTCACGTCGTCGGGGGAGGGCTCGTGGGTGGAGCGTGGTCCGGCCAGGTGAACGTGTAGCCGGGGGTGGGCTTCTCGCGGTGCAGGCGGGTGAAGCGCAGGAGTTCGCGGACGATGCCCGCGTTGCCCATGGCCCAGCCGGTGCATGGTTCGAGGGTGGTGGGGGTGGCCCGGTGCTCGATGTTGGACCAGCGGGCGCCGTCGCTGTCGCGGGTCGCGCGGGTGGTGAGGTCCGTGACGAGGAGGCGGGCGAAGTCGTACCCGTCCTGATGCTCGGCGATCCGGTCGCAGGCCAGGGCGAGGACGCCTGCGGTGCCGCAGCAGCGGCCGTTGTTGTCCCAGAAGCCGGGGCGTAGTCGCTCGGGCAGGCCGGAGTGGGTGACGGTGTGCCAGCAGCGGTCGGCGAGGGCGGTCCAGGCCGGGGCGGCGGTGATGTCCCGCAGCAGCCGGAAGACCTGCGCGTCCCCGGCCGGACCGTGGCACCAGCCGTAGCTGAACGGCTCGACCAGCTCGGGGCGGTACTGAGGGGTGGAGTGCCGTACCAGGAAGCCCTCCGGCCCCGCTTCGTCGCGCGACACGACGTCCGCGGCGCCGGCCAGGGCCAGTTCGAGCAGGTCCGTCCGTCCGGTCGCCTCACCGACGCGGGCGAGCGCCAGGACCATGCCGAGGGCGCCGTGGGAGATGTGGTGCAGACGAGCGTCGACACCCGTGCGGTGGGGCCAGTGGACGCCGGCCGGAGTCTGTTCCGCCGTGTGGAGGTAGGGCTCCAGGGCGAGGACGGCCAGTTCGGGGTCGCCGGACAGGAGGGCGCCGAGGCCGATTCCCGCGTTGCCGCCCATCAGTTCGAACAGCTCGCCCCAGCGGGTGCCGTCGAAGCGTGACCGCACGATGTGCAAGGCCCGGTCGGCGGCGGCGCCTGCGGCCGCGTCGCCGAGTTCCTCGTGCACGGTCCGCAGGACGAGCGCCATTCCGGTACGGCCGAAGTAGAGGGAGTCGTCGTCGATGCCGTCGACGGAGTCCGCGAGGCTGCGGGCCGCGCGCAGGGCGGCGTCGGCGTAGGAGTCGTCGTCGAAGTGGCGCCATGCGTCGAGGAGTACGGGGACGATTCCGGCCGTACCGGTGTAGAGCGTGGGGTTGAGGGTGTCGGCCGAGGGTTTCGTGGTCCAGGCCAGGCCGCCCTCGGGGGTCTCCCGCGCCGCCCCGGTCAGCCAGCGCAGCCCGTCCACCGCGAGTTCCTCGACCTCGTCGACCGCTTCCGGTGCCGGCGTCATGGGGCCACTCTCGCATGATCGCCGCGGCGCGCCCAGGGGCCGACGAGCCGCATACGGTCCTGGTTTGCCGAATCGGCAAACGGGCTCGGCGCCTTGACCCGTGGCTTCGCATGATCTGTGGAGGGCCGGCAGGAAAGCCGGCAGACCGGCGATTCAGAAGTGCAAGGAGGACGTATGGCAGCGCAGCATCGGGTGGTCTTCGCGGCCGGACGGCGGATTCATCTTGTCGAGCAGGGGAACGGGCCCCTCGTGCTGCTCGTGCACGGGTTTCCCGAGTGCTGGTACTCCTGGCGGCATCAGCTGCCGGTGCTCGCCGCGGCGGGGTACCGGGCGGTCGCCGTCGACGTGCGGGGGTACGGGCGTTCGTCCGCGCCGGTCGCGCCGGACGCGTACCGGATGGTCGAGCTCGTGGCGGACAACGTCGAGGTCGTACGGGCCCTCGGCGAGGAGTCGGCGGTGGTCGTCGGGCACGACTGGGGTGCGGCCGTCGCCGCGAACTCCGCGCTGCTGAGGCCGGAGGTGTTCCGGGCCGTGGGGCTGCTGAGTGTTCCGTACACGCCGCGTGGCGGGCCGCGGCCCAGTGACGTCTTCGCGGGGATGAGCGGCGGGGACGAGGAGTTCTACGTCTCGTACTTCCAGGAGCCCGGGCGTGCCGAGGCCGAGATCGAACCCGATGTGCGGGGCTGGCTCGCGGGGTTCTACGGCGCGCTGTCCGGCGACACCATGCCCGGACCCGGCGCCCCCGACCCGCACTTCGTCGGCCGAGGGGGCACGCTCCGGGAGCGGTTTCCCGCCGGACGGCTGCCCGCGTGGCTCGGTGAACGGGACCTCGACGTCTACGCGGGGGAGTTCGAGCGCACCGGGCTGACCGGGGCGCTCAACCGGTACCGGAACATGGACCGCGACTGGGAGGATCTCGCGGCCTACGACGGTGCCCCGATCACCCAGCCGTCCCTGTTCGTCGGCGGTGGCCTCGACGCCTCCACGACCTGGCTGGCCGATGCCATCGAGGCGTACCCGGTCACCCTCCCGGGCCTGGTCTCCTCCCACATCCTCGACGGCTGCGGGCACTGGATCCAGCAGGAACGGCCCGACGAGGTCAACCGGCTGCTCGTCGACTGGCTCGCCGCGCTGCCCTCCGCCTGACGCCCGAAGCCCGAAGCCCGAAATACCTGCGGTCACCTGCGGGCACTTGCGGTCACCTGCAGGGCAGCCTGCAGGATGCATCAGATCGACAACGGCACCTGGTGGATCTCGTCCGCCGGATGGCCCGCGCGTTCGTGGACGCGTTTGACCGCCTCGGCCGAGGGTGCGTCGGAGAGGCAGTAGACCTTGCCGGAGGCGGGGTCGGCCCAGGCGCGTTCGAAGTGGACGCCTTCCTCCTTCTCGACGGCGAGGTCGGCCTTGTGGGCCTCCATCAGCTGGTCGGCGGTGATGCCCTTCATCCCGTGGTGGACGTCCATGTACTGCGGCATGGCTGCCGCCTCCTTCGCCTTGTCGGTCCCCCCTCCATGCTGCGCCCGCCGCCGCGGCCCGGCATGCGAAAGGGCCCCGGACCGAGGTCCGGGGCCCTTTCGTCGTAGCTGACGTGCGTTGACGTGTGCTGACGTGTCCGCTCAGCCGCACTGGCAGGGGCTGCCCGACTGGCAGCCGCAGCCGCAGCCCGAGCCGCAGCCGCAGGCGCCGATGACCAGCAGGTTCTTGATCTCGGCGGGCTGGTCGGTCTCGTGCTGCTGCGTGGGGTCGGGCGTGGTGCTGGGGGATTCGGCCATGGATCCCTCCTAGAGGTCCCTAGGTGCCCTGGATGCAGGGCGTGGTGCCTTTGCCCATTCCATGCCCATTTCACTGGGCGCATCAACAGCGCACGGCGGCGCATGGTGGTACCCCGCGCCCGCCCCGCACCTCGCGAGCCCCGCCCGGCCGAGCGGTTACGCCCCCTCGGCGCCCGTCACCGGCTGGATGTCGGGCTGCAGCTCGTCCGCGTGCTCGCCGGTGACCAGGAAGACGACGCGCTTGGCGACGGCGACCGCGTGGTCGGCGTACCGCTCGTAGTAGCGGCCGAGGAGGGTCACGTCGACGGCGGTCTCGATGCCGTGCTTCCAGCGGTCGTCCAGCAGGTGCTGGAAGATCGTGCGGTGCAGCAGGTCCATCTCGTCGTCGTCCTGCTCCAGCTGGAGGGCCAGGTCGACGTCCTTGGTGATGATCACCTCGGCGGCCTTCGCCATCAGGCGCTGCGCGAGCTGGCCCATCTCCAGGATGGTGGCGTGCAGGTCGTGGGGGATGGCATTGGCCGGGTAGCGGAGCCGGGCCAGCTTCGCCACGTGCTGGGCGAGGTCGCCGGAACGCTCCAGGTCGGCGGACATGCGCAGCGAGGTGACGACGATCCGCAGGTCCGTCGCCACCGGCTGCTGGCGAGCGAGCAGGGCTATCGCGCGCGCCTCCAGGTCGTGGTGGAGCTCGTCCACCTTCTGGTCGGCCTCGATGACGCTCTCGGCGAGCTTGAGGTCGCCGTCGAGGATCGCCGTCGTGGCGCGTCCGATCGCCGATCCGACCAGTCGGGCCATGTCGACCAGGCTGTCGCCGATCGAATCGAGTTCCTCGTGGTACGCGTCCCGCATCAGGGTTCCCTCTCGTATGCGTGGTCCAGGGGTTCCGGGGGCCGGGGCCCGTGGCCGAAACCAGCTGCGAACCCCACGCTCCCACGTTCCGGTCCCTACGCGTCCGTTTCTGCCACCCCAAATGAACCAATACTGGCTCCAAGGTGAACTCTGGGCGACGAGTGTTCGAGCTGACACCTCGCGGACTGTGGGGATGTCGTACCCCCTGCTTAACCTGTTTGCATGGACGTGAACGCGGCGGTCGCCGCAGCGGCAGCGATCGCCGGGGTGCTTACCGGTGTCATCGCCATGCTGGCGTTCCGCTGGAGCGAACGCGACCAGAAGCGACCGACCAGGACTTCTCTGCACACCGACCCCGTACTGCCCCCGGGCGTGGACACCGTACTGAGCGTGCTGCGCTCCTCCGCGGTCGTCCTCGACGAGGTCGACACGGTCGTCAAGGCGAGCTCGGCGGCGTACGCCCTCGGACTCGTGCGCGGTGGCAAACTCGCCATCGAGCCGATGCTCGGAATGGCTCGCGACACCCGGCGGGACGGCGAGATACGACAGGTCGAGCTGGACCTCCCGAGGCGGGGGACCGGACGGGGCGAGGCCCTGGCCGTCTCCGCGCGGGTGGCGCCGCTGGGCTCCCGGCTCGTGCTGCTCCTCGTGGAGGACCTCACCGAGGCCCGCCGCATCGAGGCGGTACGACGGGACTTCGTGGCGAATGTCAGCCACGAGCTGAAGACCCCGGTCGGCGCGCTCTCCCTGCTCTCCGAGGCCGTCATGGACGCCTCGGACGATCCGGAGGCCGTGCAGCGCTTCGCCGGTCGCATGCAGATCGAGGCCACGCGCCTGACCAACCTGGTCCAGGAGCTCATCGATCTGTCGAGAGTGCAGAACGACGACCCGCTGGAGGACGCCGAGCCCGTCCGGGTCGACGAACTGGTCGCCGAGGCGATCGACCGGTGCCGGCACCAGGCCGGCACCAAGCAGATCACCATGGCCGCCGGCGGCACCGCCGACCTGCATGTCTGGGGCAACCGCGGCCAGCTCGCCGCCGCCCTCGGCAACCTGGTCGAGAACGCCGTGAACTACTCCCCGGCCCGCACCCGGGTCGGGATAGCCGCCCGCCGGATCAGCGCGACCGGCGGCGACATGATCGAGCTTGCCGTGACCGACCAGGGCATCGGCATCACCGACAAGGACAAGGAGCGCATCTTCGAGCGCTTCTACCGCGTCGACCCGGCCCGCTCGCGGGCCACCGGTGGCACCGGCCTCGGCCTCGCCATCGTCAAGCACGTGGTCGCCTCGCACGGCGGGGAGGTCACGGTGTGGAGCGCCGAAGGCCAGGGCTCCACTTTCACCCTCAGGCTGCCGGAGGCGGGCGTGGCCCGCGATCGCGCATCGCAGCACCCCGACCCCGACCTCGAAGACGAGGCCGGTACCACCGAGTCATCCCCGTACGAACCGCTTCCCGCCCCGGAGGTCCTTCCGTGACCCGAGTGCTCGTCGTCGAGGACGAGGAGTCCTTCTCCGACGCCCTGTCGTACATGCTCCGCAAGGAGGGCTTCGAGGTCGCCGTGGCGGCCACGGGCCCCGACGGACTCGACGAGTTCGAGCGCAACGGCGCCGACCTCGTCCTCCTCGACCTGATGCTGCCCGGCCTGCCGGGCACCGAGGTCTGCCGCCAGCTGCGCGGCCGCTCCAACGTCCCCGTCATCATGGTGACGGCCAAGGACAGCGAGATCGACAAGGTTGTCGGGCTCGAAATAGGAGCCGATGACTACGTCACCAAGCCCTTCTCCTCCCGCGAACTGGTCGCCCGTATCCGGGCCGTCCTGCGCCGCCGCGGCGAGCCGGAGGAGGTCACCCCGGCCGCCCTCGAGGCGGGCCCGGTCCGCATGGACGTCGACCGCCACGTCGTGACGGTCTCCGGCTCCAAGGTCGACCTCCCCCTCAAGGAGTTCGACCTCCTGGAGATGCTCCTGCGCAACGCCGGCCGCGTCCTCACCCGCATGCAGCTCATCGACCGCGTCTGGGGCGCCGACTACGTCGGCGACACCAAGACCCTCGACGTCCACGTGAAGCGCCTGCGCGCCAAGATCGAGCCGGACCCGGGTGCCCCGCGCTACCTGGTGACGGTGCGGGGTCTCGGCTACAAATTTGAGCCGTAAACCGCTGACCTGCCGTTACGGCCGTACGACTGTACGGCCGGCGTTCGGTCACGACGACCGTGCGGCTGACGTTCGGTCACGACCGTGCCGTCAGCGCGCGGTGGCGACCGAACGACGAAGGGCGGCCCCCTCGGGGGTACCGCCCTTCTCGCGTTGCCGGTAGTTCCCGGTAGGGCCGCTCAGCCCGCGTTCGTCGACTCCGAAGCCGAGTCGCTCGGGGTGGCGCTCTCGGACTCCTTGTTCTTCTTGCCCGTCTTGGCGCTCTCGCTCGCCGTCGAGCCAGCGGCCGGGGAACCGGAGCCGGAGGCGGAGGCCGACGAGGAGGCGGACGCGGAGGCCGAGGCGGACGGCACCGCGCTCGGGCCCCAGCCCGTGAAGAAGCTCTCGGCCGGCACGACGAACGCGCGCAGGCTCACGTCACCGGTCTTGCTGAAGGTGAAGGTGATCTTCTGGGCGTTGCCGTCCTGGACCGCCTCACGGCTGCTGCCCAGCACCGCGGAGGCGTTGTCCTTGCCGCCGAGGATCAGCCGGCCGCCACCGGGGATGGTCAGCGGCTGGGTCTTGGTGGCGTGCAGCTCGGCGGTCTTGCCGGTGCCGGCGACGATGATCGACTGCAGCGTCTCCGGCTCGGTGCCGGTGTTGAAGATGGTCGCCGAGACCACGGCCGGGCCGGTCGAGGTGAGGTCGGGCTGGGTGATCACGGTCGCGTTCTGGACCTTGATGTCGCCGACACTCGTCGCCGCGTTGTCCGGCTGGATCTCCAGCGTCTGGGAGTTGTTGCCCGCGCCGCAGGCGGAGAGCGCGGCGACGGAGAAGGCGATGGTGGAGGCGGCGAGGGCGCCGCGTCGAAGGCTGCTGCTCACGGCGGCGGCAACTCCTTGAACGCACGGGCGGCCCCGCTTTATAAAGCCGCCCTAAGTGTCTGTCAGCGGCCTTAGGTTACCGAGCCGTTCCCGCGCGGCTGCACCCGACCCTCCCCAAGCCCCGCGCTTCCCCCGGGCTGGGGGTACGCACGGGCATCCGCAAGTGCCTCTTCGGCCACTTTGGAGCGATGCTCGTCCGGCATTCACATAACCCGTCCGCAACACCGCGCGCAAAATTTCCGTGAAGGAATGCGCGACCGCCGGGAAAATTGATCACGTACTGCTTCGGGTACGGCTTCGCGTACCGTTCAGTCTGTCGTTCGGCGGGCCTCGTGATCAATTCCGGAAACGTCCGGGATCCGGCTCCGGCAACCGAACGGAGTAGCGGAAGTCGTACGCTTGGAAGTGGACATATGGGGACGTTCGGCCGCTCGGGCGGGCGTCCGGATGTGTGTAACGTGCGCGTTTCACCTCGCCCGGAGAGCCGCTCCCACCTGCGAATACCTGCTTCCGGACGGCCTGCGAAGCACGTTCCTGTTGCTGTTGTCAAGCCCCGAGATATGCCCTGACCTGCGAAAACGCCATTCAGAACCGCCGGTTTCCGTGTTACCCTGGATAGCCACGGAAGGGGTACCTGTCACATGACGTTCAAGGTTGGCGACACCGTGGTCTATCCCCATCACGGGGCCGCGCTGATCGAGGCCATCGAAACTCGCCAGATCAAAGGCGTGGACAAGACCTACTTGGTGCTGAAGGTCGCCCAGGGTGACCTGACGGTACGTGTGCCAGCGGACAATGCGGAGTTCGTCGGCGTGCGTGATGTGGTCGGTCAGGACGGGCTGGACCGGGTCTTCGAGGTGCTGCGCGCGCCGTACGCCGAGGAGCCCACGAACTGGTCCCGTCGTTACAAGGCAAACCTGGAGAAGCTCGCCTCCGGCGACGTCATCAAGGTCGCGGAAGTCGTGCGTGACCTGTGGCGTCGTGAGCGCGAGCGCGGACTCTCCGCCGGTGAGAAGCGCATGCTCGCCAAGGCCCGCCAGATCCTGGTGAGCGAGCTCGCCCTCGCGGAGAACACCAACGAGGACAAGGCCGAGGCCCTGCTCGACGAGGTCCTCGCGTCCTGACGCAGACGCTGTCCGGCTCGACACGCTGAAGCTCCGCACACCCGAAATGCCGCGGTGCCCGATGACACTTTCTCTGTCGCCGGGCGCTGCGGCATGTTTGCGTACGCCTTCGGGGAAGCCCCGATACCAGGCCGGGAAACCCCGGATACTAGGCGTGCCGGGCCCGGGCTGCTGGCTCGACCAGTGTCACGGAAGGGTCCGGTCAAGGCGTCGCGCCCGGCACTTCCCAGGCCATACCCACGCCAGGCCCGCACACAAACCTGACAGGAACCGATGTCTGACGATTCGCGTCCTTCGCGTACGGAACCGGGTACCGCACTGCGCACGGCAGCCGTGATTCCCGCCGCCGGCCGGGGCGTACGGCTCGGCCCGGGCGCCCCCAAGGCGCTACGCGCGCTGAACGGCACGCCCATGCTCATCCACGCCGTACGCGCCCTCGCCGCCTCCCGCGCCGTCTCCCTGGTCGTCGTCGTGGCCCCGCCCGACGGCGCGCCCGAGGTCAAGTCCCTCCTCGACGCCCACGCGCTTCCCGACCGCACCGACTTCCTCGTCGTGCCCGGCGGCGAGTCCCGCCAGGAGTCGGTCAGGCTCGGCCTGGACGCGCTCCCCCCGGACTACGACATCGTCCTGGTCCACGACGCCGCCCGCCCCCTCGTCCCCGTCGACACGGTCGACGCGGTGATCCAGGCGGTCCGCGACGGCGCTCCCGCGGTCGTCCCCGCCCTCCCGCTCGCCGACACGGTCAAGGAGGTCGAGCCGGCGACCGCCCCCGGCGACCCCGAGCCGGTGCTCGCCACCCCCGAGCGGGCCCGCCTGCGCGCCGTCCAGACCCCCCAGGGCTTCGACCGTAGGACCCTGGTCCGGGCCCACGAGACGGTCACCGAGAACGTCACCGACGACGCCAGCATGGTCGAGCAGCTCGGCGGCCGGGTCGTGGTCGTCCCCGGCCACGAGGAGGCCTTCAAGGTCACCCGTCCCCTCGACCTGGTCCTCGCGGAGGCGGTCCTGGCCCGCAGGAGGCTGAACGATGGCTTCTGAGGTCGTACTGCCCCGCGTGGGCATCGGCACCGACATCCACGCCTTCGAGGAGGGCCGCGACCTGTGGTGCGCCGGCCTGAAGTGGGAGGGCGAGGGCCCGGGCCTGGCCGGCCATTCGGATGCGGACGTGGTCGCGCACGCGGCGTGCAATGCGTTGTTCTCCGCTGCGGGGCTCGGCGACCTGGGGCAGCACTTCGGCACGGGGCGACCGGAGTGGTCGGGCGCGTCCGGGGTGACGCTGCTGACGGAGGCGGCGCGGATCGTCCGGGACGCCGGTTTCACCATCGGGAACGTCGCCGTGCAGGTCGTAGGACCGCGCCCGAAGATCGGCAAGCGGAGGGACGAGGCCGAGAAGATCCTTTCGGATGCGGCAGGCGCTCCGGTCTCGGTCTCGGGGGCCACGACGGACGGTCTCGGATTTCCCGGCAGAGGAGAGGGCCTCATGGCTGTTGCGACGGCGTTGGTCGTCAAGCAGAGCTGACTGGTCCCGCTTAAGGGGCGCGGGCCGTATCGATGTACGGCTCCGCCGTGGGGCGCGACAAGCCACAGCGCACCCGCACCCGGCCACGGCGCTCCACATACCGGTGCCATCCACTACCCTCGGCCCACTACCCTAGGTCCCGTGACTATTCGCCTGTACGACACCAACGCCCGGCAGATCCGTGACTTCGCCCCGCTCACCGCGGGCTGTGTCTCGATCTACCTCTGTGGTGCCACCGTGCAGGCGGCGCCCCACATCGGGCACATCCGGTCCGGCCTGAACTTCGACATCATGCGCCGCTGGTTCGAATACCGCGGCTACGACGTGACGTTCATCCGGAACGTCACGGACATCGACGACAAGATCATCGCCAAGTCCGCCGACCAGGGCCGCCCCTGGTGGGCGATCGGCTACGAGAACGAGCGCGCGTTCAACGACGGTTACACCGCGCTCGGCTGCCTCCCGCCGACGTACGAGCCCCGCGCGACCGGGCACGTGCCGGAGATGATCGAGATGATGCGCGGGCTGATCGAGCGCGGGCACGCCTACGAGGCCGACGGCAACGTCTACTTCGACGTGCGCTCCTACCCGGACTACCTCCAGCTCTCCAACCAGGAGCTGGACAACCTCCGCCAGCCCGAGGGCGAGGGCGAGACCGGCAAGCGGGACCAGCGGGACTTCGCGCTCTGGAAGGCCGTCAAGCCGGGCGAGCCCAGCTGGGAGACGCCGTGGGGGCGCGGCCGGCCCGGCTGGCACCTGGAGTGCTCGGCGATGGCCCACAAGTACCTCGGCGCGGCCTTCGACATCCACGGCGGCGGCCTCGACCTGATCTTCCCGCACCACGAGAACGAGATCGCCCAGGCCAAGGCGTTCGGCGACGACTTCGCCCAGTACTGGGTGCACAACGCCTGGGTCACCATGAGCGGCGAGAAGATGTCGAAGTCCCTCGGGAACTCGGTGCTCGTCTCGGAGATGGTCAAGCACTGGCGCCCGATCGTGCTGCGCTACTACCTCGGCACCCCGCACTACCGCTCGATGATCGAGTACAGCGAGGAGTCGCTGCGCGAGGCCGAGGCCGCGTTCGCGCGGATCGACGGGTTCGTGCAGCGCGTGGTGGAGCTGGCCGGGGGAGCCGTCGAGCCCTCGGCCGAGGTCCCGCCGGCGTTCGCCGAGGCGATGGACGACGACCTGGGCGTCCCGCAGGCGCTGGCCGTCGTGCACACCACCGTCCGCCAGGGCAACTCCGCCCTCGCCGCCGACGACAAGGAAGCCGCCGTCGCCCGCCTCGCCGAGGTCCGCGCCATGCTCGGCGTCCTCGGTCTCGACCCGCTGGACCCGCACTGGTCCGGCGGGGCCGAGAAGGGCGAGGACCTGCACGGGGTCGTCGACACCCTCGTACGGCTCGTCCTCGACCAGCGTGAGTCCGCCCGCGCCCGCAAGGACTGGGCGACCGCCGACGCCATCCGCGACCAGCTGAACCAGTCCGGCCTCGCGATCGAGGACAGCCCGTCCGGCCCGCGCTGGACCCTCAAGTCCTAGCCGCCCCGGATCTGAAGATCAACTGTGCCGCCCGGCCCCCCGGGCGGCACACTGCATAAGACGTACGTACGAAACGAAGCTCACGGAGACGGGTAACTCATGGCAGCCAACAACCGCCGCATGTCCGGCAAGAAGGGCGCGCAGGTCGGCAGTGGCGGCCAGCGGCGCCGGGGCCTGGAGGGCAAGGGGCCGACCCCGCCCGCCGAGATGCGCAAGGGGCACAAGAAGAACCGCATCGCCACGGCCAAGGCCAAGCAGGTCCAGCGCCGACCGGTGGCGCGCGGCCGGGGCGGCAAGGGCACGTCCGAGATGGTCGTCGGCCGCAACCCGGTCGTCGAGGCGCTGCGCGAGGGCGTCCCGGCCTCCACCCTCTACGTCCAGCAGTTCATCGACAACGACGAGCGGGTCCGCGAGGCCCTCCAGCTCGTGGCCGAGCGCGGCGGCATCAACCTCATGGAGGCCCCGCGCCCCGAGCTGGACCGCATGACGAACGGCCTCAACCACCAGGGCCTGGTCCTCCAGGTCCCGCCGTACGAGTACGCGCACCCCGAGGACCTGGCCGAGGCGGCCTACGACGAGGGCGAGGACCCGCTGATCGTCGCCCTGGACGGGGTCACCGACCCGCGCAACCTGGGCGCGGTCGTCCGCTCGGTCTCGGCCTTCGGCGGCCACGGCGTGGTCGTGCCCGAGCGCCGGGCGGCCGGTATGACGGCCGGTGCCTGGAAGACGTCGGCCGGTACGGCGGCCCGTACGCCGGTGGCCCGCGCCACGAACCTGACCCGGGCCCTGGAGTCGTACAAGAAGGCCGGCATCGTGGTCGTCGGGCTCGCCGCGGACGGCGAGCACGAGATCGGCGACCTGGAGGCCCTGGGCGGCCCGGTCGTCATCGTCGTCGGCAGCGAGGGCAAGGGCCTGTCCCGGCTGGTCGGCGAAACCTGCGACTTCCGGGTCCGGATCCCGATGCCGGGCGGTGCCGAGTCGCTCAACGCGGGTGTGGCGGCCGGGATCGTGCTGTACGAGGCGGCGCGCCGACGCGGGTGAACAAACGTCCGTAACCTCACCTGGGCGGGTTAATTCCGGCGTCCGGGACATCCTTGACGGGGTCCGGACACATCCGGCCGGTCAAAGCAGTGTCCTAACTCCACGTCACTCGGTTAGATGAGTGTGGACACCAGAACACCCCGCACACCCACGGGGGACCGCTCGTCGGGATTCCGCTCCGGATTCGATTCCGGGCTCGACGACGCTCCTGCGCTGAGCATGGTGAAGGTGCCGAGCGATCCGGCGCAGGTCATCGTCAACCACGCGAGTTTCCGCGTGCAGCTGGGCGTATCGACACGGCGTACCCAATCCCCCCGGGTCGCACGGCACTTGAGCGCCACCGAGGACACCGCGCGGATCCCGGTCGTCGGCACGGCGGGCAGAGCGGGGGCGGCACCCGGCCGGCGCCGCCCGGTCGTCTGGAGCGGCAAGTCCGCGCCCGACGACACCGGCGCCCACCGGCTGCTCCAGGCCGTCCGGGGCGGCAGCGTCCGGCACGTCGAGGAGCCCGCCGAACCGGCCGGTGCGACCCGGGTCATCCCGCGCGTCGACGACCGCTACGACGCTCTCGAACAGACCGTCGAGACGCCGATGGTCGGTCACCCGCGCTCCCCGGCCTCCGGCGAGAACCGACTGCTCCCGAACATGCCGGCGGTGGGCAGCGCCTACGACGACCCGGCCTACGGCGACCCGTCCTACGACGAACCGCCCTACGGTGACGACGAGTTCGAGGACTTCGAGGAATTGCGGTCGGGCCGGCGGGCCGGCGAAGGCGACCCGGCCCGGCACGCCTACTACCCCGGCCGCCGGATGAACCTGGGCGTGGTCCTCCTCCCCCTCCGTATCTTCCTCGGCTTCATCTCGATCTACGCCGGCATGGGCAAGCTCTGCGACCCCGTCTACTTCGACGGCGGCAAGCGCGGCTCCATGGTCACCTGGCTCAACACGCTGCACCCCTGGGAGGTCGCCGAGCCGCTGCGCCAGTTCGCCCTTCAGCACCCGGTCGGCTCCGGCCTCGTCATCGCCTTCTTCCAGGTGATCGTCGGTGTCCTGACCGTCCTCGGCTGCTGGCAGCGGGTCGCCGCGGTCGTCGGCGCGCTGCTCTCCGCCGCGCTCATCGTCACCGTCAGCTGGAAGACCGTCCCCGCCTACGACGCCCCCGACATCATCTACCTCGCCGCCTGGTCCCCGCTGATCATCGCGGGCGCCCCCGTCTACTCCGTGGACGGCCGCCTCGCGGGCAGCGCCTGGCGACGGCTCGGCCCGCACTCCGACATCTGGGAGCTGCGTGCCTTCGTTCTCCGTCGCGGCGCCCTGATCACGGGCGTCACCATCGGCCTCACCCTCCTCGTCGGCTCGCTCCTGGGCGGCGCGGTCCGCGACTCCAGCCGGGTGGTCGTCCCCGGGCCCGGCGAGGCGCCCCGCAACAACCTCCCCGGCTCCCCGCTGCCCGACGAGTCGGCCAAGCCCCACCAGAAGACTCCGTCGGCCTCCACGGCTCCCTCCGGGGGCGCCACGGCGAGCCCTTCGCAGGCGGCGACCACCCCGGGTGCCGACCGCACCACGAGCGGCGCCACCACCACGACCCCCAGCGAGACCCAGGGCACCACGGGCCAGGTCCCGCCCCAGCACACCGCTCCCGCGCCGACCACCGCGGGCCCCACCTCCGGCGGCACCGCAACCGGCGGCACCTCCACCACCGGCGGTGGCACCGGCAACAACACCGGTAGCACCGGCGGCGCCTCCTCCTCGGGCCAGCCAGGACTGGTAGGCGGCCTCCTCGGCTGACAGCCGCTGCACACGGACGCAGCCCCGCGCTTCAGAGGCGCGGGGCTGCGGCGTACCAGGCGTACCGAAGGGGCGCGATGTGCCGTCCGCCGACTGCGCGAATAGCCCCCACTCACCCGCAGGCGACGAACCGCCGGTCGCACCCCCTCTTCGGCTAGCGCCCCAGCGCGGCCAGCTCCTTCGCCGCCTCCGTCAGGTCCTTCGCCGTGTCGATGGCTCGCCAGTACGCCCCCTGTGGGATCGGGAACCCGGCCAGCTGCCGGCTCCGCGCCAGGTGCGGGAACGTGGTGCGCTCGTGGTCCCCCCGCTCCGGCAGCATCGCGGCGAACTCGGGAGAGAAGACGTAGACGCCGGCGTTGATCTCGAACGTCGACGGCGGTGCCTCGATGAAGTCCGTGATGTGACCGAAGCCGTCGGTCTGCACGGCGCCCCAGGGGATCCGCGGACGGGCCAGCGCCAGCGTCGCCACCGCGTCCCGCTCCGTGTGGAAGTCGGCCATGTCGCGCAGCGAGAACCGCGTCCAGATGTCGCCGTTCGTGGCGTACCAGGGCCGGTCGGAGTGGGGAAGGCGCGCGGCCGCGTACTTGAGGCCGCCGCCCCGGCCCAGCGGCTCGGTCTCCACCACCGTGGTGACGGAGAGCGGCAGGTCGGCCGTCGCCAGCCACTTCTGCAGGACCTCGGCGAGATGGCCGCAGGAGATCACCACGTCGGTGACGCCCTCCTCGGCGAGCCAGGTCAGTTGGTGGCCGATGATCGGTGTGCCCGTACCCGGGATCTCGACCATCGGCTTGGGCCGGTCGTCGGTGTACGGGCGAAGCCGTGAGCCCTGGCCACCGGCCAGGACCACGGCTTGAGTGGGGCGCAACGCGGCGTTCGGATGGGTCATGCCCGAACTGTACGACGCGCCCCGGAGGCGGCTTCCCGCCGGACGGGCCCGCTTAAGGAGCCGTTACCGAATTCCCACCGGGGTTCAGCTGTGCGCGGCCAGCACGCCCGACGCGAAGGACGTGTCGCAGACCGGGCGGGCGTACGACTGGGCGCGTGAGGCGCCGTACATCCGCACCGCGGCCCGGCCCAGCGCACGGGCGATGGACGTGCAGTGCCGCGCCAGCGACGGGTGGCCGTTGACCGCCTGCTGGAGGTGGGTGAGGACCTGGCCCGGGTTCTTGTCCTGGAGCTCGGTCATCAGCTGCTCGCGCAGTACGTCCTGCGGGGCCTGGGAGACGGCCTTGGAGGAGACGTGCGCGTCGGTCACGTCGGTCGCGGTGAGCACCGAGCTCCGCGGGGACCCGGTCCAGTTGACGCGGGTGACCGCGAGGGTCCCGGAGAGCACCAGGACGACGGGCAGGACAAGGGCGAGAGTGCGGCCGATCCGGCGGGCAGGGCCGCCCCGGTGGCCGCGTCGCGTCTGAAGGGTGGTGGAGTGCTTCACGCGTGTGAGGGTAGCGTGCGGTAATGATTTGGCGACATTTAGTCACCGGTTCGGGGGATGGAGAAGTGCCGTGATTCGGGTACGGGGTTGACGCACACTGGTCGAAAATCACCCGCTTGCCGGGGTAAATCGGGGCAACGAAAAGGGCCCCGCTGCAGGTCGCGGGGCCCTTTCCGTCAACCTGGGTGAATTCACCCTGGTCAGAGGTTTCTCAGCTTGATCGACCGGTCGGATCGCTCAGTCGGATCTCGCTCAGCCGGATCGCTCAGTCGGAGAGCCGCTCGCCCGTGGACGTCGAGAACACGTGGATCTCGCCCGGCCGCGGCACGACGTGCAGCGTGGCGCCCTTCTCCGGGACCGCGCGGCCGCTGACGCGGACGACCAGGTCCTTGAGGTCGTCGCCGACCTTGGCGCTGCCGTAGACGTAGCCGTCGGCGCCGAGCTCCTCGACGACGTTCACGGAGACCGCGAGACCGGCCGGGGCGTCCTCGGTGTCCTTGGACAGCGCGGAGGCGGCCTCGCCGTTGTGCTCGACGACGTCGAAGTGCTCGGGACGGACGCCGACGGTCACCGTGCGGTCGCCCTTGTCGCTGGCGGCCTTGAGCGCCTCGCGGTTGACCGGGACGACGCTGTTGCCGAACTTCACGCCGCCGTCGGTGATCGGGACCTCGACCAGGTTCATGGCCGGGGAGCCGATGAAGCCGGCGACGAAGAGGTTGGCCGGGCGGTCGTACATGTTGCGCGGCGAGTCGACCTGCTGGAGCAGACCGTCCTTGAGGACCGCGACCCGGTCGCCCATCGTCATGGCCTCGACCTGGTCGTGGGTGACGTAGACGGTGGTGATGCCGAGGCGGCGCTGGAGCGACGCGATCTGGGTACGGGTCGAGACGCGG
Organism: Streptomyces sp. NPDC001980; assembly: GCF_040296885.1. Lineage (NCBI taxonomy): Bacteria > Bacillati > Actinomycetota > Actinomycetes > Kitasatosporales > Streptomycetaceae > Streptomyces > Streptomyces sp. NPDC001980. The sequence goes on along the minus strand of NZ_JBEOYD010000003.1, from coordinate 322,444 downwards.
AGCTTGGCGTCCAGGTTGGACAGCGGCTCGTCCATGAGGAAGACCTGCGGCTCACGCACGATGGCGCGGCCCATCGCGACACGCTGGCGCTGACCGCCGGAGAGCGCCTTCGGCTTGCGGTCCAGGTACTCGGTGAGGTCGAGGATCTTCGCGGCCTCCTCGACCTTCTGCCGGATCTCCGCCTTGTTGACGCCGGCGATCTTGAGCGCGAAGCCCATGTTGTCGGCGACGCTCATGTGCGGGTAGAGCGCGTAGTTCTGGAACACCATGGCGATGTCCCGGTCCTTGGGCGGCAGGTGCGTGACGTCGCGGTCGCCGATGCGGATGGCGCCGGCGTTGACGTCCTCCAGGCCCGCGAGCATCCGCAGCGAGGTGGACTTGCCGCAACCCGACGGGCCGACCAGGACGAGGAACTCGCCGTCCTCGATCGCGATGTCGAGGCCGTCGACGGCGGGCTTGGTGGAGCCCGGGTAGATCCGGGTCGCCTTGTCGAACGTGACAGTGGCCATGGCTCAGAGGCCCCCTTCTACCGGCAGGAACGTGCCGGACGATCCGTTGTAGGAAGGTGGTTGGTGTAGTCCACTCGGGTAGTCCACACGAGTGAACTGGATCAGGACGGTACCTGGCGTTCACCCCGTATGTCAGTACCTGGAGCCCTGTGAACTTCGCGGAAATTTTCGACAGGCCCCATCCGGGACCTGGGTACACTGCACTGGCACGCACCCCGGGTGCGCGCACGCCTCCTTAGCTCAGCTGGTCAGAGCGCCGCTCTTGTAAAGCGAAGGTCGTCGGTTCGAATCCGACAGGGGGCTCTCTCAGTGCCGTCCCGCCACCCGGTCCGCCATCCGGGCCAGCCGGGACGAGTCGGTGCTCGGGTGGAGGCGTTCGCGCTGGTCGGCGGCGCGGTAGGTGGCGTACATGCCCTGGACGCCGAGCCAGCGGAAGGGTTCCGGCTCCCACTTGCGGACCTTGTGGTTCACCCACGGCAGTTCGGTCAGGTCGGTGCGGCCGGCCTGGCCGGAGTCGAGCTGGACGAGGTCGCGGAGGGTGCGGGCGGCCAGGTTGGTGGTGGCGACTCCGGAGCCGACGTAGCCGCCCGCCCAGCCGAGCCCCGTCGAACGGTCCAGGGTGACGGTCGCGCACCAGTCCCGCGGCACCCCGAGCACCCCGGACCAGGCGTGCTCGACCGCGACACCCGCCAGGGACGGGAAGAACCGCACGAGGATCTCGCGCAGCGCCTCGACGGTCGCGGCCTGCGTGCGGCCGTCGTTGTCCGTCCGCGACCCGAACCGGTACGGGACCCCGCGCCCGCCGAGCGCGATCCGCCCGTCGGCCGTGCGCTGCGCGTACATGTAGGCGTGCGCCATGTCCCCGAGGGTCTCCCGGCCCTCCCACCCCACCGACGCCCACTGCTCCGCCGTCAGCGGCTCGGTGGCGATCATCGAGGAGTTCATCGGCAGCCAGGTGCGCTTCTGGCCCTTCAGGTTCGCGGTGAAACCCTCGGTGCAGCGCAGGATGTAGGGGGCGCGGACCGTGCCGTACGGCGTGACGGCGTGCTGGGGGCGGATCTCGGTCACCGGGGTGGACTCGTAGATGTCCACGCCGAGTGCCGCCACCGCCGCCACCAGGCCCTTCACCAGCTTCACCGGGTGGAGGCGGGCGCCGTGCGGGGTCCAGGTGCCGCCCACCGCGTCGGCGACGCGGATCCGCTCCCGGGTCTCCCCGGCGCCGTAGAGCTCGCGGTCCTTCTCGCCGTACGACAGCTCGTGCTCGTGGAAGGCCTTCAGGCGGGCCAGCTGGGCCGGGGTGGTGGCGACTTCCAGCACCCCGCCCTTGTGCAGGTCGGCGTCGATCCCCTCGGCCGCGGCGACCGCCACGACCTCGTCGACGGTCTCGTTCATGGCCTTCTGCAGGCGTACGGCGGCCTCCCGGCCGTGCAGCGCGGCGTAGCGGTCGCGGCCGGCGATGCCGTTGTAGAGCCAGCCGCCGTTGCGGCCGGAGGCGCCGTAGCCGCAGAACTTCTGCTCCAGGACGGTGACCCGGAGGAAGGGGGCGGCCTTCTTCAGGTAGTACGCGGTCCACAGACCGGTGTAGCCGCCGCCCACGATCACCACGTCCGCCGAGGCGTCACCGGTGAGCGGCTCCCGTACCGCCGGGAGGCCGTCGTCCGCGTACCAGAAGGAGATGCCGCCGTTGACGACTCCGCTTGCTGAGCTGCTCATGACCGGACGTTAACCCTTGAGCGCGGCCAGTGTCTCCTTCGGATTCCATGCTTTTCCGCGCCCTCTGACCAGCGGATAGCAGCCGAGACCGATCAGCGCGGCGACGAAATGTCCCAGGTCGGTGAAGGTCGGCGACTCGGTCAGCGGCAGTCCGTAGACGAGGAGGGCGGCCGCGAGGTACGCATACCGCCAGGGCGTCGCGATCCGGTACGCCAGCACCGCGATCACCCCGGCCAGTGCGTAACTCACCCCGATGTCCAGGGTGTTGACCGCGGAGTGCGGGACGATGCCGTCGTGGATGCCCTTCAGCAGCGCGCCCTCGCTGATCAGGGTGGCCAGGACGTGCGCGATCACGCACACCGCGAGCCAGCGGACCGTCCCCAGCCAGCGCTCCGCCGGCGCGTGGAAGACGGTGTAGAGGAAGGCGTACGGCACCCAGTGCCCGCCCTCGATCCACATCGCGCTGGCGACCAGCACCCGCACCGGGTTGTCCGACAGCTCCCGGATGTTGGTGGACCGCTGCCGCAGGAACTGGTGCTCGAACTCCGGTGACATGCGGTGCAGCGCGAAGGCCGTCACGAAGAGAATCGCCAGCCAGATGTACGTACCGGGGGCGCTGCGGACGTACGCCCACACCGTGCCGCCGAGTCCCCGGAGAAATCCCATGAGGCGATTCATGCACGACCGCAACGACGGGTGTGTGATTGACATTCCGGATGAGCCGATCGCCCAAGAGCTCGGGGGCCGTGCGGTCGGGTGGCTGCGGCGCCGCGAGCAACCCACCACGACCCGCACTCTGCATCGAGCCGGTCCGCCCACGGCCCTCTCGCGAAGCGATCACGGTTCCAGGACCACCTTTCCGATGGTCGCCCGGGTCTCCAGGGCACGGTGTGCGGTTGCCGCCTCGGCCAGGGGGAAGCGGGTCACGGCGGGGCGCAGCCGGCCCTGGGCGGCCTCGGTGAGGGCGCGGAGTTCGAGGGTGCGGAGCGGGTCGGGGCCGCCGGTCCGGCGGAGCATCGCGGGGCCGAGGACGAACTCCGAGAGCCCTTCGACGACATGCCCGCCGCCGCTCGCGATCCCCTCCGCCGACCAGCCGAAGACGAGGTGCCGGCCGCCCTCGCCGAGCAGGGCGACGGCCTCCCGGGCGACGTCGCCGCCGACGCCGTCGAGGACGACGGTGACCGGTCCGGAGCGGGCGCGGACCTCGGCGGGCCAGCCGGGGTCGGTGTAGTCGAGGGCGAGGTCGGCGCCGTTGGCCCGGACCCGCTCGGTCTTCTCGGGGCCGCCCGCGAGGCCGATCACGGTGGCGCCCGCGTGCTTGGCGGCCTGGACGAGCAGCGTGCCGATGCCGCCGGCGGCCGCCGGGACCAGGACCACCGACTCCGGCCCCGGCTCGGCGAACTGCAGGATGCCGAGGGCCGTACGGCCCGTGCCGATCATGGCCACGGCCTCGGGGAAGCCGAGGTTCTCCGGGATCTCGTGCAGCCGTTCGACCTCGGTGACCGCCAGCTCGGCGTAGCCTCCGGGCGCGAAGCCGAGGTGGGCGACCACGCGCCGCCCGAGCCACAGCCCGTCGACGCCGTCGCCGAGCGCCTCGACCACTCCGGCGACCTCGCGGCCGGGGATCGTCGGCAGCACGGTCGGCCGGGGCGCCGGCCCCTGGTGGCCCTGCCGCAGCGACGTGTCGAGCAGGTGGACACCGGCCGCGGCGACCGCGATCCGCACCTGGCCCGGGCCCGGCACCGGGTCCGTCACCTGCTGGTGGACGAGGTTCTCGGCTGGGCCGAAGGCGTGCAGAACGATGGCGTGCACAGGGACTCCCCAGGTGATGGCCGATCCGGCGGTCCGGCTCTTTGACGCATTCGACTCTTCGACCTCAAGCGCGCTTGAGGTCAAGGGTGGGCCGCTGCCGCTCTGGTTCTGTTCTCGCAGGCCGCGGTGATTGTCAGTGGGGGCCTGCACTATGGGGGCATGGCGAGGACAGCGGCCGGTGGGGCCGGCGGAGGCAGGGTGAAGGGTGCGCGGCGGCCGGAGGTGCGGCTGCCCGAGCTGGAGCCCTGGGGCGGTGGCGAGCTGGAGCCGGACGGGGACTACGACGGGCAGGCGTTCCGGGAGGCGGACTTCGCCGGTCAGGACGGGGCGGGCGCCCGCTTCATGGACTGCGCGCTGACGGACTGCGCCTTCGACGAGACGGGGCTGCGGCACGCGCGCGTGCTGGACACGGTCCTCACCTCGATAAGAGGCGTCGGCACCGATCTGGCCGAGGCGACCCTGCGCGATGTCGAGCTGGTCGACGCCCGGCTGGGCGGCACCCAGTTGCACGGTTCCGTCCTGGAGCGGGTGGTGATCCGCGGCGGCAAGATCGACTATCTCAACCTGCGCACCGCGAAGCTCAGAGACGTGGTCTTCGAGGGCTGCGTCCTGGTGGAACCGGACTTCGGCAACGCCGTGCTGGAGCGGGTGGAGTTCACCGGCTGCACGGTGAAGGGGGCCGACTTCAGGGGGGTGACGATGAAGGACGTCGACCTGCGGGGCGCCGCGTCCCTGGAGATCGCGACCGGGGTGGAGCGGCTGGCCGGGGCGGTGATCAGCATGTCCCAACTGCTGGATCTCGCACCGGTGCTGGCGGCGCAGTTGGGGATCCGGGTGGAGGGGTGAGTCCGGCAGGGCGGTGCTGATCAGTCCTGGGGCGTGGCCGCGGCGGCTGCCTTGCGCAGGCCCAGGTGGTCGTCCGGGTCCTGGAGCCGGTCCGGCTGGGCGGCGAGCATGCGGCGGACCGCCGGTTCCGGCATGCGGATCACCACCGGCCGGGGCAGGGTCAGCTCCCGTACGGCGGTGCCGGTACGGCCGGAGCGGACGCGGTTGGCCACCTGCGCCACCACCCGCACGTCCAGCGTGAACTGCACCAGTACCGAAGCGGACTTGGGCTTGTGCAGCGGCATCGAACCGGACGCGTTCACCGCCGCGTCGGCGGCGCCGCCCGCGCCGCCCGCGTTGCCCATCATCTGGTTGAGGCGGAACTCGTCGGCGTTGAGCAGCCCCGCGCCCGCGAGGCCGCGCGCCGACCGGCCGTGGTCGGCGGAGCTCAGGCCGTCCGTCTGGGTGGGCCGGGGCGCGTCCAGGTGGCTCTGCCCCACCGTCTCGAAGGTCATCTTGTCGCCGACGCCCAGCACCCGCCCGTCCCGCAGCCGCGCGTGCAGGGACGCCCGCAGGTCCTGGCCCGCCACCCCGGTGGCGTGCACCGGCGGCAGTTCCGCCCCGGCCGAGGTCAGCAGCGGCAGCGCCGCGATCAGCCACTCGGTGGAGACGGCCTCCTGCAGGGTGTACGCGGCGGCCTGGCCCTTGGACCGGAAGCGGTCGCCGCCGCCGGCCTCCCGGACCGCGGAGTTGACCAGTTCCCGGACCTGCGGTGTCCCTTGGAAGCCGTTCACCTGGGCCTCCATCGGCAGCCGCACACCGCCGGAGCGCCAGGTGCCGAGCGCGGCCGGGCGAGAGTCGCCCGGGCCGGGAGCCGGGGCCACCGGCCGCTGCCGGGGCGCGGTCAGCCGGCCGAGGGCGGCGAGGTCCTTGTCCAGGACGCGGTGGGTCACCGCCTGGCGGCCCAGCGAGACCAGCGCCAGCCGGCGGTCGCCGCGGTGCAGTTCGAGGGTCGCCTCGATCGGCACCCGCATCTTCGACGACTTCGCGGTCTTCGCCTCCGCGACCGTCTTCATGCCGAGCTGGCCGCGGCTCGCCGTGCCGGAGCGCCGCGAGCCGCCCGTGCCGACGCCGAGGCCCGCCGCACCGCCGGTGCTCTTCAGCTGCCCGGCCCCGCCGTCCGGTTTGCCGGAGCCGGCGAAGATCCCCTCCAGGCCGAGCGACACGCCCTCGTCGTGAGTGGCGGCCTGCTGGGCCACGGCCGCGGTGATGTACTCCATGTCCCGGCCGTCGTCCGCCGCGCCGTCGTAGGCGCCGTCGGCGAGCCGGTTGACCTTGAACACCGCCCAGTACGGGGTCTTGCGGCCGTCGAACAGCTCGACGGTGACCCCGCCGTCCATCGCGCCGGACAGCAGTCCCGCGCTGCCGTCGCGGTCCAGGACGCGCAGCAGGCGTTGCACGTTGTCGTTGCGGTCCGCCAGCTGCTGCCGGGGCAGCAGGTCGTCGGCGAGGCTCTGCTGCCCGCTCTCCGCGAGGCGGGTGCGCAGCCGGGCCAGCAGCGGTACGAAGTTCGGCAGGTTCTCGACCATGCCGAAGCCGAGGGGGAGCCCGCGGGCGAAGGAGGGGGCGGCGGTGCGCGGCGGCGCGGACGTGGTCGACCCGGCCGCATCCGTCTTGGTACGGACCCCTTCCCGGGCCTCGCGCTCGGCGCCCGCCCGGGAGCTCTCGGCCGCCCGGGAACTCTCCGCCGGCCGCTGCCCCGGCTGCCGGGACGACGACGTCATCGGCGCCGGTTCGGGGTCGAGCTTCAGCTGCCGGCGGATGGACGCCGGCAGTTGTGCCTCCGTCAGCCACACCGCCGCCTCGGCCGGCAGGGTGCGGGCGGCCGTCGCCACGTAGGGGCCGCCGCCGGTGACCTTGACCTCGGCGACCATGGTGACGAGCAGGTCGCACTGGACCAGGTAGAGCGGCGCCTTCTTCGGGGTGTGGGCGTTGCGCTCGACCGTGCCGGACAGTGCTGCGGACCGGGCGTCGCCCCGGCTCGTGGTGCGGTTCCCGGACAGGCCCTGGCCCAGCCGCCACTCGACGTCGTTCTCCGAGCCGGTGGCGCCGAACTGCCACGTGCTGGTGGTGCCCTGCCCCTCCTGGCCGGCCGCCTGGTGGCCGCCGAGCACGAAGGTCTCCGTGCCGGGACCCGCGCCCTGGTGCAGGAACTTCGGGTTGGTCAGCGTGAGCCGGGTACCGACGGCCCCGTTCAGCGCGGCGAGCCGGCGCGGGTAGCGCAGGTTCTTCACCACCCACCCGGAGGACGCGGCCTGCCGCAGCGACGCCGTGATGGCCTGCGGCCCGAACCGCTCCTCGATCGCCAGCCGCGGCGCGAGCCCCTCGGTCTGCAGCGCGGGATCCTCGCGGACGCCCTTGTTGCGGGCGGCGGCCTTGGACAGCAGCTGGAAGGCGAGGTCCCGGACGGCCTGGCCGTCGCCGACCGTCTCCACCAGCTGCCAGTCCCGCAGCGGCTGCCCGACGGACGGCCGGGGCACGAGACCGGCCAGGTCGCCGATGCCCTCGGCGGTGACGGCGTGCTCGGGGCGCGGGGCCTGCGCCCGGCGCCGGTCGCCCACCGCGTCCTGCCGCCGCTTGCCCTCCTCGTCGAGGGTGAACTCGGTCGGCGTGACCAGCCGTACGTCCTGCTCGTCCAGATGCAGTCCCCCCAGCTGCCTTGCCTCGGGCGCGTCCCGGCCGGGGGAGCCGGGGGTGAGGGCGCGGCCCAGCTTGCGCTGCCGGGAGGTCATGGTGACGTCGACGTCGAGGCGCAGGGCCGCCCCGAAGGTGCTGGCCTTCTCGGAGCCGTTGGTGAGGACGTCCGTGCGGGTGGTGGGGCCGGCCTGGTTGCGGCGGGTGCCGGTGCTGTGCCTCTCGTAGCGGGCCGAGCCGGTCAGGATGCTGGGGACGATCCTGGCCTGCCCGAGCACCAGACCGCCGATCGAGCGCGAACTGCCGCGTCCGCTCTGCGCGTTGCCGGTGACACCGGAGTGGCTGCGCACCAGCCAGTCGTCGGTGTCGCCGAGATAGCCGGTCTCGCGGAGCGCTCCGCGGACGCGGATCTGCACGTCGTGGGAGTGCAGGGTGGTCTTGCGGCGCAGCCGCACCCGGATGCCGGTCGTGGTCAGCTGGTCCTTGTTGACCCGCAGGTTGGTCTCGGACAGGGCGGCCATCAGCTCGCGGTGGTTGCGCCGCTGGAGCGCGGCCTCCTCCTTGCTCGGGGTCGAAGCCACCGCGGCCGTACCGAAGGCGGGCAGGTAGCCGGCCAGCCGGGGATCGGTCGCGAACAGCTGCTGCACGGCCCGCACCATGGGCTTGGTGTCGAGCTGGCTGAGGGTGACGCTGGAGCCCATGGCGCCGAAGGGGAGGTGCCGTTCGACGTCGACCTCGTTGCCGTTCTCGTCGGTCCGCTTCGGCTTCTCGATGAACTCCTTGTCCTTCTTGTCCTCCTTCTTGCCTTTCTTGTCCTCCTTGGCCTCGGCGCCGGGCGGCAGCGGCAGCCCGAGTGACCGCGCCTCGTCGGCCCGCAGGCTCATCCACACCCGCATCGAGTGCCGGGCGACCCGGGTCCCGGGGCGCAGGATCATCTCGGCCGAGCGCGGCCCCGTGCCCTCCGCGGTGAACTGGACGGTCGCGAGGTAGAGCACCTTGTCGCCGCGTACCTCCGCGCCCTGGCGGCTGGAGACGGTCTGCTCGGCCACGGTGAACCGCGCCTTGCGGGCCCCCGCGACCGGCATGGCCGTACCCCGCAGGACGGCGGCGTTGCCGGTCACTCCGACGCCGATGGCCGGGCCCAGGCCGCCGGTGAGGGCGCGTCCCTTGCCCGCGCTCTCGGTGACCGTGTGCTGGGTCTGCTGGTGGGTGCGCAGCTGGGTCCCGCCGGTGCCCCAGGCGGGGGACATGCCGGTGATCTCGGCGTGCAGGCGGTAGCTGCCGACGCTGCTGCCGTCCTTGGATGCGAGGTCCTCGCCGGTGACGCCGTCGCGCAGCAGCCGGGGCATGTCCTCCAGGACGGTCGCGGTGGAGGTGGCCTCGTAGAGGCGGGAGCGGCCGGGGGCGCCGGGGGCGGTGAGCGAGGGGTGCAGGACGGCGGCGACCGTGTCGAAGAGCCCGCCGCCGCCCTGGTGCGGGGCGGCGGTGTCGGTGACGGCGACCGGGGCCATGGAGTCGGCGAGCGAGACGCGCCGGGCGGTGTCCGCGCCGACGGCCTCCGGGGCGGCGGGCGTCTGGGTGCCGGCCGGGACGAGGTGTTCGGTGGGCACGCGCTGGGTGAGGGCGCCCGAGCCGTGGAAGGTCTGCGCGTGCTGGGTGCCCTGCTTCTTGACCCGTACGCCGTACCGCACCTTGCGCGGTGCCTCGACCGAGCCCTTCTCGCTGCGCAGCACCCGGGGTTCGGCCACGTTGCGCTGGCTGCGGGACTCCCGCGAGGACTGCCAGGGCTGCGCGTTCACCAGGCCGGCGCCGCCCAGCCAGAGCCCCGGTACGACGGGCGCGAGCCCGAAGGCCATGCCGCCGGCGCCCTTGCTGGAACTGCCGCTCGCGGTGGTCGCGACGGTGGTGGCGGTGTTGTGCTGGACGTCGACCTTGGTGTCCTTGCCCTCGGCCTCGTCCACCGCGGCGAGCGGCGCCCCGTCCGGGTCCGGCACGGTGTTCGCGATCAGGTCCTTGGGGTGGAAGACGGGCGGCCGGTCGTCGGGGGCGCGGGAGACGGTGACGGTGACGTCGTACCACTCCTTGCCGGTCCTGCCCTTGACGGCGAAGGCGCGGCCCTGCCCGTAGAACGACTCGGGGCGGCCGGCGAGCTCGGCGCCGATCTCGGCGACCGTGCCGTCGCCGTGCCCGACGACGGCGGCCACCGCGTTCCGTACGAACTCGTGCCCGGTCAGCCCGTACGCCGTGGAGAGCCCGGCGGCCTGGAAGTCCATCAAGTACGGCGGCAGTACGAGACCGGGCTCGGTGCGTTCCTCCTCGACGGGGGCGATGGGCGCCACCGGCCGGCTGCGTACCGCCGGGGGCCGCGCGACGCCCTTGCCCTTCGCGTCCTGCAGCGCCAGCGTGGCGGCTGTGTTCCCCGCCTTTCCCTGGAGGACGCGCATCGTGTGTTCCGTGGGCCCGACAGGCACTGTGGAGTCGACGGGCGCGGCGGTGGCCGGTGCCCGGGAGGCCTCGGAAGAGGCGTCCTTTCCGCTGTCGCCTGCCTTTTGCTGCGTCCGCACGGAGTCAACGTAGGCGTGGCCGGGACGGGGGGAACGTCTTCCGTACCACTTGTCACCCCCGCCTCGGCAGGTGGTCAACCTCCGTACACCGTACGGTCGTTCAACTCCCCCGGGACGGCTACGACACCCTCGGGAAACGGGCCTGGAGCGTCCAGATCGCCGGGTTGTCCGCCAGGCCCTCGTGCATGTCGGTGAGGTCGGCGATCAGGTCGTGCAGGAAATCCCGTGCCTCCCGGCGCAGTTCGGTGTGGGAGAAGGTGAGGGGCGGCTCCTCGGCCGGCATCCAGTCCGCCTCGATGTCCACCCAGCCGAAGCGGCGCTCGAAGAGCATGCGGTCGGTGGACTCGGTGAAGTCGAGTTCCGCGTGCTGGGGCCGGGCGGCCCGGGACCCCGCCGGGTCGCGGTCGATGCGCTCCACGATGTCGCACAGCGCCCACGCGAAGTCCAGCACCGGCACCCATCCCCAGGCTGTGGACAGTTCCCGGTCCGCCTTGGTGTCCGCGAGGTAGACGTCCCCGCAGAACAGGTCGTGACGGAGCGCGTGGACGTCCACGCGCCGGTAGTCCGTCTGGGGCGGGTCCGGGAAGCGGTTGGAGAGGGCGTAGCCGATGTCGAGCACGTGCCGATGGTGTCATGGCGCCGCACCCCTTCTTTCCGCCGCGACGGTGCTCGGCCATGACGGTGTGACTCGGCGGTGCCGGGCTGCCGGTGCCCGCCGCTGGTGTGCCGGCCGGTTGCGGAGTGCGGCGCCGTCGTGGCTGGTCGCGCCCACGCGGCGGTAGCCGCACATTCAATACGGCCCCGCGCCCCTTCGGGGCGCTGGCTAGGCGCCCTTGCCCAGCTCCTTGCGCAAGACCGCGCACGGTCGGCCCTGTTCGCGGTCCGGGCGGTGGCCGGTCACCTCGTATCCGAGGGCGGTCCAGAAGGCGAGCGCCTTCGGGTTGTTCTCCAGGACGGCGAGGCGCACGGCGCCCCGGCCCGCCGCCCGGAACCGTTCCTCGACGCCCCCCGCGATCCGCCGCCCGTACCCCGCCCCCTGCGCCGCCGCGTCCACCATCAGCAGCCCGATCCACGGATCCGGGTCGGCCGGGTCGGGGTGCCGGGCCAGCGTGACGACCACGCCGACCAGCCGCCCCTCGGCCCGCGCGAGCAGCACCTCCGCGTCCGGGTTCGCCAGCTCGTCGGCCAGTGCGGCGGCCACCTGCTCCGGCCGGATGTCGTCCGGGTCCGGGAAGTCGCCGCTGAGCGCGTGGAACTCCCGGTTGGAGGCGTACAGGGCGGTGAGCTCGGTGAGCACCGGCGCCGGGATGTCGTGGTCGGGGGTGAGGGGGACGGGGGCGAGGATCATGCGGGCAACCTATCCGGCCCTACTCACCCGGAGGCGGGTAGCGGGGCAGGCCGTCCGTCGAGATGGTCCAGTCGCCGATGGTGACGTCCTCGCCGTAGACGAAGTCCTTGCGGGTCGCGTAGCGCGGGCCGTCGGGGGTGGGGTGGATGTCGGTGAGGACGGCGCCGGTGCCGGTGCGGGGGTCGAAGATCGCGTAGACGGGGACGCCGATCAGGGGGTAGTCGCGGACCTTGCTGACCCAGTCGTTGTCGGGATTGGAACGGGAGACGATCTCGACAGCGGCGATCAGCGTACGTGGGTCGAAGGACCCGTCTCCCTCCATGTCCACCTCTGCGATCACCATGATGTCGGGGCGACGCATGATCCTTTCCGGTGCCACTTCGACATCGGGCTCGCCCGTGTGGGCCACGATCTCCTCGGGCATGACCTTCTCCAGACGTTTCCGGAGACGCAGCGCGGTGAGTTCGTGCTGCCGGACAGGCGACATCATGTCGAGGACGATTCCTTCCTTGGTGATCTCGAACTTGCCGGGGAGGGTGCCGTCCGTGGACTCCACGAAGTCGCGCATGGCCCGGTACAAGAGGGAGGCGTCCTGCCGTGCGTCGTCCGGTGCGATGGTCATGGCGCTCGCTCCTCGTCTGTGCCCAGGGGCAAGGATCGTCGCTTTCATGCTAGGTCTCCTCCGGGAGATCGGTTCGGCAGTCACGGCAGAGTCCAGGTGCCGGGGAACGGAAGCCCCGGTCGCAGCTGTCGCAGTTGTGGATCCGGGTGGGCGCGGCTGGTGGCGGAGCCGGTGCGCGGAAGGGCGGTGGCGCGGGCAGCCGGTCCGTCAGGCGGTGGGCCAGGAGGGCGGCGGGCCTGTGGAGCGGTTCGGCCGGCAGGTCTGCGGTCAGGGCGTGCCGTACGGCGCTGGGGGCGGCGTCGCGTTCCAGCCAGGCGGCGACGCCCGGCGCCAGATGGTCGGCTTCGACGGCCGACAGCAGCAGCCGGGAGTCGTGGCGGCGGAGGTCCGCGAGTAGGGCCAGGGCCTTCTGGAGGAGCGCGGGGGAGGGGCAGGCCGGGCGGGGTACGGGCGGGAGGGCCTTGCGGGCGGGCTTCTGCGGTGGCTTCGGTGCTACCGACGTTTCGGGCCGACGCGTGCGGCTGCGGTGGCCGGGGTGATTGCAGGAGACCGTGCGGGTGATGATCCGGCCGTCGGGGACCCGCTCCCGCTCGCGCCGCAGATAGCCCTCGGCCTCCAGTTCCCGCAGGGCTGCGCCGATACGGTCCCTGCCCTCTGGGAAACGGACCGCCAGGCTCTTGATGTCGACCTGGGCGCCCTTGGGGAGCGACTGGATGTGCACGCCGAGGCCGATCGCGAGCGCCGAGAGGGTGGGGTGCTGGGCGAGATGGTTGCCGACCACCACGAAGTGGGAGGTGTGGCGGGCGTTGTCGTGCATGAGGCCGCCGGACCCCCGGTTCGGGTGCTTCTTGGCGGCGACACGGGACTCGGCGCACGAGGGCGCGCTAGGGTTTTTCGTATCCATCGGGAAGGTCTGACTTCCTAGGTGGTCAGGCCCTCGCACTGGGATTGCCGTCCCGGCGAGGGCCGAAGTTTTTCTGCGGTTGTTGCGCTGAGCGTAGGGCACGCAACCTGCCTCAAATCCAGCCCACTTGGGCATATTCACTCGCGGGAGTGACTCTGCGCGACGGGCGGGATGGGTGGGGCTTGGTGGGGTTCTTTCTCCCCGATTCGTGCCTTGAGTGGTGACGTCCCTCGCGGCCGAAGCCCGCGTTTCCGGGCTACGGCGACACCCCGATCTCGGCCCACACCGTCTTGCGCGGCGACACCCCCGGTGCCACGCCCCACTTGTCGGCGAGCGCCGCCACGAGGACCAGGCCCCGGCCCGACTCGGCGTCCGGTGCGAGCGGGAGGGTGTGCGGCAGGCGGTCACCGCGGGTGTCCGTGACCTCGATCCGCAGCGTGTCCCCCACGACGTAGAGGAGAAGGCCGAAGTCGCGTCCCGACACCCGCCCGTGCGTCGCCGCGTTCGCCGCCAGCTCCGCCACGATCTGCCGCGCCGGATCCAACGGCAGCCCCCAGGCGCGCAGTTGCTCGGTGGCGAGCAGACGGGCCAGGCGGGCGCCTCGCGGCGTGGGTGAGAACCGCAGGCTCATGTTGCGGACGGGGGTGGAGATTTCATCGTTCACGTCACTCAGCGTGGCCGGGCATGCATACCGTGAACAGTGACGAAGCCCTTGCGTACGGTGACTGTCCGGCGCTTGTCCGGTGCTGTCCTGGCTGTCGGGAGCGTTCGTACGGGTAGGGGCGGTCCGCGGGTACGGGCGTACGGCACAAAGGGGGCGTGGGATGAGCGTGGACGGCGGCGAGGTGACCGAGCCGGGCTGGGAGGTCGACCCGGACGACGACTGGGGTGTGGCGGTCATCGCGACGGTGGGGAGTCAGCTGAAACTGCGGCGGGAGGCGGTGGGGATGCGGGCCGCCGAGTTCGGGGAGGCGGTCGGGTACGGGGAGGACATGGTCTACAAAGTGGAGGGCGGGAAGCGGATCCCCCGCCAGGAGTACCTGAACAGGGCGGACGAGGTCCTGGGCGCGGGCGGGCTGATCTCGGCGACCTGGGAGGACGTGAAGAGGGTCCGGTATCCGAAGAAGGTGCGGGAGCTTGCCAAGTTGGAGGGGCAGGCCGTTGAGATCGGGGTGTATGAGGTCGTCAGCATCAACGGCCTGTTGCAGACGCCCGAGCATGCACGCGCGCTGTTCGAGGCGTGGCAGCCTGCCTATTCGGAGGATGACCTGGAGCGCGTGCTGGCAGCACGTATGGCCAGGCGGTCCATCTTCGAGCGGTCACCAGCCCCGGCGCTCGGCTTCGTCCTTGAAGAGGCAGCGCTTCGGCGGCGCGTCGGCGGCACAATGGTGTGGCGGCAGCAGCTCGAACATCTGCTGGAGGTGGGTCGGTTGCGGAACGTCACCCTTCAGGTGATGCCGACGAACGGTGGGGCTCATCCAGGTCTGGGTGGCAGGGTCGAAATCCTGAAGTTCCCCGACGGGACGGCAGTCGGGCGTTCGGATGGTGCGTTCAACGGCCGAGCAACTTCTGATCCGAAACAGCTCCACATCCTTGAGCTGCGATATGGAACCATCCGGGCGCAGGCTCTACCGCCCCAGGAGTCGCTGGCCCTCATCGAGCACATGCTTGGAGAAACATGATCCGCAAGGCTTCTGCCGGAACCCCCTCCGAGCTGGCGTGGTTCAAGAGCAGCTACAGCAGCGGCCCTGACGGCGACAGCTGCGTCGAAGTCGCCCTGGCGTGGTTCAAGAGCAGCTACAGCGGCGGCACCAACGGCGAATCCTGCCTCGAAATAGCCCCCACCCCCACCACCATCCACATCCGCGACTCCAAGTACACGCACACGCAGACGCCCACCACCCCCGGCCCCCGGCTCGCCCTCGCCCCCTCCGCCTGGGCGGCCTTCGTGTCGTACGTGTCCGCGCACTGATCCGGCGCCGACGCCGGAGCCCCCGGCCGCAACCACCCGGCCAGGGGCTCCCGCACAGCGCAGCGTGCCGCGTGTGTCAGACGTTGACGCCGAAGTCCTGGGCGATGCCCACCAGGCCCGACGCGTAGCCCTGGCCGACCGCGCGGAACTTCCACTCCGCGCCGTTGCGGTACAGCTCGCCGAAGACCATGGCCGTCTCCGTCGCCGCGTCCTCGGAGAGGTCGTAGCGGGCGATCTCGGCGCCGCCGGCCTGGTTGATGATGCGGATGTAGGCGTTGCGGACCTGGCCGAAGTTCTGCGAGCGGGTCTCCGCGTCGTAGATCGAGACCGGGAAGACGATCTTGTCGATGTCGGCGGGCAGGCCGGCCAGGTTGACGTTGATCGCCTCGTCGTCGCCGGCGCCCTCGCCCGTGCGGTTGTCGCCGGTGTGGACGATCGTGTTGTCCGGGGTCTGCTTGTTGTTGAAGAAGACGAAGTGGGCGTCGGAGTAGACCTTGCCCTGGGTGTTGACCGCGATCGCTGAGGCGTCGAGGTCGAAGTCCGTGCCGGTGGTGGTGCGGACGTCCCAGCCGAGGCCCACGGTGACGGCGGTCAGGCCCGGAGCCTCCTTGGTGAGCGAGACGTTGCCACCCTTGGAGAGGCTTACAGCCATGGTCGGGAGTCCTTTCCCTCGTTTCGCGTACGACCGTGCGGCGTACGGGCTTGAAGCTACAGCTACCCGTATGAACGCCACGAGGGGTACCGAAGGTTCCACCTCGCTTTACTTTCTTTGCCAAACGGGTGATGAACGATATTCACGTGACGTGTGCCGGTCAGGCGCGCGACCATAGGGACATGTCCGGTCCTTACGTCATCCGCGGCTCCGTCTCGCTTCCCGAGGCCGAGCTCAACTGGCGTTTCTCGCGGTCCTCCGGGCCGGGCGGCCAGCACGTCAACACCAGTGACTCGCAGGTGGAGCTCCGCTTCGACCTCGCGAACACCGAGGCGCTGCCCCCGGTGTGGAAGGAGCGGGCGCTGGAGCGGCTGGCGGGGCGGCTCGTCGACGGGGTGATCGTCGTACGGGCGTCCGAGCACCGTTCGCAGTGGCGCAACCGCGAGACCGCCGCCGTACGCCTCGCCGCGCTCCTCGCGGAGGCCACCGCGCCGCCGCCCAAGCCGCGCCGGCCGACCCGGATTCCGCGCGGGATCAACGAACGCCGGCTGCGGGAGAAGAAGCAGCGGTCGGAGACCAAGCGGGGGCGGACCGGCCGCGACTGGTCGTAACGCCGATCCCCCTGTCGGCATACGCAGTCGAGAACGAGGACCTGTTCGTCGCGTTCGGCGACGAGGTCACCGCGCTCGCCCGCGAACCGCTCGCCGCCGGTATCCGGACCCGCGCCGGCGAACGCGACCGTCAGCGCATCACCAACGGCAGCTGAGCTGCTGAAATCCCGCCAGGTGGCTGGTTCGTGACTCCACCGCGACGGCTGCCCGGAGCACCGGACGGGCCTCAGGCGGGTCGTCGCCACCTCGGTCATGGCCCTGACGGTCGCTGTCGGCCGTTCGCAGTCGCGGTCGGTCGACGGTTCCGGACCGGCCGGCCGTGACTTCGCTCCGCCATCCGATGGTTCCGTGGGGTAAGACAAAACGCTTACGGACTTCGTTGAATGTGGCTACCATCTGCCACCGTGTCGCCGGACTTTGGCGATTTTTTCCTCATGGATGCACCGAACGGTGGGGGGAGTGTCCCTAAGGTGACCGGATTTGGCAGGTTTGGGGGTAGGCGGGCCAGCAGTATGGCCGCCGAGAACCAGCCATCGGATGCTGCTGTGCCGACGTCGGCCGACTCGCTCTCACGGTCGGCCGGGTCGGGCGGCGGCTCCGGACGACTGCCCCTGCGTACCGTTCTGATCATCCTCGTGGTCGTACCGAGCCTCGCGCTCGCGCCCCTGTGGGGCCTGAGCACGTACCAGCTGGCCACCCGCTGGCAGTCGGAGAAGACCCAGAGCGACCTGACCGCCTCGTTGGGCCGGCCGTCGGCCGTCCTCTTCCAGTCCCTCGAAGAGGAGCGGCGGCTCACCGCGGAGGCGCAGGCCGACCCCGGCGCCACCACCCGCGGCAAGCTGGTCGCCGCGCGCGCGGCGACCGACAAGGCGGTGACCGGCTTCCGCCCGGTGGCGCACGAGAGCACCTCGCACGGGCAGCAGGGACTCGGCACGGCCCTGTCCGGCACCGTGCGCGACCTCGACCGGCTCGCCGCGCAGCGCCAGGCGGTGGACACCGGGTCGGCCGGCAAGAAGACGGCGTTCGACTACTACAGCGGCACCATCGACTCGCTGATCACCGTCTTCACCGCGCTCGGCCACCGGAGCAACGCCGATGCGGCCTTGCTGGCGAACACCTTGGTCGACCTGTACGGCGCCGCCGACAGGATCGGGCGCGAGGACGCCCTGCTCGGCCGTGACTGGACGACCGGGCATCTGAAGGTCGATGAATACGACGTGTTCGTCGATGCCGTCGGCGCTCAGGAGTACCTGCTCCAGCGGGTCGCCCTCAGCCTCACCGGCGCCGAACGCGACGCATACACCAAGATGACGTCCGCCAAGTCGTGGAAGACCCAGCAGAGCCTGGAAGAGCAGGTCATCGTCGCCGGCCCCCACCACTCGCAGGGTGAGCTGGAGCTCGGCCGGATCCACAGCCAATGGCGCGCCTCGGTGGACGCCAACCGCCCACAGCTGCTGAATCTGGTCCTGGTCCGGGTCGCGCACCTCGACAAGGTCTCCGCCGACAGCGTCAGCCGGCTCCAGCAGACCCTGATCATCGTCAGCGCCGTCGGCCTGCTCGCCGTGATCCTGGTCATCCTCACCAGCTGGCGTCTGACCGTCCTCCTGCGCCGGCGCATCTACGCCCTGCGCGAGGAAGCCGTGGAACTCCAGCAGCGGCTGCCCGAGGTGGTGTCCCGGCTGGAGCGCGGCGAGAACGTCGACGTGGACCGCGAGGTCCGGCTGGTCGAGCCCACCCCCGACGAGCTCGGCGAGCTCGGGCGAGCCCTGAACGCGGCCAGCCGGAGCGCCGTGGCCACCGCGGTGCGGCAGGCCGAACAGCACCGCGGCTTCGAGCGGCTGCTCCAGCGGATCGCCCGGCGCACCCAGATCCTCATCGGCCTCCAGCTGCGGAAGCTGGACGAGCTGGAACGCACGCACGAGGACCCCGAGGTGCTGGAGGGCCTGTTCGACCTGGACCACCTCACCGCCCGGCTGCGCCGCTACGAGGAGAACCTGGTCATCCTCGGCGGCGGCCAGCCGCAGCGCCGCTGGCGCAAGCCGGTCCGGCTGCTCGACGTGCTGCGCGCCGCGCAGGGCGAGGTGCAGGACTACCGCCGGATCTCGATCGACGTCGAGGACGAGCCCTGGGTGTCCGAACGGGCGGTGGGCCAGCTGGTGCACATCCTGGCGGAGCTGATGGAGAACGCCGCCGCCTTCTCCAAGCCGCCGACCCCGGTCGAGGTACGGGCCGCGAGGGTCGGCCGGGGCGTCGCCGTCGAGATCGAGGACCGCGGCCTGGGCATGGAGCCCGAGCACTACGCCGCCGCCAACGCGCTGATGGAGGCGCCGCCGCAGCTCGACGTGATGACCCAGGCCGACGACGTACGGCTCGGCCTGTACGTGGTCGCCCGGCTGTCGGCGGGCCTGGGCCTGCGGGTGGAGCTGCGGCCCTCCGCCTTCGGCGGCACCCGGGTGGTCGTGCTGCTGCCGGAACAGGTGGTGGTGGAACAGCCCGGCACGGCGCCCCAGCCGGTCGCGCTCCCCCCGGAGGCCCTGCCCCACCCGCCCGGTCCGTGGCCGCACCCGCACGACGCCGGTAGCGGTCCGCGGGCGCCGTACGAGGGTGGGCAGCTGCCCACCCGCGCCAAGGGACACGCGATGGCGAACGTCACCGCCTCCGTTCCCCGGCCGTCGGACGAGAACGAGGCGTCCCCATCCCCGTCCCCGTCCCCGTCCCCGTCCCCGGCGACCGCGGCGCGGCCGCTGCCCCAGCGGGTCCGCCAGGCCAGCCTGGCGCCCGAGCTCCAGATCCCGGTGAGACCGGCGAAACCGGGGGAGCAGGCGGAACTGGCGGAACTGGCGGAACTGTATGAGCCGGATCTCTGGACGGCGGTCCCTGACCGGCCCGGCCGGTCCGGGGCCACGATCGGCGCGTTCCAGCGGCAGTCCCGGCTGGCCCGCGGGGAGGGCGACTCGGACGACGGCACCGCGGGCGGCGTCGACGGCACCGGTGACAGCGGCGGTAGCGCCACCGGCTACGACATCGGCCGCGGCTACGGCAGCGGCGACAACGACAGCAGCGGCAACCACGACGGCAGCGGCAACCGCGACAGCAGCGGCAACCACGACGGCAGCGGTGACGGTACCGGCTTCGGCGAAGGCAGTGGCGATGGCCACGGTGAAGGGCCCGCCTTGCCCAACCGGTCCGGCTCTCCTAGGACGGATGATCGAGAATGACGCAGCGAACGACGGCCACCGACGTGGATCTGGACTGGCTTCTGGACGGCCTGGTCGACCAGGTCACGGGCACCCGGCACGCCATCGTGCTGTCGGACGACGGCCTGGTGATGAGCCGTTCGCGGACCATCGACCGCTCGGACGCCGAGCGGCTCGCCGCGATCGCCACCGGCCAGCAGAGCCTCGCCCGCGGTGCCGGGCAGCTCTTCGGCGGCGGCCCGGTGCACCAGGTCATCGTCGAGATGGCCGGCCTGTGGCTGTTCGTGATCTCCGCCGGCCGCGGCACCCACCTGGCGGTGACCGCCTCCCAGGAGGTCGACGCCGAGCTGATGAGTGTCGCGATGCACACCCTGGTCCAGCAGGTCGGCAAGCGACTGGGCACCGACGCGCGTACTCCGCCGTCCGATGACGCGGGGAGAGCCGGATGAGGCACTGGACCGAGGGGTTCGACGACGGTGACGCCGACGAGCAACTGGTCCGTCCGTACACGATCACCAGCGGGCGCACGACCCCCGAGCGATCGGACCTGACGCTGGTCACCCTGGTGGCGACGCTGCCCGAGGTCACCACGCAGGCGGCGCTCGCGGTGCGCAGGATGCAGCCGGAGCACCGGACGATCCTCGGGCTCTGCCGGGACCCCAAGGCAGTGGTGGAGGTCGCCGCCAAGCTGGGCCTCCCGGTGTCGTTGACCAAGATCCTCATCGGCGATCTGGTCGACTCCGGTTATATGTGGGCCCGTTCGCCGCAGCCGCTCACCCGGGCCGGCGGCCTTCCCGACATGACGATCCTCGAGGCGGTGAGAGATGGACTACGCAAGCTCTGAGCACGCGTCCGGCCACATGCCCGACCATGTGTCCGGCCGTGCCGCGGACCACACGGCGGGCCGTACGGACACCGCTCCGCTCGCGGTGAAGATCCTGGTCGCCGGCGGGTTCGGCGTCGGGAAGACGACCCTGGTCGGCGCGGTGAGCGAGGTCGCCCCGCTGCACACCGAGGAGTACCTGACCCGGGCCGGCGTCGGCGTGGACGACCTGGAGGGGGTGGACAGCAAGTTCACCACCACCGTCGCGCTGGACTTCGGGCGGATCACCATCAGCAGCGACCTCGTGGTCTACCTGTTCGGCACCCCCGGCCAGGAGCGCTTCTGGTTCATGTGGAACGACCTGGTCAACGGGGCGATGGGCGCGGTGGTCCTGGTCGACACCCGGCGGCTGGAGGTGAGCTTCGCCTCGATCGACTTCTTCGAGAGCCGTGGCATCCCCTTCGTCGTCGGCGTCAACTGCTTCCACGGAGTCCGCGACCGGACCGCGGAGGAGATCCGCGCGGCACTCGCCCTCGACCCCCAGGTGCCGCTGGTGCTCTGCGACGCCCGCGACCGGGGGGACGGCCGCGATGTGCTGCTGGCGCTCGTCGACCACTTGATGGCCGGTCAGTCCGCCACGTCCGGCACGTCCGGGTAGGCACGTCCTGAGACCGAGTGAGCGTCCGGTGCCCACCGCCCTGGCCCCTGGGGGTGGGCACCGGGCACCTCGGCCTGTCCTCCGATCTGCTCAGAGGGCCAGCACCCCCACCGGCTGGTCCCCGCTGGCCTCGCCGGTCTTCCGGAAGCCCAGCCGCAGGTAGAACTCCTCGGGGCCGTCCGGGCCGGCATGCCAGGTGACGTACATCTCCTTGCCGCCCCGGCGGCGGATCTCCGCGGCCACCGCCGCCACCGCGAACCGGCCGTAGCCCCTGCCCTGTTCCGCCGCGTCGATGTTGAGGCGCCACAGGCCGGAGCGGAAGAGGGTGCCGTCGGTGCGCCAGTCGATGTCGAGGAAGGCCATCAGAAAGCCGACCGTGCGGTCTCCGTCGACGATCAGGCGCGGCCAGGCGACCCCCGCGGGATGGACGTACGCCTCGGCGAGGGAGGTGGCAACCGGCTCGACGTTCTGTTCCTGGTCGGGCCGGACGCGAATGCGGAGTGCCGCCGTCACATTTGCGGTGGTCACTTCTTCGAGGCGGGGCAGAGAAGGCATCCGCGCACTCTAGAAGGCCCATTCGGTAACCGCTCGCGGAAATTGCAAAACCGACCGTGCGGTCTCATCCCAACTGTCGGTACCGCCCCCGGAAATACATCAGCGGTCCGCCTTCCCCGCTCGGCAGTTCGGCGGCGAGGACGCGGCCGATGACGAGGGTGTGGTCGCCGGCCGTGACGCGCTGTTCGGTGCGGCATTCCAGGGTCGCGAGGGCGCCGCCGACCAGCGGGGCGCCGCTGGCCTCGCCGCGGACGTACGGGATGTCCTCGAAGAGCAGGCGGTCGCTGATGCGGCCCTTCATCGCGAAGCGGCCGGCGATGTGGCGCTGGCTCTCGGTGAGCACGGAGACCGCCCACTGCGGCTGCTCGTCGAGGAGGTCGTCCATCCGGGAGCCCTCACGCAGGCTGACCAGCACCAACGGCGGGTCGAGCGACACCGACATGAACGCGGTGGCGGTCATGCCGACGTCCTCGCCGACCGGCGCCAGCGGGTCGTCCGGGTCCAGCGGCGGCTCCTGAGCGGTCACCAGGACCACGCCGGCGGCGAGCCGGGAGAGGGCGGCCTTGAACGCTTCGTTGCTCACCCCCACAGCATGCCCGGTGGCTTCTGCGGCGGCGGGGGAGGGAGTCTTCAGCACGCCGGAAACGCTAGTGTCGGACCCGGTACGGTCACATCGGCCATCGGCCCGAGCCGGGTCCTAGGACCAACGGCGGGGTGCGGAGCGGTGAAAGGCCGTAACGTGCATCATGTGCGCACAGTCGCAAAGGTTGTGTTCAGTAAACGCACAGGGAAAACGCGGAAACTCCACGCAATTGTTCATGTTCTCCTGTGACTTGAGTCACAAGGGGCATTAATTGTTGACCCTGTGTACCGAGTGGGCAGCGCGCTGTGATTCAGTGGCGGGGAAAAGTAGCGCCGAAGCAGACCCTTGATTCGCTGCGAGGTCTCGGGGGGAGGGCGAGCATGGAGACCGAGTCGGAGCCCTACGTCCGTCTTGCGTCCCTGCGACAGCTGCACCAGGTCATGGCCGAGATGAACACGGCCCGCAGCCTGGCGGACACACTGCAGACCGTCGCCGACGGCGTGATCACCGCTCTCAACTACGAGATGGCGTGCATCAACCTCGTACGCCCCGCCGAGGGCGATCTCGTGGTCGCCGCCTTCTCCGGGAACTCCGCCGCCGAGGCCCTGATCACCGGCCGTGTCGGCTCCCGTGAGTCCTGGGAGCGGCGGCTGAACATGGGCGAGAAGTGGGGCGACCTCGTCTTCATACCGCACACCGAGGGCTGGGTCCTCGACGACGACGACGTCCCGCAGTGGTACACCGACGGCCCCGCGCCGCGCTTCGAGGACGAGTGGCACCCCTCCGACCGGCTCTTCGCCCCCATGTACACGCCCGGCATATCGGGCAGCTCCTGCGGCGAACTGCTCGGTGTGATCTCCGTCGACCGCCCGCGCAACGGCCGCCACCCGGGCGCCTGGGGCCGCGAGGCCCTGCAGATGTACGCCTTCCAGGCCGCGATCGCGATCAGCAACGCGCGTCTACGTGCGAATATGCAGCGGGCACTGGTCAGGCTGGAGCGCGAGCAGCAGGCGCTGCGGGCCAGCGAGGAGAGCTTCCGGCAGGCCTTCGAGTACGCCCCCTCCGGCATGGCGATAGCCGAGATGGGCGGCGACCAGCACGGCCGCATACTGCGCAGCAACGACGCCCTGTGCCGCCTCCTGGGCCGCCCCGCCTCCGCGATGCGCCGCTACTCCTTCTCCGACCTGGTCCACCCCGAGGACATCGGCACGCTCCTCCGCACCTCCGCGGAAGGCGGCCGCGCCGAACTCCGCCTCGGCCGCCGTGACGGCACCTACGTCTGGGTCTCGCTCCGCAACTCCGTCGTCGCCGACGCCGCCGACGGCCCCCGCTTCCTCCTCACCCACGTCGAGGACATAGAGGAACGCAAGCGCCGCGAGCTCCAGCTCGCCCACCGCGCCTCCCACGACTCCCTCACCGGCCTCCCGAACTCCGCCGAGCTGCGCTCCCGGCTCTCCTCCCGGCTCTGCCGGCGCGCCGGACACGCCGGGGAGCTGGAATCCCTGGACGCGGCCTACGGCCACCCCGCCTACGACGCCAACGGCCACGGCTTCGACTTCGCGGGCGCGGCGGGCGGAGCGATCGGCTCGGCGTCGTACGACGGCTACGACCACCACGTGCACACCGTCGCCCCCGAGGAGGGCCGCGACGACGGCGCCAAGGGGCTCGCGGTGCTCTTCTGCGACCTCGACGGTTTCAAGTCGATCAACGACCGGTTCGGCCACAACGCGGGCGACGCCGTCCTGATCGAGGTCGCCCGCAGGCTCACCCGGGGCGTCCGGGACGGCGACACCGTGGCCCGCCTCGGCGGCGACGAGTTCGTGATCCTCGCCGACGGCCTCGGCAAGGCCGACGCCCAGGACCTCGCCGTACGCCTGCGCAACGAGATCATCCAGCCGATCCGCGCCGAGGGCCGGGCCGTCCGGGTGGGCGCCAGTTTCGGCATCGGATGGGCGCACTGCGGCATGACGGCGGACGAAGTCCTGAAATCCGCCGACGAGCGGATGTACGTAGAGAAACGATCTCGTCCCAAAGCACATCGCCGTGCCGGATGATCTGCAGGTCATCGGGCTGATGCGATCCGGGTCACCCGTTTGGCTCAGCCGGACCGGGTAGGCTCGACATTCAATACCTGTATTGCATCCGCCCGCACCTGTTGAGGAGTACCAAGGGATGACGCCCGGCGACAACGGCGCGAGCACGCCCGAGGACGACGACCCGTTCGGCTACCTCTATGCCGATGGTCAGGCCAGAGGGGCCCAGCCGCCGTCCGGCTCCGGTGGCTACGGCTACCCGCATCAGGTCAGCAGAGTGCGCTCGGTCGGCGAGCGTTCGTACGGCGGCCAGCAGCAGGCGCCGCAGTCGCAGTACGGCGGCCAGACCATCCCGCAGCAGCCGGGCGGCTACGGCCAGCAGCCGAACGCGGCCTACCAGGCCCCGGAGACCTTCCCGGGCGGCGCCCCGACCACCCACCAGGCCCCGCCGTCCCCCGGCCGCGGCCGCGGCCCGAACACCAAGGGCCTCCTCATCGGCGCCGTCGCGGTCGTCGCCGCCGTCGTCATCGGCATCAGCCTCGCGATGATGAACGGCAACGGCGACGACAACAAGGCAAGCGGCGGCGCCTCCACCTCCCCGAACCAGTCCCAGAGCGCGTCCCCGAGCCCGTCGAGCTCGAGCTCGGTGTCGGCGTCCGGCGACATCGCGCCGGTCGACGCGAAGACCTTCCGCCTGGACGGCGGCGCAAGCACGGCCTCGGACGTCAAGGGCGCGAAGGCCCAGGGCGGCATCTACGTCACCAACTTCAGCCAGACAGGCGCCGGCGTCACCTGGACGGTCAACGGCATCCCGTCGGACGGCCTCTACACCGTCTACGCGCACTACAGCGCCGTACAGGACCAGAGCATGACGCTGTCCATCAACGGCAAGACGTTCGGCAGCAAGTTTCCCCTGAACAACTACACGGGCCAGAGCGACCCGACCAAGGCCTGGACGACCAGCTACACGTACCCCACCCTCACCAAGGGCACCAACGTCATCTCCCTGTCCTGCCAGAGCGGCGACAGTTGCGACGTCCTGCTGGACCAGATGTGGCTGAGGCAGGGCAAGCACACGAACAAGGACTAACCGGCCGCAGGCCCACCGGTCACCGTGACCTGGCCGAGCAGCTTCTCGTACGCCACGCGGTCGAACTCCCCGGCCGCCGGGGCCCGTACCGTCGCTGTCGACAGGGCCACCGCGCGGGCCAGCTGGTCCGGCCAGGGGAGTTGTTCGACCAGGCCCGACAGCAGGCCGGCGACCGCCGAGTCGCCCGCGCCGGTCGGGTTGCCGTGTTCGTGGGTGGGTGGGGTGGCGCGCCAGCGGCCCTCTGGGGTGACTGCCAGCAGGCCCTGTGCGCCCAGTGAGGCGACGACCGTGCGGGCGCCGCGTCGGCGGGCGTCCTGGGTGGCGCGGGTCGGGTCGTGGGAGCCGGTGAGTTCGGCCAGTTCGTCGGCGTTCGGCTTGACCAGGTCCGGGCGGGCCGCGACTCCGCGCCGCAGTGGCTCTCCGCTGGTGTCGAGGAGGACGGGGACGGCGGCGGCCCGCGCGGTCCTTATCAGCCCGGCGTATGCCCCCACCGGAACGCCCGGCGGCAGGCTGCCGCACAGCGCCACCGCCGAGGCTCCGGTGAGCAGTTCCTCGTAGTGGTCGAGGAAGGCGCCCCACTCGGCGGGGGCTATCTGCGGACCGGGCTCGTTCAACTGGGTCGTGTCGCCCGTCAGTTCGTCCACGATCGCGATGGTGCGGCGGGTCGGACCGGTGACCGGGAGCAGTGCGTCCCGCACGCCCGGGGCGTCCGTGAGGTGCTCCCGTACGGCCCGCCCGGTCGCCCCGCCCGCGAATCCGGTCACCGTCGTCTCGTGGCCGAGGGCCGCCAGCACCCGGGCCACGTTGACCCCCTTGCCGCCCGGCCGTTCCGTCACGGCGGAGACGCGGTGCGAGGAGTGCGGGCGCAGGGTGCCGACCCGGTAGGTGATGTCCAGGGCGGTGTTCAGTGTGACGGTGAGGATCACCGGGCGACCTCCCTCGCACTTGCCCGTGCCGTCGGTTGGGGGCCTCGATCATGCCAAAGAGACGGCGACCGGCCTAGGGTCGCCGTCTCTCAACAGGGGGAGGGATCAGGACAGTTCGGGTGCGATCACCCACGCGCCCTGTCGCATCACGCCCTTCAGCGTGAAGTCCGAGTCCAGGACGAGCAGGTCCGCGTCCTTGCCGGGCTCCAGGGAGCCGACGCGGTCGGAGAGGCCCAGCAGCCGTGCCGGGTTGGCGGACAGGGCGGCGACGGCGTGCTCGACGGGGAGCTTGTCGACGGTGACCGCCCGCCGCAGCGCGCGGTCCAGCGTCAGCGTGGAGCCGGCGATGGCACCGCCGTCCACCAGCCGGGCCACCCCGTCGGTGACCTCGACCTCCAGGGGGCCGAGGAGGAAGCGGCCGTCACCGCTGCCGGCCGCGTCCATCGCGTCCGTGATGAACGCGACCCGGTCCGGCCCCGCGTGGTGGAAGGCGAGTTGCAGGGCGGCGGGGTGCAGGTGCGTGCCGTCGTTGATCAGCTCGACCGTCACCCGCTCGTCCTCCAGGAGCGCGGCGATCGGGCCGGGCGCGCGGTGGCCGATCTGCGGCATCGCGTTGTACAGGTGGGTGGCGACCGTCGCGCCCGCGTCGATCGCCTCCAGCGTCTGCTCGTACGTCGCGTCCGTGTGGCCGACGGCGGCGATCACGCCGTGCTCCGCGAG
The DNA here is from genome assembly GCF_040296885.1 of Streptomyces sp. NPDC001980. Lineage (NCBI taxonomy): Bacteria > Bacillati > Actinomycetota > Actinomycetes > Kitasatosporales > Streptomycetaceae > Streptomyces > Streptomyces sp. NPDC001980. The sequence goes on along the minus strand of NZ_JBEOYD010000003.1, from coordinate 295,633 downwards.
CAGCCGTACCGACTCGATGCCGCCGGGGAGCTCGGTGGCGAGCGTGACCATCTTCGCGTGCCCGCGCGCCGCGTCGACCAGCTTGCGGACCTCCGCCGGGTCCGGGTGGCGCAGCAGCGCCTCGGAGTGCGCGCCCTTGCGGCACGGGGAGATGAAGGGGCCCTCGAAGTGGATGCCGGCGATCTCGCCCTGCTCGGCGAGCTCGGAGAGGAGACCGGCCTGGCGGGCGAGGACGTCCATGTCGTCGGTGACGGTGGAGGCGACCAGGGTGGTCGTGCCGTGCGCGCGGTGCGTGTGGACGCCGGTGAGGACCTGTTCGGCGGTGCCGGAGCTGAAGGAGGCTCCGCCGCCGCCGTGGTTGTGGATGTCCACGAAGCCTGGCAGGAGCCAGTGGCCGGTGAGGTCGATGAGGTGGGCGTTCTCTGGGGCGTCGGCGGCGATTTTCGTGCCGTCGACGGCGAGTCGGCCGTTTTCGACTACTCCGGTGGGGAGGACCACCCGGGCACCGGAGAGGATCAGTCCGTGGTCTGCGGGCTGCGGGTCCGTGGGGGCTGGTCGCGCAGTTCCCCGCGCCCCTGAAGGGGCGCTGTCGTGCGGCTCGGTCGCAGCCATCAGGGGGTTACCTCCGGAGTAGTGGTCGTAGTCAACAGGTCCTGGGCGAGCAGGCCCGCCCCCAAACAACCGGCCGTGTCCCCCAGCTCGGCCGGGACGATCGCCGGCAGCTTCTGGAACGTCACCCGGCGCTCCACCGCCTCCCGCAGCGGCTCGAACAGCACGTCCCCCGCCTCCGCCAGGCCGCCGCCGATGATGAGGACCCGTGGGTCCAGCAGGGTGAGGGCCGTGACCAGGCCGTCGGCCAGGGCGGCCACCGCCTCGCCCCACACCCGGACGGCGTTCGGGTCGCCGGACGTGACCGCCTTCGCGCAGTCCGCCGCGTCCGCGTCCGGGTCGCCGCCGGCCTTCGCCCAGGCCTCGCTCACCGCGGCCGCCGACGCGTACCGCTCCAGGCAGCCGCGCTGCCCGCACGGACAGGGGGCACCCTGCGGCCGTACGACGACATGGCCGATCTCGCCCGCGAAGCCGTGCGCGCCCGACTCCACCCGGCCGTCCAGGCCGAAGCCGCCGGCGATCCCGGTGCCGAGGGCCACGAAGAAGAAGCGGTCCGCGCCCCGGCCCGCGCCGAGCCGGCCCTCGGCCAGGCCGCCGGTGCGCACGTCGTGGCCGAGGGCGACCGGGATGCCGAGGCGGTCGGCGAGGAGGGCGCGCAGCGGGACGTCGCGCCAGCCGAGGTTGGCCGCGTAGACCGCGACGCCGGCCCGTTCGTCCACGATTCCGGGGACCGCGAGGCCGGCCGCGGACGCCGGCTCGCCGAGGTGCTGCTCGCCGTACGCCTTCAGCTCGGCGGCGAAGTCGAGGATGGCGGTGACGACGGCGTCGGGGCCGCGGTCCCGGCCGGTCGCCCGGCGGTCCCGGTGGAGCAGCTCGCCGTCCGGGCCGACCAACGCGGCCTTCATTCCGGTGCCGCCCACGTCCAGGGCGATGACATGTCTCACGGGAACAGTGTGGCCCGTCGACCCGCAAGAGGTCTAGTCCACTTGCGTGGTGTAGACCTTATAGGTCCACATATTGAACGGCGAGACAGTAAGAAACAGGGGTAGTACACGTGCGGCGGCGTAGGGCAGGAATGATCGCGGTGGTGTCCGCAACGGGCATGACGGCGGTCCTCGGTGGGTGCGGGACGACGGGATCCTCGGACGTCACCCTCAGACTCGTCGCCGCCGACTACGGAGACTCCGCCGTCAACAGCTCCCAGAAGTACTGGGACAAGCTGGCCAAGGCGTACGAGGCCCAGCACTCCGACGTGAAGGTCGACGTCACCGTCTACTCGTGGAACGACGTCGACCGCAAGGTCAAGGACATGGTCGCCGCCGACAAGGCCCCCGACCTGGCGCAGATCGGCTCGTACGCCGACTACGCGGCCGCCGGCAAGCTGTACGAGGCCGGTGACCTGCTCTCCATCCCGGTCCAGGCCGACTTCCCGTCCCAGCTCGCCGAGGCGGGCCAGTGGAACCACGCGCAGTACGGCATACCGTTCGCCGCGTCTACGCGCGTCCTCTTCTACAACAAGACCCTCTTCTCCCAGGCCGGCATCACGACCCCGCCCACCACCTGGGACGAGCTCGCGGCCGACGCGAAGGCGCTCAAGGCGGACGGCGTGAAGTACCCGTACGCGCTGCCGCTCGGGCCCGAGGAAGCGCAGGCGGAGACCATGCAGTGGCTGCTCAGCGGCGGCAGCGGCTACACCGACGACACCGGCACGTACACGATCGACTCCTCCCAGAACATCGACACCCTCACCTGGCTCAAGGACGAGCTGGTCGGCAAGGGCCTGACCGGTCCGGTGGCCCCGGGCAAGCTGAACCGCGCGGCCGCGTTCGCCGCCTTCGCCGACGGCCAGGTCGGCATGCTCAACGGCCACCCCACGCTGATCAAGCAGGCCGAGAAGAAGGGCGTGAAGTTCGGCACGGTCCCGATGCCCGCCCGCGCCGGCCAGAGCACCAGCACCGCGTCGATGGGCGTCGCCGACTGGATGGCGGCGTTCAGGCAGAACGGCCACGCCGAGCAGGTCGGCGACTTCCTGAACTACGTCTACAGCGAGAAGAACGTCCTCGCCTTCTCCCGCGAGTACGGCCTGCTGCCCGTCACCACGTCCGCGTCCCAGGCGATGACCGACTCCACGCAGGCCGAGGACAAGCAGCTGCGCCCCTTCCTGGAGCAGCTGCCCACCTCGGAGCTCTATCCCGCGGGCAAGACCTCCTGGGCCGCGATCAGCGCCGACCTCAAGAAGCAGATCGGTACGGCGGTGAGCCCGACCGGCAACCCGACCGGCGTCCTCACCCGGATCCAGGCAGAGGCGGCGACGGCCGACAGCCGTACGAGCGGGACCGGCTGAGCGTTACGGTTCTCGCCATGGACCGGCATCAACTGGGCGAGCGCGAGCAGGCCGTGCTCGCCATCGAACGCCGGGGCTTTCCGAGCCCCGGCGCGAAGGAACGCGCGATACGCGAGGAACTGGACCTGGCTCCGGTGCGCTACTACCAGCTCCTGAACGCCCTGCTGGACGACGAGCGGGCGCTGGCCCACGATCCGGTGACGGTGAACAGGCTGCGGAGGGTAAGGGACGCGCGGCGGTCGGAGCGCTGAGCATTCCGTAGACGTGGATCTGCGGGCCGGTGGGGGCTGGTCGCGCAGTTCCCCGCGCCCCTGAAGGGGCGCTGCCGATACTGTCAGCTGTATGGGAACCCACATCACGGAACCCCTCCCGACGCCGCGCACCCCGGCCGGTCGTGACGGCCTCGCCGCTCTTCTCTCGCAGCCCCGCACCGCTCTCGTCGGACTCGACTTCGACGGCACCCTCGCGCCGATCGTCGCCGACCCCGAGCAGGCCCGGGCCCACCCGGACGCCGTACCGGTGCTGGCCGCGCTCGCCCCGAAGGTGGCCGCCGTCGCCGTCGTCACCGGCCGCCCGGCCGAGGTGGCCGTCCGCTACGGCGGCTTCGCGGACGTGCCCGGCCTGGAACACCTCGTCGTCCTCGGCCACTACGGCGCCGAACGCTGGGACGCGGCGACCGGCGAGCTCACCGCACCGCCCCCGCACCCCGGCATCGCCGCCGTCCGCGCCGAACTCCCCGCCCTCCTCGACCGCGCCGGAGCCTCGGACGGTACCTGGATCGAGGAGAAGGGCCGGGCGATCGCGGTCCACACCCGCCGCGCCGCCGACCCCCAGGCCACCTTCGAAACCCTCCGCACCCCGCTCACCGACCTCGCCACCCGGCACGCCCTGATCGTCGAACCGGGCCGCCTGGTCCTGGAACTCCGCCCCCCGGGCATGGACAAGGGCGTGGCCCTGAGCGAGTACGCGAGGCACATCTCCGCGGGCGCGGTCCTGTACGCGGGTGACGACCTGGGCGACATCCCGGCCTTCGCCGCCGTGGAGAAACTCCGCGAGGAGGGCGTCCCGGGCCTGTTGGTGTGCAGCGGCAGCACGGAGGTGACCGAGCTGGCGGACCGGGCGGACGTGGTGACGGACGGCCCGGAGGGAGTCGTACGACTGCTGAGGAGTCTGGCCGCCCTGAGTGCCCCGTAGGCCCCGTTTCCGGTCCTTCAGCGGGTGTGGCGGTGGACCGCGTCGATGAGCTGGTCGATGTCTTCGGGGGTGTGGGAGAACGCGGTGACGAAGCGGACGATGCCCGGTTCCCAGCGGTCGTGGTAGAAGGCGTAGCCCTCGGCGAGGAGTCCTTCGGTGACGTGCTGGGGGAGGCGGCAGAAGACGATGTTGGCCTGGGGTGTGGCCAGCAGGCCGGTGCCGGGGATGGCCTTGAGGCCTTCGCCGAGCCGGGCGGCCATGGCGTTGGCCTGGCGGGCGTTGTGCAGCCACAGGCCGTCGGTGAGGTAGGCGTCGAGCTGGGCCGTCTGGAAGCGCATCTTCGAGGTGAGCTGGCCGGCGCGCTTGGTGCGGAAGGCGAGCTCGGTGGCGAGCGCGGGGTCGAAGGAGACGATGGCGTCGGCGGTCATCCCGCCGTTCTTGGTGGCGCCGAAGGACAGGACGTCGATGCCGGCCTGCCAGGTCATCTCGGCGGGGGTGGCGCCGATGTGGTCCAGGGCGTTGGCGAAGCGGGCGCCGTCCATGTGGACGCGCAGCCCGGCATCCTTGGCGATGGCGGACAGCCGGCGGATCTCCTCAAGGGTGTAGACGCTGCCGCTCTCGGTGGCCTGGCTGATGCTCACCACGGACGGCTGCACGCTGTGCACGTCACCGGCCCGGCGGCGCACGGCCTGCTGGAGTGCGTCGGGGTCGATCTTGCTGTCGGGGCCGGGGACGCCGACGAGTTTGGCGCCGTGGGTGAAGAACTCCGGGGCGCCGCACTCGTCGTGGTTGATGTGGCTGCCGGGGTGCGAGAGCACGCTGCCCCAGGGCGGGGTGAGGGCGGCCAGGCTCAGGCCGTTGGCGGCGGATCCGGTGGAGACGGGGAAGACGTCGACGTCCCGTTCGAAGATCTCACCCAGCCTGCGGCGGGCGCTGTCGGTGACGGGGTCGTTGCCGTAGGGCAGGACCTGGCCGGCGACCGCGTCGGCGACGGCCCGGGCTATCTGCGGGGATGCCCCGGCCATGTTGTCGCTGATGAAGGCACGGCCGGAGGGGGTGGTGGCGGTGGTGGGGCTCATGAGGGGGTCTTCCTCGGTCTCAGCTGCTGATGGGGGAGGCGAAGACGACGGTGATGTCCACTTCCTCGGCGCCGGTGCGGTAGAAGTGCGGGGCGTCCCCGGCGAAGGCGAGCATGTCGCCGGGGCCCAGGTCCTGCGGGGCGTCGACGGGGCCGGCGGTGACGTACCCGGTGGCGATGAGCAGGTGCTCGATCGTGCCGGTGGCGTGCGGGACGCCTGCCAGCTCCGTCTCGGGCGGGATGCGCAGCCGCCAGATCTCCAGGCTGTTGCCGCTGCTGATACGGCGCAGCAGTTCCCGGGAGACCTCGCCCGGTTCGGCGGGCGTGGCCGGACGGAAGACCGGCCCGGTGTCGGCGTCGCGCGCCAGCAGGTCGGCGATCGGGATGCGCAGGGCGATCGCGATCGCGTCCAGGGTGTCGATGGTCGGATTGCCGTTGCCGGCCTCCAGCTGCGACAGCGTGGCCTTGCTCAGCCCGGCGCGCCGGGCCATCTCCGCGGCGCTCATACCGCGCTGCTGGCGGCGCAGCCGGATCTTCGCGCCGACCGCGGCCGCGGTACTGCTCACCGGCTGCCGGCCGGACGGCGGGGGTGTCATCAGCGGCTCCTGTGCGTCGCGGTGTAGGACACGCGGACGCGGCCCTTCTTCACCTTCAGCGTGGGCAGGACCACCTCGGCCAGATCGCCGAGGCTGCGCACGTGCGTGCCCCCGCACGGCGCGCGGTGCAGGGTGTCCAGGTGCACCACGCGCCGTCCCTCGCCCTCGTAGCGCGCGAGGACGGGCAGATCGTCGGCGATCGCGGTGGCGACGGCGGCCCGCAGCGCGGCGGTCGCCTCCTCCCGTCCCTCCGGATCGGCCAGCCGGGTGTCCGGCCGCGGCGTCCGGAACTCGATCCGGGCCTGGCCGGGGAAGTGGTTGCTCGCGACCATCTCCCACCCCTGCGTCCGCCCGGCGGCCTCGACCAGGTGCCCGGCCGTGTGCAGCGCGGCGTGTGCCATCCGGGCGTGCAGGTCGATCCGCGCCCGGACCTGCTGCCCGACGGCGACGGACGGCAGAGTGCCGCCCTCGGGAGCCATGGCGATGACGAGCCCCGACTCGTGGTCCCGGACCGGGATGATCTCCGCGCTCTCCAGCCACCCCCGGTCCGCAGGCTGGCCCCCTCCCTGCGGATGGAACAGGCAGTGCTCGACGGCCGCCCACGGCAGTCCGTCTCTCTCGCCGACGGCGATCACCCGGGTGTCCACCTGTTCCAGGTAGGTGTCGTCGAGGTAGGTGGCGATTTGTGCGGCTACCCGAACGGTCTCAACTGAATGAACCATGCGTTCACTATAACGAACTCACTCGGAATGGCGAACCCCTCGTTCGTTATAGTGAACGATGGGTCGTGGCAACGTCGAGCAGCAGGGCCGCTGAGCGCTCCGGTCTCAGGATCCCGGAGGCGGAGAACTCACCCGCCCAGCGCCCCCAGCTGATCCAGGAACCACTGCGCGGGCGGCAGTGCGGTGGCGCCCGCGGCCAACCGCTTGCAGCGCTCCGTCCGCTCCTCCACCGGCATCGTCAGCGCCCGCTGCAGGGCCTCCGCCGTCCCCCCGATGTCATAGGGGTTCACCACCACCGCGTCCTCGCCCAGCTCCTCGTACGCCCCCGCCTCCCGCGACAGGACCAGGACGCACCCCTCGTCCGACACCACGGGAATCTCCTTGGCGACCAGGTTCATCCCGTCCCGGATGGGGTTGACGAGCGCCACGTCGGCCAGCCGGTACGCCGCCAGGGACCGCGCGAAGTCGTCCTTCACATGCAGCACCACCGGCGTCCAACCCGCGGTCCCGTACGCCGAGTTGATGTCGTCCGCCACCCGCTGCACCTCGGCCGTGTAGTCGCGGTACACCGCGAGGTCCTGCCGCGACGGATACGCGAACGCGACATGCACCACCCGCTCGCGCCACTCGGGGTGGTCGTCGAGCAGCTGCCGGTACGCCAGCAGCCCCCGCACGATGTTCTTCGACAGCTCCGTCCGGTCGACGCGGACGATGGCCTTCCGCCCCTCGCCGATCTCCTCGCGCAGCGCCCGCATCCGCTCGTCCACGTCCGGCTCGTGCGACCGCTTCCGCAGGAAGTCCGCGTCGGCCCCCAGCCCGTGCACCCCGATCCGGGTCCCGCCGGACGACGGATCGGCGGCCGGAATCCCCGGACCCAGCACCGCGTGACAGCAGTCGACGAACGCGTCCGCCCACCGCCGGGTCAGGAACGCCGCGTGGTCGGCGCCCAGGATCCCGCTCAGCAGCTCCGCCGCGATGTCGTCGGGGAGGAGGCGGAAGTAGTCCGGCGGTGCCCAGGGGGTGTGGGAGAAGTGGCCGATCCGCAGGTCGGGGCGGAGGCGGCGGAGCATGCGCGGGGCGAGTGCCAGGTGGTAGTCCTGGATGACCACCACCGCACCCTCGCCCGCCTCCTGCGACAGGGCCTCCGCGAACGCCCGGTTGTAGGCCTGGTACGAACCCCACTGCCGCCGGAACTCCGCGTCGAAGACGGGCTCCAGCGGGGTCTGGTACAGCATGTGGTGGACGAACCAGAGGACCGAGTTCGCGATGCCGTTGTACGCGTCGGCGAACACGTCGGCGTCGATGTCGAGCATCCGGACCTGCTGCCCGCCGGTGTCCGAGGCCGGCAGCCTGCCGCCCTCGGCCCGCCGCACCGCCTCCCGGTCGCCGTCGCCCAGCGCCGCGCACACCCACACCGCGTTCGCGTCCGGCCCGATGGCCGACAGCCCTGAGACCAGTCCGCCGCCGCCCCTCTTGGCGTGCAGCGAACCGTCTTCGCGCAGGTCGTACGAGACCGGGCCGCGGTTCGAGGCGACCAGCACCTCGGCACCGCCGGTGGAAGCCATGGGGGAAGCCATACGCGTCAACCTAGCCCGGCCCGTAAACGCTCAAACGTACGGCCGCGCCCGACGCGCCGCCGTATACGGCCGTACGGCGAAGTCACGCCATCCGGCGCACGGCTGCCGCACGGCGACCTCACGCCACCTTGCGCTCGGCGTACTCCGTGATCTCCACCATCGGCGGCCGCTCCTCCGTGTCCACGGAGTACGTGCGCGGCTCGAAGCCGTCCTCGCCCCGTTCGAACTGGGTGAGGGAGGGGCGGATCAGGTGGCCGCGGGCCAGCCGCAGCTGGGCCGTGCGGTAGATCGCGGCGGACATCCGGCCGAGGGCCTGGCCGTCCTGGTGGCGGTGCTTGCGGACGCCGACGTCGACCTGCGCCAGCGCGTCGAGCCCCACCAGGTGCAGGGCGTCGACCAGCATGCCCAGCTCCACGCCGTAGCCGACCGGGAAGGGGAGCTGTTCGAGCAGCGAGCGGCGGGCCGCGTACTCGCCGCCGAGCGGCTGGACGAAGCCGGCCAGTTGCGGCCAGTGCATGTTCAGCAGCGGACGGGCCATCAGCTCGGTGACCCGGCCGCCCTGTCCGGCGGCGCCGCCGAGCGGGCGGTCGTACATCGCCTTGACCAGGTCGACGTCCGGGTCGGTGAGGAGGGGGCCGACGATCCCGGTGACGAAGTCGGAGGAGAAGTCCCGCAGGTCGGCGTCGATGAAGCAGACGATGTCCCCGGAGGTGACCAGGAGAGAGCGCCAGAGGACCTCGCCCTTGCCGGGGACGGCGGGGATGCGGGGCAGGATCGCGTCCCGGTGGACGACACGGGCGCCGGCCGCCGCGGCGACGGCCGCCGTGCGGTCGGTGGAGCCGGAGTCGACGACCACGATCTCGTCGACGAGCGGCACCTGCTGCATGAGGTCGTGGCGGATGATCGCGACGATGTCGCCGACGGTCTCCTCCTCGTTGAGCGCGGGCAGCACGACGCTGACCGTCTGTCCGGAGGACCGTTTGGCGGCCATGACCCGGTGCAGCGGACGATCGGTTACGGACCAGGAGCGGGTGGCCAGCCAGCGCTCGACTTCTTCCAGCACGGTCAGCGGCTCCTCACTGTCACGGTCACACGACGAGGTGTGATCCATCTCGCGGTTCGGACGACTCTCTCAACTGTCCTGGCCTTCGGTTACAGTCTTGAACAACGCCGATGACCATCGCATGTCCTGGGGTCACCCGGCGTTGACAACCGCATACCGCTCATCCAGAGGGGCAGAGGGAAACGGCCCGTTGAAGCCCCGGCAACCCTCCAGTCGGTACTCGTAGATCGCCGATCAGTGTCGATCGCTCGCGAGGCTCCCGGCTAGGGAAGGTGCCAAATCCGTCTCACGACGAGATGCGTCGTGAGGAAGATGAGGAGAAAGGGCCTCGCCTCACATGGCTGTGCAGACTGTTGCAAGCACCACGGATTCCACCGTCGACCTCGGCCCCGCCGTTGCCCTCAGCTGCCGCGAGTGCGGTCACCGGGTGCCGCTCGGCCCGTTGTTCGCCTGCGAGGAGTGTTTCGGCCCGCTGGAGATCGCGTACGACTTCTCGGCCTACGACACCGAGGAACTCCGCAAGACGATCGAAGCGGGTCCCGCGAACATCTGGCGCTACGCGCCGCTGCTGCCCGTCCCCGCGGACGTGGCGACCAAGCCGAACATCAACCCCGGCTGGACGAAGCTCGTCCAGGCCGACAACCTGGCCCGTGAGCTCGGGGTGACCGGCGGGCTGTACGTGAAGGACGACTCCGGCAACCCGACGCACTCCTTCAAGGACCGCGTCGTCGCCCAGGCCGTCGAGGCCGCCCGCGCCTTCGGCTACACCACCCTCTCCTGCTCCTCCACCGGCAACCTGGCCGGCGCGGTCGGTGCCGCCGCCGCCCGGGCCGGCTTCCGCTCCTGCGTGTTCATCCCGCACGACCTGGAGCAGGGCAAGATCGTCATGGCCGCGATCTACGGCGGCGAGCTCGTCGGCATCGAGGGCAACTACGACGACGTGAACCGTTTCTGCTCCGAGCTGATCGGCGACCCGGCCGGCGAGGGCTGGGGCTTCGTCAACGTCAACCTGCGGCCGTACTACGCGGAGGGCTCCAAGACCCTGGCGTACGAGATCTGCGAGCAGCTCGGCTGGCGGATCCCGGACCAGCTCGTCGTCCCGATCGCCTCCGGCTCGCAGCTCACGAAGATCGACAAGGGTCTGCAGGAGCTGATCAAGCTCGGTCTCGTCGAGGACAAGCCGTACAAGATCTTCGGTGCCCAGGCCGAGGGGTGCTCGCCGGTGTCGGTGGCCTACAAGGAGGGCCACGACGTGGTCCGCCCGCAGAAGCCGAACACCATCGCCAAGTCCCTCGCCATCGGCAACCCGGCCGACGGGCCGTACGTCCTCGACATCGCGCGGCGCACCGGCGGTGCCGTGGAGGACGTGACCGACGAGCAGGTCGTCGACGCCATCAAGCTGCTCGCGCGGACCGAGGGAATCTTCGCGGAAACCGCCGGCGGGGTGACGGTTGGAGTCACCAAAAAGCTCATTGAGAATGGGTTGATTGATCCGGCGAAGTCGGTCGTTGTACTCAACACCGGTGATGGACTGAAGACGCTGGACGCGGTGGCGGGGACCGGGCTCACCGCGACCATTCGCCCTAATCTGGAGTCTTTCCGCGAGGCCGGGCTCGCCTGAGTCCCCGAGAAATAGGGCGTTGCCCAGACCGGAGGTAAAAACGTGAGCGTCACCGTTCGCATCCCCACCATCCTGCGCACCTACACCGGTGGTCAGGCCGAAGTCGCCGCCGAAGGGGCCACCCTCGGCGAGGTCATCTCGGACCTGGAGAAGAAGCACACCGGTATCTCCGCGCGTGTTCTCGACGACCAGGGCAAGCTGCGCCGGTTCGTCAACGTGTACGTCAACGACGACGACGTGCGGTTCGAGCAGGGCCTGGAGACCGTCACCCCGGACGGCGCCGGCGTCTCCATCATCCCGGCCGTCGCCGGCGGCTGACCTGCTGACCTGCATGACAGGCTGATCGAATGACCGAACATTACCTTCGGTAACGCCGATCACCGACTGTTCATCTGATTGCCCCCTCCGTGAGAGAAGCGGAGGGGGCAATTCTGTGTGGTTGAGCGCGGTACAGTTGGGGAACACGGTCCCGATCTCCAGGTCGGGAGCCCCGTATTCGATACCGCGAGCCCAGCAAGAAGTAGCCAAAGTGTGCGGGTTATATGCGGCTTTTGTGGCCTTTATGGGGCCCGACTTGCCCTGAATTCGGCCGAATTCTTGCTACATTCCGGACCCCTTCCGTCCAGAATTCTCGTCCGATTGACCTGTTGCAGACGGCAGTTGGACAGATACATTCAGCCGCGGTCGACGCGTTCCGGCGCACGCCCCCAACCAATGGGGGGTGAGGTCTGACCCGGATCCGCGAAGTGTGGATCTGTGCAAGGGCCAGTAATAGGGGAGTTAGGCATGGCTCAGGGCACCGTCAAGTGGTTCAACGCGGAGAAGGGGTACGGCTTCATCGCGGTCGACGGTGGTGCGGATGTTTTCGTCCACTACAGCGCGATTCAGATGGACGGCTACCGCACCCTGGAAGAGGGTCAGCGGGTCGATTTCGAGATCTCGCAGGGCCAGAAGGGGCCGCAGGCGGACATGGTCCGGCTGGCGACCAGCTGAAGCACGCGCCGACTGACAGCGACGTTCTTCTGTACTTCTTCGAAGGGCTCGTGCCTCCCGGGGCACGGGCCCTTCGGCATGTCCAGGGCCCTCGGTCCTCATGTCCTGGGCCCCAGTCCGCGAGAGCCGCTTGCACTCGCCTAGGCCGAGTGCTAATCATTGGCGTTAGCACTCTGAAGGTGAGAGTGACAACGAAGGACCGGGTCGGTGAGGCCCGCAGGCCGGGTGGGGCAAGGAACCCACGGGTCGGCGAGCCGTCCGTCGCGGGCGCGGGCGCGGTCCTGAAGACTCACCCCCAGTCCTGGAGGGACCACTTCACATGGCCAAGATCATCGCGTTCGACGAGGAGGCGCGGCGCGGCCTTGAGCGCGGTATGAACCAGCTCGCCGACGCCGTCAAGGTCACCCTCGGCCCCAAGGGCCGCAACGTCGTCCTTGAGAAGAAGTGGGGCGCCCCCACGATCACCAACGATGGTGTGTCCATCGCCAAGGAGATCGAGCTGGAGGACCCGTACGAGAAGATCGGCGCCGAGCTGGTCAAGGAAGTCGCCAAGAAGACGGACGACGTCGCCGGTGACGGTACGACCACCGCGACCGTCCTCGCCCAGGCCCTGGTCCGCGAGGGCCTGCGCAACGTGGCCGCCGGTGCCAACCCGATGGCTCTGAAGCGCGGTATCGAGAAGGCCGTCGAGGCCGTCTCCGGTGCCCTCCTGGAGCAGGCGAAGGACGTCGAGACCAAGGAGCAGATCGCCTCCACGGCCTCCATCTCCGCCGCCGACACCCAGATCGGCGAGCTCATCGCCGAGGCCATGGACAAGGTCGGCAAGGAAGGCGTCATCACCGTCGAGGAGTCCCAGACCTTCGGTCTGGAGCTGGAGCTCACCGAGGGTATGCGCTTCGACAAGGGCTACATCTCGGCGTACTTCGCCACCGACATGGAGCGTATGGAGGCGTCCCTCGACGACCCGTACATCCTGATCGCCAACTCGAAGATCGGCTCCGTCAAGGACCTGCTCCCGCTCCTGGAGAAGGTCATGCAGTCGGGCAAGCCGCTGCTGATCATCGCCGAGGACGTCGAGGGCGAGGCCCTGTCGACCCTGGTCGTCAACAAGATCCGCGGCACCTTCAAGTCCGTCGCCGTCAAGGCCCCGGGCTTCGGCGACCGCCGCAAGGCGATGCTGAACGACATCGCCATCCTCACCGGCGGCGAGGTCATCTCCGAGGAGGTCGGTCTCAAGCTCGAGAACACGACCCTCGACCTGCTGGGCCGCGCCCGCAAGGTCGTCATCACCAAGGACGAGACCACCATCGTCGACGGTGCCGGCTCCACCGAGCAGGTCCAGGGCCGGGTCAACCAGATCCGCGCCGAGATCGAGCAGTCCGACTCGGACTACGACCGTGAGAAGCTCCAGGAGCGCCTGGCCAAGCTCGCCGGTGGCGTCGCCGTCATCAAGGCCGGTGCCGCGACCGAGGTCGAGCTCAAGGAGCGCAAGCACCGCATCGAGGACGCCGTCCGCAACGCCAAGGCGGCCGTCGAGGAGGGCATCGTCGCCGGTGGTGGCGTGGCGCTCATCCAGGCGTCCACCGTCTTCGAGAAGCTGGACCTCGAAGGTGACGAGGCGACCGGCGCCCAGGCCGTGAAGCTCGCCCTTGAGGCCCCGCTGAAGCAGATCGCCGTCAACGCCGGCCTCGAGGGCGGCGTCGTGGTGGAGAAGGTCCGCAACCTCACCCCGGGTCACGGCCTGAACGCCGCGACCGGTGAATACGTCGACCTGGTCGCCGAGGGCATCATCGACCCGGCGAAGGTGACGCGCTCTGCCCTGCAGAACGCCGCCTCCATCGCCGCGCTGTTCCTCACCACCGAGGCCGTCATCGCCGACAAGCCGGAGAAGGCCGCCGCGGCCGCTCCGGGCGGCATGCCGGGCGGTGACATGGACTTCTGAGCCTGAGGCTCGGATGTTCTGACGCAGCACCGAGGGCGGCACCCCCTGTTCGACAGGGGGTGCCGCCCTTCGGCGTTTCCGCAGCTGAGCAAGCGGGAGCTGCTCGTCGGCCGAGCGGCTCGGGCGAAGTCCGCTGCGGTTCGGCAGCGCCCCGAGGGGCGCTGGGGGTACCCCCGGCCGGAGCGCTCGGCACGGACGGCGGTGGGGCCGTGTCCCGGGTCACACGGCATCCGTGCGGGAGCGGGAATGTGCACGCCCGGGCAGGTCGTTCTGCACAGACGTGCACTCGATGCGTGTGCACATACCGTCCGGTATACGACCTGGGTGTATTGCCCGGGTACCCGACCTACTCACGAGGAGCCCCCCACGTGACCGTCACCACGCCCCCCGCCTCCCGCGCGGCCGAGATCCTCTCCCGTCCCATCGCCCTGAACGGGCTCACGGTCCCCAACCGGATCGTGATGGCGCCGATGACCCGCCAGTTCAGCCCCGGCGGCATCCCCGGCGAGGACGTGGTCTCGTACTACTCCCGCCGGGCCGCCGCCGGTGTCGGTCTGATCGTCACCGAGGGGACGTACGTCGGCCACGACTCGGCCGGGCAGAGCACCCGCGTCCCGCGGTTCCACGGTGAGGAGCAGCTGGCGGGCTGGGCGAAGGTCGCCGAGGGGGTGCACGCGGCCGGCGGCACGATCGTCCCGCAGCTGTGGCACATCGGCATGGTCCGCAAGCAGGGCCAGCCGCCGGTCGCGGACGCCCCCGCCGTCGGCCCCTCCGGCATCCGCCTGGACGGCACCGAGGGCGAGGGCAGGCCGATGACCTCGCAGGACCTGGACGACGTCATCCGCGCGTTCGCCGAGGCCGCGGCCGACGCCGAGCGCATCGGCTTCGACGGCGTCGAGCTGCACGGCGCCCACGGCTACCTGCTCGACCAGTTCCTGTGGGCGGGCACCAACCGCCGCAGCGACGCGTACGGCGGCGACCCGGTCGCCCGTACGAAGTTCGCGGCGGAGATCGTGGCCGCCGTACGCGACTCGGTCTCCCCGGAGTTCCCGGTCATCTTCCGCTACTCGCAGTGGAAGTCCGACAACTACGACGCCCGCCTCGCCGAGACCCCCGAGGAGCTGGAGGCGATCCTCACCCCGCTGGCCGCCGCCGGCGTCGACGTCTTCCACGCCTCCACGCGCCGCTACTGGCTCCCCGAGTTCGACGGCTCCGACCTGAACCTGGCCGGCTGGACCAAGAAGCTCACCGGCAGGCCCACCATCACCGTCGGCTCGGTCGGTCTCGACGGCGACTTCATCAAGGGCTTCCAGGGCGAGGGCTCCCCGGTCAAGGGCATCGACGACCTCCTCGACAGCCTGGAGCGCGACGAGTACGACATGGTCGCCGTCGGCCGCGCCCTCCTCCAGGACCCCGAGTGGGCGGCGAAGGTCCTGGCCGGCCGCACGGACGAGCTCACGTCGTACGACGCGGAGGCGCTCAAGACGCTGAGCTGATCCCGGCGGTTCGCCCCCCTGCCCTGGTCGTGATCATCCCGCGATGCTCATGACCAGGGCGACCACACCCTGCACGGGCAGGGACAGGAGGCCGAAGATCAGGGCGCCGTAGGGCGCGGCGTCCGCCTCCTTGCCCCGGTACCTCCCGAAGGCCCAGCCGCCGGCGGCGGCCAGGAGAGGTATGAGGGCCAGTACGACGTAACCCGTCGCGAACAGCGGGACCACGTCGAGCGCCAGCAGTACCGCCACCCCGGCCCAAACGCCTCGCACCTCGCGGGTCTCGGGGCGTCCGAAGTGCATCGCGCCGTAGATCACGGAGTGGACGAGGGCGACGAGGGTGCAGAGGACGACCAGGGACACGGCCTCGTCGCCCAGGGCCGCCAGGAAGTTCCCGAACAGCAGGGCGTCCGGGGCGTGCAACAGGTCGCCGAAGCCCATCACCCCGAGGGTGATCAGGAGCGAGACACGCAACTGCTTGAGCAGGCCGCTCACCGGCGCTCTCCTGTCGCGTGGGTCGCGTATGTGGTCACGGCTCGGCTCTCCGGTCGGCGGCTGACTGTCGGCTGGCTGTTGAGATATGGGACGTCAGGATCCTGTGCGAGCGGCCCCCGGGAACGGCCCCAAGACGCGGCGCTGACCTGCCGGAACGTCTCAAGTGGGGTGCGGAACCTGCCCACTTGCCTCGCGCACTTCGTTATCGGCTTGTGATGGCCGCCGGAGCCGCCGGTGCCGGTCCGGCCGAACGGACACATGTTCCCTGCGCGGGATCCACGGGCCCATGAGACGGTGTACGAGATCGACGAGGCGGAGGCCAGGGCGTTCGTGGCCCGGCGCGGCTGACCCGGATCGCCTGGATTCACTCCAACGGGTGAGGGGTGTTCGGCACTCGTGCGAGACGCCGGACGTTTCATCGGTGACCGGCCGTGAAACCGGTGGCGGTCAGTCGTCGGAAGTGGCAGCAACCAGCCGTCGAAAGCGAGCGATCATGATCACGAACGAGTCCGCCGAGCCGACGGCCGCCGCCGAGGGCCCTGTCGTGCGCACCACCGCCGGTGCCGTGCGCGGCCTGCGGGAGGACGGCCTGGCGGTCTTCCGGGGGATACCGTTCGCCGAACCCCCGGTGGGAGCGGCCAGGTTCGCCGCGCCGCGCCCGGCGCGGCCCTGGGAGGGGACGCGTGAGGCGTACGCCTTCGGCCCGCCGCCCCCGCAGGACCTGGGCATCCAGGGGCGCACGGGTGTCCTGGAGGCCCCCGAGGGCGACGACTGGCTGACGGTGAACGTGTGGACACCCGCCCCGGACCCGGCCGCCCGCCGCCCGGTGATGGTGTGGATCTACGGCGGCGCCTACAAGCTCGGCCACTCCGGCAGCCCCGGCTACGACGCCCAGCACATCGCCCGCGACGGCGACGTGGTCGTGGTCTCCCTCAACTACCGCGTCGGCATGGAGGGTTTCGCCCAGATCGAGGGCGCGCCCGCCAACCGGGGCCTGCTGGACCAGGTGGCGGCGCTGGAGTGGGTGCGGGAGAACATCACGGCGTTCGGCGGCGACCCCGGCCAGGTCACGGTCTTCGGCGAGTCGGCGGGCGCCGGATCGGTGGCGTCCCTCCTGGCGATGCCGAGGGCGCGCGGGCTGTTCCGGCGGGCGATCGCGCAGAGCGTCCCGGGCACGTTCTTCTCCCTCGACCTGGCCGAGGACATCGGCAGGGCCCTCGCCGCCGAGGCCGGCCTGCGCCCCACGGCGGCCGACCTGGCGACGACCGACCCGCGCCGGCTGACCGAGGCCGGGCAGGCGCTCGGCGCCAAGATGCCCCAGTACGTGGACCGCTGGGGCCAGATCGCGCCGACGGTCACCCCGTTCTCCCCGGTGGTCGACGGCGAGGTGCTCCCGACCACCCCCTGGCAGGCGCTGGCCTCCGGTGCCGCCCGCGACGTGGACCTCCTCGTCGGTCACAACCGCGACGAGTTCCGCCTGTTCCTGGTCATGAGCGGGATGTACGGCAAGATCACGGAGGAGCAGGCGACCGGCGCCCTGCGCCTGTTCGCACCGGGCGGCTCGGTGGGCGAGCACGCCTACCGCGCGGCCCACCCCGACGCCTCGCCGAGCGAGCTGTACGAACGGGTGCAGACCGACTGGCTGTTCGCCGTACCGTCCCTGCGCCTGGCGGAGGCGCAGACCGCGGGCGGCGGCCGGGCCCACCTCTACGAACTGACCTGGAGCGCCCCGGGCAACGACGGACTCCTCGGCGCCTGCCACGGCCTGGACATCCCCCTCCTCTTCGGCACGTTCGAGGCGGACATCGCCAACCTCCTCTGGGCCGGCACCGACGTCACCCCCGAGGCCGAGGCCCTCTCCGCCCGCTTCCGCACCGCATGGACGTCCTTCGCCGCGAGCGGCGACCCGGGCTGGCCGGCCTACGACACCGAGGCCCGCACCACCCAGGTCCTGGACGCGACACCGACGGTGACGGCGTACCCGGAGGAGACGAGCAGGCAGCTGTGGGAGGGACACGACTTCGCTCCCTCACCACTGCTCGGCTGACCGAGGTCAGGCCTTGTCGGCGGCCCCGTTCAGGTCCGCCGCCGGGCACGGATCCGGCACAACTCGCGGACGCCGTCCGGGCCCCGGCAGGACCGCAGCTGTTCACCCGGCTCACCGCGGGGCGGGGCTGGCCGGCCGCCACCTACGAGGAATGGCTGGCCGACACGCTCGCCGCCACGCTCCTGCCCCGGGAAGGGTGAGCCGCGGGACCGGGCCGGTCACGGCAGGATGGAGTCGACGTAGCCGCCGTCCACCCTCAGGGCGCCACCGGTGGTGGCCGAGGCCTGGTCGGAGCTGAGGTAGACCACCATGTGGGCGATCTCCTCCGGCTCGATCAGGCGCCGCAGCAGCGACTGCGGCCGGTGTTCGCGCATGAAGACGCGCTGGGCCTCGTCCCAGGGCAGGTCGCGGTCGACGAGTTCGTAGACGAAGTCCTCGACGCCCCCGGTGTGGGTGGGACCGGCGATCACGGAGTTCACCGTGACGCCCGTACCGGCGGCCTGCTTGGCGAAGCCGCGGCCCACCGCGAGCAGCGCGGTCTTCGACATGCCGTAGTGGATCATCTCCGCGGGGATGGCGACCGCCGAGTCGCTGGCGATGTACTGGATGCGCCCCCAGCCGCGTTCGGTCATGCCCGGCAGGAAGAGGCGGGTCAGCCGCACCGCGGCCAGGACGTTCACCTCGAAGTACCGCCGCCACTCCTCGTCGGTGATCCGCAGGGGGTCCTCGGCGCCGAAGATCCCCAGGTTGTTGACGAGGATGTCCACCTGCGGCAGCGCCTCCGCCGCCCGTCGGGCGCCCTCCTCGCCGGTCACGTCCGCCGCGACCGGCACGAGGTCGGCGCCGGGCGCCTGCTCCTTCAGCCGGGCCACGCTCTCCTCGACGCGCCGCGCGTCCCGGCCGTTGACCCCCACCCGGGCCCCGGCCCGGGCCAGGCCGACGGCGATCGCCGCGCCGATGCCCTGCGTGGAGCCGGTGACCAGTGCCGTGCGCCCCGTCAGATCGATCTTCATCCCGCCGAACCCCTTCCGCGTATCTGTCTCCGCTCAGGTACCCGGGTGGGCGTTCCGGCACAAAGGGTTCGGGCGTTCAGTGCCTGGATGGCGGCATCGGTGAAGCTCGGGGCGGTCGGGAGACGGCGGCCGATCTCCGTGGATCACCGATGCCGCGCGCTACTGTTCCCCGCGTGACAGGCGAGGACACTTCCACGGCAAGGCCGGACGGACGGGTCGAACGGGGGAACCGCACCCGTCGGCTGGTGCTGGACCGGACCGTCGAGATCGCGTCCGTGGAGGGGCTGGAGGCGTTGTCCGTCGGGCGGTTGGCGTCGGATCTGGGGCTCAGCAAGAGCGGGGTGTTCGCGCTCTTCGGGTCCAAGGAGGAGATGCAGCTTGCCACCGTGCGGGAGGCGGGACGCGTCTTCGCCGAGCGGGTGATCCGTCCGGTGTCGGCGGAACCCGCGGGGGTGCTGCGGGTGTGGCGGCTGTGCGAGGCCTGGCTCGAGTACTCGCGGGGGCGGGTCTTTCCGGGCGGCTGCTTCTTCTACGAGGTGATCGCCGAGTTCGACGCCCGCTCGGGGCCGGTGCACGACGCCGTGGTGCGGGCCCAGCGAGACTGGTCGGCGTACGTGGAGCGCACCGTCGCCGAGGCGCGGGAGGTGGGTGAGTTGCGGGCCGACGTCGATGCGCCCCAACTTTCCTTCGAACTCATCGCGTTGATGGAGGCCGCCAACGGGGTCGCGGTGCTGCGCGGCGAGGAGACCGCCTACCGGCGGGCCCGCGTCGGGATAGCGGCACGCCTGCGGACGGTAGCGGCGGATCCGCTGCGGGTGCCGCAAGTCTCCTGAATCCACGGCAAATCGAAGAGCGCGGGCGGCGCGAAAACAACTAGCACGACCGTTCGCACAATTTTAGAATCGGTGTCATGACTGTCACCGGAGCGGACATCGTCGAGTTGGACCGGATCGCCGTGCGTGAGGCGGTTCGGGTGGTGGATCTGGCGGGCGGCGAGGACTGGGAACGGGACACCCCCTGTGCGGGGTGGACGTTGCGTCGGCTGGTGGCGCACATGGCGGCCCAGCACCACGGCTTCGCGGCCGCCGCACGGGGCGCCGGACAGGATGCCGCCCGGTGGCGGGAGCCGCAGGACATGAGCGAGCCGTCGCGGGTGCACCGGGCGGCCGCGGCGGAGGTGCTCGGCGCGTTCGGCGAACCGGGGGCGAGCGAGCGGGAGTTCGCGCTGCCGGAGCTCGGCGGGAGCTTTCCCGGACGGAGGGCGATCAGCTTCCACTTCGTCGACTACGTGGTGCACGCCTGGGACGTGGCCGCCACCCTCGACGTGGCGGTGGAACTGCCGGACGACGTGCTCGGCGCGGCCCTCGCCGTCGCGCGGCTCGTTCCGGCGGACCCGGCGGGGCGGGGGCCGGGGTTCGCCTTCGCGCCCGCGGAGGAGGTTCCCGCGGGGGCCGGACCGCTGGAGGAGACGTTGCGGCTGCTGGGGAGGGAGCCGGAGCGCAGGTGAGGGCCGTGGGGCCGGACCCGGTCGTCACCCCGGTGACGGCGCGGTGATCCGCTTCTCGAACCAGTGATGGGCGTACGGCTCGTCGTTGAACGCCGGAACCTCCTGGAAGCCGTAGGAGTGGTAGAGGCCGATCGCGGAGCTGAGCGTCTTGTTGGTGTCCAGGCGCAGGGTGTCGTAGCCGTGCCGGGCGGCCTGTGCCTCCAGCTCGGTCAGGAACCGGCGGGCGAGGCCGAGTCTGCGGGCGTGCGGGGCGACCCACATGCGCTTGATCTCGGCCGGAGCCCCGGGCGGCAGCTTCACCCCCGCGCAGCCGACGGGTTCGCCGTGCAGCCGGGCGACCAGGAACAGGCCGCGCGGCGGCCGGAGTTCGCCCGCGTCGGGCAGCAGGCTGCGCGCGGGATCGAAGCCGGTGTCGAAGCGCTCCTGCAACTCGGCGAAGTAGGACAGCAGGCAGTGCCGGGCGTCGGGGTGGTCGGGGTCGACGACGTCCAGGGTGACCGTCCCGGCGGTCAGCAGCCGGTCGACCTCGGCCATGGCCGCGACCAGCCGGGCGCGCTGTGCGGCGTTGAGCGGCCGGAGCAGGGAAGCGGCGAGGTCGTCGCTGCGGTCGTCGAGCAGGGCGCGCTCCGCGCGGCCCTTCTCGGTGAGCCGCGCCGTGCGTACCCGTCTGTCCTGGGGCTGCGGCTCCACCGCCACCAGCCCGGCGGCCTCCAGGGAACGCAGCAGCCGGCTGACGTACCCGGAGTCGAGCCCGAGCCGTTCGCGCAGACGCCGGACGTCCTGGCCCTGCTCGCCGATCTCCCAGAGCAGCCGGGACTCGCCGATCGGCCGGTCACGGCCCAGGTAGCGGTCGTGGAGCACGCCCACGCGTTCGGTGACGGTCCGGTTGAACCGCCGTACGTCCTCGATCTGTGCCCGATCCATCCTCTGACTTTAGTCAGAGAACAGTGGGTGGCGCCACCGGCCGCTAGAGGTTGCCGAGCGGCTCGATGTCCACGTGCACCGGAGTGCCCCAGACCCGGAGCACCTCGTAGTCGGTGAACTCGTGGACCAGTCGGTAGGCCATGGCCGGCCGGGACCCGCGTCGCTGGGCGGCGAGGTACAGCTCGGCCTCGCGCCGGTCGCGCCGGGGGGTGCCGCACAGCTCCCACTCCCGGCCGTTCCACGCCTCCGGCAGCCAGCGCTGCTGCGGCTGCGGCCGGTCGGCCCGCGCCCCGTAACGCGACATGGAGGGACTGACGGCCTCCCCCGGCAGCGGCCGGGGCCCACCCGCGAACTCCGACCGCCGCGCGGCCCGCCGCCGCGTCTCGCAGAGCAGGCACAGGTCAGGGGCGCTCTCGTCCACGGGGCCCTGCGGATGCTCGGCACACCGGGTGGTGGGCGCGGCCGCGCTGACGCTCTCCTCCAGCAGATCGAGGGCGCGCCGGAGGTCGTCCTTGACCTCGTGCAGCTTGGCGTCGGGAGTGTCGCCGGTCAGGGCCTCCCCGTGCTCGCCGAGCAGACGAAGGGCTCGGCCCAGAGCGGTGAGCTGGGAGTGGTTCATATGAACCAGCGTGGCATACGGCGCTGACAACACCTCCGGAACGTCCGGAGCGTGATGTCAGGTGCTGCGACCTACCTTGAGCACGTAGACGGTGACCGTCTCGCCGTCCGGGCGGTAGAGCACCCGCCAAGTGCCGACGTGCAGGCGGTAATACCCCGATGTTCCGAGTGCGCGGGCCTCCTCCGGGCGAGGCTCTTCGGCAAGCGCTCGCACCGCTGCGGCAGCCGCCTTGGCACCCACGGGATCGATCGCCCGCAGCCGCCGGAACTCGTCCATGGCGCGGTGTTCCCACACCACCGCGTGGATCACGAAGCGACCTCTCGGCGGTCCTCGTCCTCCAACTGCGCCATGAACTCGTCGTGCGCCATCGAAGGCCCGGAGCGAGCGGCTTCCCGTGCACGTGCTTCGGCGATGTCCGCGTCGTCCCGAAGTCGCTGAAGTTCCTCAAGCTCGCTTATGGGGATCAGCGCTGCGGCGGGCTTGCCGTACTCGGTGATCAGGATGTGCTCCTGACCGTGCCGGACCCGGCCGACAAGCTGGCCGAGCTGGTTCCGGGCCTCCACAAGCGGATATGTCTCCATGGAAAAACTGTACACACCTGCGGGTGCGTGCAGTGTGTGCGCAGGAGCCGTCATGCCGGTGTCCTCTCTCGTCGTTGGTTCATCGCGCCACGGATCTCGGCGACCCGGGACTGGACCTCGGGAGGTGACAGGGGTGTGTGGGGACTGCTCGGGGCGGGTTCGCCCCGGCATGCGCCGCAGATGCCGCCCGGCAGCGCCTCCGGGCGGCCCGGCGCTCTGCACTTCGCGCACTCCAGGATCCGGAGCGGCGGGCGGGCGGGGGGACGCACCGGCTCGGGAGGGAGCTTGTCGGTGAGGCGTCTGCGCAGCAGGGCGGCCGGGTGGTGGACGGGCGAGGGCAGGCCGCTGGTCAGGGCCTGGAGTGCGTACTCGTCGGTGGCGCCGCGAGCGAACCACTCCATGAGCAGCGGGGCGAGGGCGGCGCAGTCGGCCTGGGAGAGGGAGAGCGCGGGAGCCGTACGGCCGAGGGCCGCGAGGAGGATGTGGGCGCGGCTGCGGGTGGGGCGGGCCCGGTCGGGAGGCTGCTCCGGCTCCGGTACGGCGCCTCGGGTGAACGCCGCCCACCAGTCATCGTCGCGTGCGGTACGGGACCACCACGATCGGGTGATCCAGCGTCGGGTCCCCGAGTCGGCCAGATGTTCCCGGCCTCGCCTCAAGTGCCCGGCCCGCTGGAGGTTGTTGAGGGCGGTGCGGAGCGCGCACTGACCGTATGGGAGGTGCTTGGCCAGCGTCTTCACGGAGATGTCGGCGCCGTCCGGGAGCCGGTCGACGTACCCGGCGATGGCGGCTTCGCGGGGTGGGAGGTGGGCGAAGTCGTGGGCGGTGCGACGGAGTTGGCCGGGCGCGGACCGCTTTCCGTACCCCGGGTTGGCCATGGGGTGCGGGGTGACGTGCGCGGGCGGGAGGGCAGCACTAAGCTGGCTGTCAGCCATGGGATCGAGCCTCGTAACCGATCTCGTTGGTCAAGCCCCCGCAGGTGTTGGTAGCGCCTGACGGGGGCTGTTTCGTTCGTTATGCGGGCACGCTAGACGATCGTGACTGTGCGTGGCAACTCGAACGCGTCACGTCAACTCGCCGGGTGGGAGGGTGGGTTGAGGCCCTCCACCCGTTCCCTGAAAAAAGGGCTCGGGACTGGCGGCTTGAGCCTCGGGGCACCGCGCAGGGCCGCCAGTTTCTCGGTGTCGTCGGATTCGGGGGCGGGCGCGTAGACGACGATGCGGAGGTCGGAGCCGGGGACCGTGAGGACGTCGAGGTCGAGGGTGAGGTCGCCGACCAGGGGGTGTTCGACGGTCTTGCGGTCGCCGGTGTGGAGGCCCGCGGTGCCGTTGGACCACAGCCGGGCGAAGCGGGGGCTGGTTTCCAGGAGGCGGTCGACGAGTAAGGAGAGGCGGGCGTCGTCGGGGTAGGCCACCGCCGTGACCCGCAGGTCGGCCACCAGGGACTCCTCCTCGACCTCGTCGCCCGCCCAGGACCGTACCGGCCAGGCGGCGATGGAATCGACGCGGTGGCCGCCGTGGGAGCGGAACATCCCGGCGACGAGATTGCCCTGGTCCCAGCCGTACGTACGGGGGTCCCCGATGACGGCGGCCCACATCCGGTTCCAGCTCAGCAGCGTCCAGTCGGCGGCGTAGACCGCGACCGGCGCGTCGCCCAGCTGCCGGACGAGCCGGTGGACCCTCGGCGGCACCTGCCGTGGCACATCACCGGCGGCGGGCGGGGTGAGCCGGGCGCACCGGAACAGGTGGTCGCGCTCCTCGGCGTCCAGGCGCAGCGCCCGGGACAGGGCGCCGACGACCTGGGCCGAGGGGTTGCGGGCGCGGCCCTGTTCGAGCCGCACCACGTAGTCGACGGACAGCCCGGCCAGGCGGGCCAGTTCCTCACGGCGCAGACCGGGGATGCGCCGGTCCGCGGCGGATTCCAGCTCGCCCGTCAGGGGTGAACGGCGCTCCCGCCAGCCGCGCAGGGCGATGCCGAAGTTGTTCGTCGTTGCCATGCGGGCATCATCGTTCGCAATTGTTCGGATGAGCTGCGCACAGTGGAAGTCCTTTGCCACATCTGGGTAAAGGCCTGCTTGGGGCAGCGGTCAGGAGCTGAGCGCGGCCTCGGCGGAGGTCCGGGCGGCCGCCCAGTGGGCCCGGGTGAAGGCGGCGGCGGAGTTCAGCGCCTCGTCGGCCTCGTCGAGCATGACGGCGAACGCCTGGAAGACGTGCGGGACTTGGGGCCAGACCTGGAGTTCGACGCGGACGTCGTCGGCGGCGGCGCGGGCGGCCAGCCGGACGGCGTCGTCCAGCAGGATCTCGTGCGAGCCCACCTGGACGAGCAGCGGCGGCAGCCCCGTCAGGTCGGCGAAGACCGGGCTGGCCAGCGGCTCGGTGCCGGGCGTCGTCGGACCGAGGTAGTCGCGGGCCCGGGTGCGCAGGGCCTGCGGGGTGAGTGCCGGGTCCAGGTCGGCCCTGCCGGTCGCGCCGGCTCCGGACACCGTGAGGTCGGCCCAGGGGGAGAACACCGCGGCCGAGGACGGCTGGGGCAGCCCCGCCGCCTTGAGGGCGACCAGCGTCGCGACGGTCAGGCCGCCCCCGGCGGACTCGCCGACGAAGGCGATCCGGGCGGCGGGGACGCCCTGGTCGAGCAGCGCGCGGTACGCGGCCACCGCGTCGTCGACGGCCGCGGGGAACGGGTTCTCCGGAGCCAGCCGGTAGTCGACGCAGACGGCACGGGCGCCGACGCGCCGGGACACGTCGGCGGCCAGGCCCGCCGCGTCGGCGGCGGAGCCGATGGCGTACGCGCCGCCATGGAAGTACAGGACCACGTCGGACGGATCGCCGCCCGGCGTCTCGACCGTGACGACAGGGACGCCGCCGAGCAGACCGGGGGTGGTCGTGACATCGGGGGGCAGCGGTATCGAGGTCATCATCTCGTGGAAGACCGCGCGTGCTTCGGCTATGTCGCCGCCGACGTCGAGCGGGGAGTGCCGGAGCATCTCGTCGAGGTCGCGGCGTTGCTGCCCGGACATGGCTGTGCCTTTCGTAAGGGGGGCGGACGCGGGGTGCCGGCGGGGGCGCCGACGTTCAGCGCGGCGGGCCGAGGATGATCTGGCCGTACATGTCGGCGGCCTCGGCCATCAGGTCCTTGGATATCTCGAACCCCTCCGGCCGTGCGGTCGACAGGTCGCGTCCGGCGTGCCGGAACATGCCCTCGATGCCGGCCGGAGTGCAGATCATCAACAGGTCGGCGGTGTCGGAGGTGATCCGGTAGCCGTGCGGGACGTTCTTGGGCAGATAGACGATCCCGCCCTCCGTCAGCTCCAGCTCCTGGTCGTCCGACCACACCAGCGCGGTGCCCTTGATCAGCATGAAGACCTCGTCCTCGCGGGTGTGCATGTGATAGGGCGGCGCCTCCCCCTTGGCGACGCTGAACCGTCCCACGGTCAGCTGTCCGTCGGTGGCCGCACTGTCCAGGAGGACGGCGAACTGGCCGCCGTCGAGCCATTCGAGCTTCTGCTGCTGGTCGGGCTGGGCGAGGTACATCATGCTCACGGCGGTGTCCGTTCGGTGTGGGTGACCGGTGTGGGGTGACCATCCCGCGCCGATGATCCTCTTCCGGAACCGGCCGTCGCCAGAGCCTGGGGTAGGACCAGCGGTACCACCGGCAGCGCCGCCCAGGGCATGGACGAGGCCTTTCACGTACGATTCAGACGTATGGTCCGTTACGTGACCATATGGGGAGTTCTGTCATGGATGGTCTTGCCGATCTGGGCGGCACACCGGGATGGGGTCCCGTGCACCCCCCGCCTCCCGACGAACCGGTCTTCGCGGAGCCCTGGCAGCGCCGGGCCTTCGCCCTCGCGATCCTCTCCAGCCGTGTCGCGTCCGGCGGCGTCAACACGGATGCCTTCCGGCACGCCCTGGAGCGCCTGGACCGGGCCGCCTACTTCGACGACGGCTACTACGGCCGCTGGCTCAACGGCGGGGAACTGATGCTCCACGACAGTGCCGTCCTCGCGCCCGGCGCGATCGACGCCCGCGCCCGCAACCTGCGCGGCGAACACGTCCCGGAGCCCCCGAGCCCCGAGCCCCACCGGCCCGACTACGCGCCGACCGCCGAGGGCTCGCTGCGCTCGGTCGACACCGAGCCCGCCTTCACCGTCGGCGAGCGGGTACGGGCCCGCGCCGCATCCGTGCCCGGCCACACCCGGCTCCCGCGCTACGCCCGCGGACACACCGGCACCGTCCAGGCCGTACAGCCCGCCGCCGTACTGCCCGACACCAACGCCCACTTCCAGGGCGAGAACCCGCAGTACGTCTACTCCGTGCGGTTCGACTCCCGCGAACTGTGGGGCGCCGACGCCGAACCCTTCGCCGTCACCCTGGAGATGTACGAGAGCTACCTGGAGGCCGCCGCATGACCACCGCCGGATCCGGCGAACGCCTGCCCCCGGCCCTGCGCACCGAGGCGCTGGAGCAACTGCTCACCGAACGGGGCCTGATCGACCCGAAGGTGATGGACGGGATCATCACCGAGTACGAGACCAACGTGGGCCCCCTCAACGGCGCCAAGGTCGTCGCCAGGGCCTGGACCGACCCGGAGTACCGGCGCCGCCTGCTCCGGGACGGCACCGCCGCCATCAAGGAACTCGGCTTCTCCGGACCCCAGGGCGAGCACATCGTCGTCGTGGAGAACACCCCCACCACGCATCACGTGGTCGTGTGCACCCTGTGCTCCTGCTACCCGTGGCCGGTGCTCGGCCTGCCGCCCAGCTGGTACAAGGACCCCGCCTACCGCGCCCGCGTCGTGAAGGAGCCCCGCCGGGTGCTGGCCGAGATGGGCCTCGCACTCGACGACGACGTGCGGATCACCGTCCATGACTCCACCAGCGAGGTCCGCTGGCTGGTCCTGCCCGAGCGGCCGGCGGGCACCGGCCACCTGACCGAGGAGGAACTCGTGCCGCTGATCACCCGGGACTCGATGGTCGGCGTGGCCAAGGCGACGGCCCCATGACCGCGCCGCTCGACATCGACGGCCCGGCCGCGCCGCCCCGCTCCAACGGCGAACTCACCTTCGCCGAGCCGTGGGAGAGCCGCGCCTTCGGCATGGCCGTCAGCCTGTGCGAGACGGGCGCGTTCACCTGGCCGCAGTTCCAGAGCGCGCTGATCGCCCGGATCGCGGCAGCCTCGGAGGGGCCGTACCGCTACTACCAGCTGTGGCTGGGCGCCCTGGAGGACGTACTCGCCGGCCTCTCCGTCGTGTCCCCGGAGGACATCACCGCCCGCGCCCGGGCCCTGGCGCAGCGCCCTCGGGGCCACGACCACGGCTCTTGACGCCGTCGACGAAGGCCGACCAGGTCTCCGGCAGGAACGCGAGTGTCGGGCCGTGGGGGGCGGTTTTGGAGTCGCGGACGGGGATGAGGGTGGGGTGGGCGGCGGTGACTTCGAGGCAGTTTCCGCCGCCCTGGCTATAGCTCGACTTGATCCACGTGGCCGTGCTCAGGTCGTGGTTAGGGATGTACCTCATGGGCGTAATCCTGCGCCAACGCCTCGATCAGGGCTAGCGACTTCTCTTGCGAGAGCGCGGAGGCAACGAGGAGATCAAACAGGAACCTCAGTTGGGTGACCGTGGCCGGGTCATCCTCCAACCGCCCACTGCGCACCGCTTCGAGGTAGGCCAGCGTCGGGGCCTCCTCGAACTCCATCAGCTTGAGGGCTCCCGCCATGCCCGCGTGCGCACCTGCGCTGAGCGGCAGCACCTGCATGATGACCCGGTTGCGGCGGGACAGGTCGGCAATGTGGCGCAGGGCTTCCGCCATCACTACCCGGCCGCCGGTTTCCCGGCGCAGCGCCGCCTCGTCAAGCACGGCCCACAACAACGGTTTTGTCGGATGGTCAAGCAGACGGATCCGCTCCATCCGGCCTTCCGTCCACTCCTCGATGGTCTCTTCCGACGCGGTCGGGGCGTAGGCGCGGTTCACGATCCGGGCATACGTGGGCGTCTGCAACAGCCCGGGAATCAGGAGCGGTACGTATTCCCTGATCGCTGTGGCTTGAGCCTCGATCTCCGCTACGTCTGCGAAGTAATCCTCATACTTCGACCTGGCCGCCGCCTTGCAGTTCCGCTTGAAGAAGCCGTCAGTCTCCAGGACTTCGTCCAGCAGGCGGGCGAGATCCGGCAGCATTCGCCGAGTCCCTGACTCCAACTGTCCGATGTAGGACCCGCTCACGAACACCATCTGGCCCAACTCGGCCTGGCTCAGCCCCTTCTGCTCGCGCGCATGCCGTAACTCCGCCCCCAGCAAGGCGCGCGGCGATGACGACGGATCCAGGTCCTTGGGTCCTGACATGGGCCACTCCCTGTCTCAACAGCCGAAGTTGTTGGGATGCCGTATCTGGCCAGGTTAGAGGCATGCCCGACACGCTGTGTGGCGAACCGAGAACTCAGCGTGGAGGTGCGGAATGGTGCTGCGACCCACCGAAGAAGTCGTGGAGACGTTGCGGTTGGCCCTGCGGGGCGTCGGTGTCGTCCTGCCGTCGCTGTGCGTCGACCCGGTGACCGGTGCGAGCGACGAGCCCTTCGCACTGGTCGAGTTGGGGCGGTGCAATGTGCGGGTCGCGGAGCGGCTGGCCTCGGTGGTCCGGGGGGAACGGCCGCCGCTCGGGACGTACGTGACGGACGTACGGGACGGGCGGATCGGTGAGGTCAGGGGGCATGTCGGCGGGAAGGTGCAGTTGCGGCCCGTGGCGGGTGGGCGGGAGTGGGACTGCCCGCCCGAGTCGCTGGAGCCGGCGCCGCCGGACGAGGTGCTGCGGGCGCAGGTGCGGCGCGTCAACGGGACGCGGCGACTGCCTTGTTGACGTCTGGAGAGGAAGCCCGCTCTGTAGTGTCGCAAGCATGAGCGTTGAGGCGGACATCACCGAACGCGAGCTGACCCATCCCTGGGAAGGCGTTCTGATCGCTCCGGTGCACGGGAGCGAGGTCGGCGTTCTGGTCCTGGCGGGATCCAGTGGGCGCGTCGAGCGTGAACGGGCGCGCATCCTCGCTCGGCAGGGCTTCGCGGCCTTGGCGATCCGCTGGTTCGGTGGGCCCGGGCAGCCGCCGGGGATCTGCGAAGTTCCCCTGGAGACCTTCACCGCCGCCGTTGACCTCCTTCGGCTGGGCGGAGCGCGACGCATCGGAGTTCTCGGCTTCTCCAAGGGGGCTGAGGCAGCTCTGCTCACGGCTGTGCACGACCCGCGTGTGGACGTGGCGATCGCGCTGTCGCCCACCTCGCGAGTCTGGTGCAATGTCGGCCCGGGCCGCGACGGAGCGCACCACCCGTATCGCTCGTCCTGGACCTGGCGGGAACGGCCGCTGCCGTTCGTCCCGATGGACGATTCCTGGGCTCCCGCGGAGCCGGACAGCGGGCCCGTCGCCATCCGGGGATGGTACGAACGGAGCGAGCGGACGTTCGCTCGCTCGCTTGCGTCGGCGGAGATCCCCGTGGAGACGGCCAGAGCGGATCTCCTGTTGGTGGCGGGCGGCGATGACGCGATGTGGCCCTCGCTTCCCTACGCCGAGCAGTTGGCGCAACGCCGACGGTCGGTGGGGGCAACCGTGCGTCTGATCGCCCGCGACGACGCCGGCCACCGGCAGCGCCTTCCTGGTGAGAGCCCCGCGCCGGCGTCCCCGCGCTTCAGGTACGGGGGCACTCCTGAAGCGGACGCGCTCCTCGGCAGGGCGGCGTGGCCGTACATCCTCGACGCGCTCGGCGACGGAAGGGCCGCTGCCGACGGCCGCTGAAACTGGCCGACTTCCGTGCGTCGGCTGCGGCACGCGGAGGGTGACGTCATCACCTGGATCGCCGAGGTGACGGGTCACCCGGGACACCTGCGCCGCTGAAGCCGGCGTAGGTCGCCAGGAAGCCCACGGCGTAACCGGTCAGCAGGCCGCCCGCGTAGATCGCCGCCGCCAGGGCCGGGCCCCTGTTTCCCGTGAGAAGGGGGAACAGGGCCCAGCCCGAGGGGCCGATGGCGGTGGCGCCCACCCGGTCGCCGAGGACCGCGAAGAAGCCGACGAAGGCGCCGCCCGCCGCCCCGCCCGCGCAGGCGGTGAGGAAGGGGCGACCGAGGGGGAGCGAGACGCCGTAGATGAGGGGCTCGCCGACGCCCAGCAGGCCGGCCGGGAGCGCCGACCTGATCGTCGTACGGAGCTGGGTGTCGTGGCGGAGGCGGGCGTAGACGGCGAGGGCGGCGCCCACCTGGCCGGCGCCCGCCATGGCGAGGAGGGGGAGCAGGACGGTGTAGCCCTGCTGCTGGATGAGGGTGGTGTGGATGGGGATCAGGGCCTGGTGCAGGCCCAGCATGACGAGGGGGAGGAAGAGACCGCCGAGGACCAGGCCGGCGAGCGGGCCGGTGGTGGCGAGCAGCCAGTTGGCCGCGGTGCCGATGGCGGAGGAGACGAGACCGGCGGCGTACATGAGGCCGTAGAGCGTGGCGAGGCCCGCGACGAGGACGGTGACGGTGGGGGTGAGGAGGACGTCGAGGGCGTCCGGGACGCGCCCCCGGCACCACCTCTCGACGCCGACGGCGAGCAGCGCCGCCGCCAGGGCTCCGAGGACCCCGCCCTGACCGGGGGCGAGCGCCACCCCGAAGGCCGTCACCTTCGCGACGCCCGGATAGACGACGACCGCCGCGACCGCGCCCCCGAGGACGGGCGTTCCGCCGAACACCTTCGCCGTGTTGTATCCGACGAAGACGCTGATCAGGGCCATGAAGCCGGAGGCGACGGCGGCGAGGGCGGGGGTCAGCCAGGGCAGCCAACCGGCGTTCACGAGGAGCCCGTTGAGGCCGGCCAGCACCCCGCAGCCGATCAGGGCGGGGATGAGCGGCACGAAGATGTCCGCGACGCGGCGGAGGGCCGTCTTGACCGGGGTCGCGTTGCGCCGGGCGCGGTCCGCCCGCAGCTCGGCCCCGCGGGCGGCGAGCCGCTGCGCGGACAGCAGCTTCTCGAACTCGGCGGTCACGGTCACCACGGCCCCCGGCCCGATGACGATCTGCACGGTGTCCGCGTCGGCCACCACCCCCAGCACCCCCGGCACGGCCCGCACCGCCGCCGCGTCCACGAGCGAGCGATCGGCCAGCCCCACCCTGAGCCGGGTCATGCAGTGGGCGACGGAGGTGACGTTCCCGGGGCCGCCGACCAGGGGCAGCAGCGCGGTGGCGGTGTCGTACGACGATCTCTGCACCCTCCGAGCGTGCGGGTCAGCCGCCCGTCGCGGTGAGCGCCGCGCGCAGATGACCGCCGGACTCCTCCAGAAGGCGGGCTGCGGTGGGCCCGTCGACACCGGCCAGGATCACCAGGACGGCGGGCTTCACCTCGCCGTCGGTGGCGGTGAGGGCCGCCTCGATCTCGTCGTCCGACGCACCCGTGGCGAGCGCGACGATCCGGCGGGAGCGGGCGCGCAGCTTCTCGTTGGAGGCGCGGACGTCGACCATCAGGTTCCCGTAGGTCTTGCCGAGCCGGATCATCGTGATCGTCGACAGCATGTTGAGGACGAGCTTCTGGGCGGTGCCGGCCTTGAGGCGGGTGGAGCCGGTGAGCAGTTCGGGGCCGACGACGACCTCGATCCCGTGCTCGGCGGCGGCCGCGAGCGCGCTGCCCGCGTTGCAGGAGAGGCCGACGGTCAGGGCGCCCAGGGCGCGGGCGTGCTCGACGGCGCCGACGGCGTAGGGGGTGCGGCCGGAGGCCGAGATGCCGACGACGGAGTCGGCGGGGCCGATTCCGAGCGCGTCGAGGTCCTTCCGGGCCAGCTCCGCGGAGTCCTCGGCCCCTTCCACGGACGTGACCATGGCCTCCGGCCCGCCCGCGATGACCCCGACGACCTGACCGGGCCGGGTGTTGAAGGTGGGCGGACACTCGGAGGCGTCCAGGATCCCGAGCCGCCCGGCGGTACCGGCCCCGGCGTAGACCAGCCGGCCGCCCTGGGCCATCCGGGCGGCGATGCCGTCGATCGCGGCCGAGATCTGGGGCAGCCGCAGAGCCACGGCGGCGGCCACCCCGGCGTCCTCACCGTTCATCAGGCGGGCGATGTCCAGGGTGGGCAGCGTGTCGATCTCGGCGAGCTCGGGGCGGAAGGCCTCGGTGGTGAGCGACTCCAGCTCGGTGCGGAGAGCGCGGTGTTCGGTGGTCATTCGGATACGGCTCTTTCCAACGCGGACGAGTGCACTTACTCAGGGGCGCGGGGCTGTGTTGAATATGCGGCTACCGCCGCGCGGGCGCGACAAGCCACGACGAACCGGCACGTTCCCACAATGATCAAGCCCTACGGTCTATCGGGGCACACTCCGATGCCGATGGGCCAACGCCTCGTACGACGCCGCCAACGCCGGCGCCGCCGCCTCGTACGTCCGCTGCGCCACCCCCACGAACAGACAGTCCACCACCAGCAACTGCCCGGTCCGCGACGACATCGCCGCCGGCCGCAGCTCGCTCTCCCGCGCCGTCGACGTCGTCAGCACATGGTCGGCGTACTGCGTCACCGACGACCCGGGCCGCCCGGTGATCGCGACGGTCGTGGCCCCCCGTTCGAAGGCCACCCGCAGCGGCTCTATGACATCCCCGGTCGACCCGGAGTGCGTGATCGCTATCGCCACGTCCCCGGCCCGCAACTGCACCGCGTTGGTGACCGCGAGATGCGGATCGCTGTGGGCGTGCGCTATCAGCCCTATCCGCAGCAGCTTCTGCGTGAGGTCCTGGGCGACCAGCCCCGACGCCCCGATGCCGTACACGTCGGTCCGCCGCGCCCCGGCGAGTGCGCTGACGGCGGCCCCCAGCTGCACCGTGTCGAGGCCGGCCGCCGTGTCCGCGAGGGTCTGCTGTTCGTCGTAGGCGAGTTTCGCGACGACGTCGGCGATCGGGTCGTCGACGGCGATGTCGGTGGTGATCGCGGGCGCCCGCCCCGACTGCTGGTGCGCGGCGAGCCCGGCGAGGGCGAGCCGCAGGTCGCGGTAGCCGGGGTAACCGAGCAGCCGGGCGGTGCGGACGACGGTCGCCTCGCTGGTGCCGGTCAGTTCGGCGAGGCCGGTGACCGTGAGGGCCGCGCAGCCGGCGGGGTCGTTCGCGACGGCCTCGGCGACGCGCTGCATGGAGCGGGTCATGGAGGGCGCGAGGGTCCGCACCTTGGCCGCGAGGGCGGCCGGAGCCGGTGGCGCACCAGCGCTTCCGCGGCGGCCGAAAATTTCCTTCACGTCCTTGGTCACTCTTGAAAGATATTTTCGGTTCGGGTGCCCGGTCAAGACCGCGCACAATAGGACCATGGACCCCGTAAGCCCCTTGGAACAGGCGTTGCACGCAGCCCGCGCCCTCGTGCTCGCCGATCTGGTCGCGGGCGAGGTCGCCGAGGCGGACGTGGTCTCGCTGGTCGAGGACTCCGTCGTACAGCGCCGCTGGTGGGTGGAGCAGTGGCCGGAGGGCGCGGGGTACGTGGCGGGGCTGGTGGCCCAGGACGTGCAGGACGCGCTCCTTGAGCGGTACGGCCGCTGGCCGCTGTGCCCGGTGTGCGGCTCCGGTGACCCGCACGCCCTGGACGTCGAACCGGAACTCGGCCCGGACCCGCACTGGGTGTGCCACAAGGCGGGCGTGAAGGTCGCCTCGGTCGGTTCCCTGGGCAGTTCCCTGGGCGGCGGGATGTCCTCCTCGTGACGGAGTTCTCATGACGGTGTACATCGATCCGCCGGACTGGCCGGGCCACGGCCGGATGTGGTCCCACCTGGTCAGCGATGTCTCGTACGCCGAACTGCACGCCTTCGCCGAGGACATGGGCGTACTGCGCCGTGCCTTCGAGCGCGACCACTACGACATCCCCTCGCACCGCTACCCGGACGCGGTCCGGGCCGGTGCCGTGGAGGTCAGCAGCCGCGAGGTGGTGCGGCTGCTGCACGGGGCGGGGCTGCGCCGGCGCAAGAGCGACGTGCCCCGCCGGTAACGGCCCCTGACGGTCCGGCGGTTCCTATTCCGCCCGCAGCGCGAAGGCCAGCTCCGCCTCGCCCTCGCTCACCTTGCCGAACCCGGCGCGGGTGACGACCGCCTGGGAGGCGGTGTTGGCGGTCTCGACGGTGGCGAACAGGGTGCGTACGTCGTCGCGGGCCAGGGCCCAGCCGGCCAGGGCGCGGAGCGCTTCCGTCGCGTAGCCGTTGCCGCGGGCGGCCTCGGCCAGGTCGTAGCCGATCTCCACCCGGCCCTCCTCGTCCGGGGCGGAGTGGAAGCCGATGCCGCCGACCGCGCGGCCGTCCGCCCGGCGGACCAGGGCGAAGACGCCGAACTCCGGCCGGTGGACGCCCCCTTCGTACGCCTTCAGCAGGAAGCCGGCGGCGTCCCGGGTGCCCTCGTAGGGGCCGCCGTCGACCCATTCGAAGCCGCCGTCGCCGCCGAGGCGCAGGTCGCGGGCTTCGGCGGGGCGGATGCCGACGAGGTCGAGGCGTTCGGCGGGGATGACGAGGTTGTTGCGCCAGCGCCAGTCGGTGACCGGGGCCCGGCCGGGCAGCTCGCCGCGGCCGGTGGCCCACAGGAGGGTCGGCCAGGCGGCGGGGCCGGGCTGGACGTGCGGGAACAGCCAGGCCAGGACGGACTCGGCGAGTTCTTCGGAGGGCCGGTAGGGGAGCCCGAGGCCCGTGGCCATGTCGTGGGTGTGGAGCAGCACTTCGGCGACGCCCATCGCGGCGAAGCCCGCGCGGTCGGCGCTGCGGAAGGGGTAGGGGTGGAAGGCGCGGACCTGGCGGGAGGTGGTGCGGACGGTGGCGGCGAGCAGGGCGCCGGTCGTCTCGATGACGTGCAGGAGGCCGGAGTTGTCGGTCCCGTCGTCGAGCCTGAGCTCGAAGGGCACGTACGCGTCCTGGGCGCGCCCGGCCAGATTGGCGGCGTACGCGACGAGGTCGTCGGCGACATGGACCGCCGTCTCGTGGCAGTTCCAGTCCAGCCTGCCGGCCGTCACCTCCGTCCAGTCCCGCGCCACCGCGGGCCGCAGCGCGGCCACACAGCCCGCGACGGCCTCTTCCACCTGGTCCCCGCCCATGTCACGCATGGGTCGCACCCTAGGACGCCGGATCCTCGGCGGTCGACAGCATTTCCAGCTCCGCGGCGAGGTTGTAGCGGGCGGTCGGCTCCCACTCGGTCCGGCCGTACGGCGTTCTGAACAGCTGGGGCAGGTCGAGGAGTTGGCGCAGGATCGCGGAACGGCCCGCACGGAAGGCGTCGTTCGGGACGAAGTGGTACTCCTCGCGCACCTCGACGGTGTAGGCGGCGTACCCGGAGGGCGGGGCGGCGAGGATCGCGAGGTCGGCGTCGCACAGGACCTCGCCGTTGCGGTCGCCCGGGGCCGGGTCGTGGGTGACGGTGAGCCGGACCAGGCGGGCGACCTCGGCGGTCTTCTCCGCGGAGATCCCGGCCTCGGGGAGGGCGCGTTCGGCGAGGCGGGCCGAGCGCTCCTCGTTCTCCGACCGGTCCGGGAGGTACACCGCGTCGTGGAACCAGGCGGCGAGCCGGACCAGGTCCGGCTCGTCCGCGTACTCCGCCAGTACGTCGACGTGGTCGAGGACCGCCGTGAGGTGGGCGACCGTGTGGTACCGGCGCTGGGGCTCCTGCCAGCGGCGGAGCAGTTCGTCGGCGTACGGGTCGGGGTCGGGGTGGCGGGAGTCGTCGTCGCGCGCCATGAGGAGGGCGTCCCGCCAGCGGGCGCGGAGATCGCGGAGATCGGCCATGCGCTCATTCTCCCGCCCGCCACTGACATCCCCCTAGCGTGGGACGCATGACTGCTGCTGCTGACGACGCACGCGACCCCCTCCTTCCCGGCCGTCTCCTCACCGTCGAGCGCGACGCGCTGATCCCGCTCCTGCGCTCCCGGCCGGACGCGGACTTCGCGCTGCCGACCGCCGCGTGTCCCGGGTGGACGGTCCGGGACGTGCTCGCCCACTGTTCGTCCGCGCTGATCCGGGTGGTGGAGAGCCGCTTCGAGCCCGGGGTGTTCTCACCCGAGTCGAACGACCGGGACATCGCCGAGCGCGCCGACTGGACCAACGCCCGGGTCCTCGACGAGCTGGAGCGCGGGATGACCGAGGCCGGCGACGTGATCGCGGGGCGGGCGGACGGGGCGCTGGACGGGATCGCCCTGGGGGAGTGGGTGCACGCCGGTGACGTCCGCGACACCCTCGGCGAACCCGGCGCCTACACGGGCGCGGGTCTGCCCCACGCGCTCTCGCTGCTGGCCCGGGTGACCCGGGCGCGGGGGCACCTGCGGCTCCAGGCCGACCTGGACGACGTGGACGACCCGCTGCACCTGGGCGAGACCAGCGGGACCCGGACCCCGGCCCGTTTCATGGGGGACGCGGCGACGCTCGTACGGCTGTACACCGGGCGGTCGCCGAACGGGACGTCGTACGAGCTGATGGGAGCGGAGGCGGTGGAGCTGAACCTCTACGGCTGAATACGGACCTTGTGCGACGGGGGCGGTCTCGCGGCCGTCCCTGTTCCCCGCGTACCCTGGATTGGACTAGACCTCCGGACTAGACCACCGGTCGGGAGGTGCACGGGGAACACCACGGAAGGGGCCCTATGAGCACGCGTGCAGTCCTGGAGGTGATCGCCCTCGACGCCGAGGACGCGGTCGCCGCCCAGGCCGGAGGCGCGGACCGCCTTGAACTGGTCACCGACATGGCGGCCGACGGGCTCACCCCGCCGCCCCGGACCTTCACCGCGATCCGGGCCGCCGTCGACATCGACCTGCGCGTGATGCTGCGACTGGCGGACGGGTTCGCGGCGGGCGACGCCGACCGCCTGGTGGAGGTGGCCGGGGAACTGCGGGCGGCCGGGGCCGACCAGTTCGTGCTCGGGTTCCTGGACGCGGAGGGCGGGGTGGACCTGGACGCGGTGGAGCGGGTGGTCGCCGCGCTGGACGGCTGCCGCTGGACCTTCCACCGGGCCATCGACCGGGCCGCGGACCGCGACGCCCTGCGCAAGCAGCTCGCCGACCTGCCCGGCCTCGACACCTACCTCACGGCCGGGGCCGCGGAGGGCGTGGACGAGGGGCTGCCCAGGCTGCTGGCCGAGGCGGGGCGGCGCGGAGAGCCGGGGTACGAGCAGACCCTCCTGGTGGGCGGTGGCCTGCGGCTCGATCATGTGGCCGAGCTGCGGGCGGCGGGCATCGAGGCCTTCCACATCGGCGGCGCGGCCCGGCCGGCGGGCTGGGACGGGGCGGTGTCGGAGGCGGCGGTGCGGTCCTGGCGCCGGGTGCTGGACGGGTCGGGGTCCTCCAACTAGGGCCGGGGCCGGCTCACTCGGCGGCGAGCAGGTGGGCGGGGGCGATCCTGGACAGCCCCCGGATCGGCACCGTCAGCGCCGCCCCCACCAGGGCGGTCGCCGCGAGCGTGGCCAGCAGCGCGGCGCCGGTGACCGTGAACAGGTGTCCGTGCAGCACGCCCCGGCCCAGTGCCAGCACCCCGGCCAGACCGGCCACCGCGCCGGACAGGCCGCCCAGCAGAGCCAGTCCGATCCCCTCGTAGAGGGTCAGCTTCGCCAGCTCGCGGTTGGTCCAGCCGGTCGCCCGCAGCACCGCGAGGTCGGCGGCGCGCTCGCGCTGCGAGATGACCAGGACGTCGATGGCACCGGCGGCGCCCAGCAGCAGGGACAGGGCGACGCTGAGGTAGTCGGCCTCGCGCGCCTGCGCCACCACGGCGCTGCCGAGCAGCGACCCGGCCACCTCGCCCCGGAAGGCCAGCGTCAGGGCCAGCAGCACCGTGAACGCGGCCACTCCCAGCGCCAGCCCGGCCGCGCCCAGCAGCGTGCGGCCCCGCACCCGCAGCAGGTTGAGCACGGCCAGCCCGGCCACCGAACGCACCGGGCGGGCGCGGCGGGCCGCCGTCACCGGGGGCCGGACGGCTTCCATCGGTCCCAGCCGGGTGGCGAGCCAGGCGGGGATCAGGCCCGCCGCCGTGGCCAGCAGAAGCGCCACCGGGAGCACGAGGAGCGACTTGGCGCCGGCTCCGGGCTGGCCCAGCGCCCGGCCCAGCACGTACGCGAGCACCGCGCCCGCGGCTCCGGCGGCGAGGCCGATCACCGCCAGTTCGCCGAGGACCAGGCGGAGTACTTCGCCGCCGCTCCAGCCCAGGCAGCGCAACGTGCCGATCTCGGTGCGGCGTGAGCGCACCGAGGCCAGCGCCGCCTGGCCGAGGAAGAGCGCGCACACGACGAGGACCAGCACGAAGAGCACCGCGCTCTTGGTGTCCACCGCCCGGAGGATGCGCAGGGCCACGCCCTTGGCGACCCAACGCTCCGTCACCCGCGCCGAGCCGCTCAACGCCACCGTCTGCGGGGCGGGCGAACTGCCGACGGTGACGTCGACCTGGAGCCGGGGGTAGGCGGCCCGGATCGCCCCGGCCACGGCGTTCACCCGCGCCCGGGAGGCCGTGTCGACGCCGGTCACTCCGGCCACCCGGATCCTGATCGCGCTCACCGGCGCCTTGTCCTGGAGGCTCGGGACCCGGCGGCTCTTGGTGAGCGCGGTGATGGAGTCCATCGTCGTCAGCATGGTGGGCGGCGGGCTGACGTAGCCGCCCAGGTTGCGGTCGGGCTGCAGCGGCTTGCCGTGGAGCTTCGCCCGGGTCGCGCTGTCCGCGCCGGTGACCTGCGGTGTCTGGTAGGTCTCCAGCGGGGTGTCGGACAGTGCCGAGAAACCGCGCAGTCTGCCGGTGTCGTAGCGGCCGACCAGGTGGACGAAGGGGTTGGGCAGGCGCCCGGAGTCGACGCCGTCGCAGGAACCCAGCCCGACGCAGTCCGTGGCGGCGTGACTGGTCACCTTCCGGTACTGGGTGCCCTGGTGGTTCTCCTCGGGGACGTTGGCGAACGGCTGCTGGTTCGAGTTGGTGATCCACAGGCTGCGCTTCTGCGCCGGCTGCGGCTGCGC
This sequence comes from Streptomyces sp. NPDC001980, assembly GCF_040296885.1. Lineage (NCBI taxonomy): Bacteria > Bacillati > Actinomycetota > Actinomycetes > Kitasatosporales > Streptomycetaceae > Streptomyces > Streptomyces sp. NPDC001980. The sequence goes on along the minus strand of NZ_JBEOYD010000003.1, from coordinate 256,294 downwards.
GGTCAGGTCGCCGTCCGAGGTCCGGCGGTAGGTGACCGGGCCGACCGTCCAGTAGTCCCCGGTGTCGAACGAATCCTCGGTCAGCGCCTTCCGGTAGCCCTTGCCCAGGTCGACCCGGGTTGTGCCCACCGTGGTGCCGTGCAGGCCGCGGACGAAGCTGTCGGCCGTCGGGTTGCCCAGTTTCGAGGGCAGCTCGGCCGGGTCGCCGACGTCGAGCCGCTCGACGGTGGCGTCGAGCGTTCCGGTGGTCAGCGGGTTGTCGCTGAGCAGCGCCGGGATGTAGGAGTCGTGCTGTCCGTGGACGCTCTTGGCGGACGACACCGTCCACGGCTTGTCCTGCTCGGTGAGCATCCGGCCCGAGGTGATGGTGTCGCCCAGGCCCACCAGCCGGTTCTCGGCCGCCGGGTCGATGGCGGACAGCAGCACGGGGTAACTGACCGGAACGTCGATGGTGGCCTTGTCCCGGCCGGACTGGCAGTTCATCCGCGAACTCAGGTCCGGGTCGAACGGCGACCTGTCCCTGAGGTCCTCGGCGATGAAGTTCGTCCTCATCGGCAGTTTCAGGTTGAACTCGGTCTGCTCGGTCTTGTCCCGGTTGAAGTAGAAGCAGACGTCGTACTTCCCCGCCAGCTGGTACCGCTCGGTGCTCTTGTCGACCGCGCCCTTCTCCAGGGTGTCGGACTGGAACAGGTCCTCCGGTGTCCCCGCCGCTGTCAGGGGGGAGCGGGTGAGGTAGACGTACTCGTCGGAGGTGCGGTAGGTGCCCAGTCCGGAGGTGAGCGTCGGGCTGATGCGCAGGATCTGCCGGGAGGCCTTGCCGTCCAGGAAGCGGGACACGTCGACGGTGACGGTGCTCGACACCATGAGGTAGCCGATGTTGGCGACCGGCGCGGCCACGTCGACCCCGGCCAGGCCGCGGATGCGCCGGTACTGGTCCATGGTGATGCCGCCGAACGTGCCGGACAGGAAGTTCGGCGTGACCAGACCGCTCTGCCGCTCCACGGCCGTCTGCGAGTCCGGCGGGCGTACCAGGACGTCGTACGCGGACCGTGCGTTCTTCCGTACGGTGCCCACGGTGGTCGCCTGGCTCGTGCTCACCGTCGCGGTCAGCAGGGTGAAGCTGGTCGCCGCCACCAGGATTCCGGCGGCCAGGGCCAGCGCGCGCCCGCGCCGCCGCCGGAGCTGATCGAGGATCATCCCTATCACGGGCGCAGGCCCCCCAGCCGGTGCAGCACGTCGCCGGCCGGCGTGACCCGCTGGTCCGAGGTGATCCTGCCGTCCTGCAGGCGCACCACCCGGTCGCCGTTGGCGGCGACCTCCGCGTCGTGGGTGGCGATCAGCATCGTCATCCCGTACCGCTCGCGCAGCGACATCAGCAGGTCGATGATCTCCCGCCCGATGACGCTGTCCAGGTTGCCGGTGGGCTCGTCGGCCAGCAGCAGTCCCGGCCGGTTGATCAACGCGCGGGCGACGGCGACGCGTTGCTGCTGGCCGCCCGACAACTGTGCGGGCAGGGCGTCGGCCCGGTGGCCCAGGCCGACCGCTTCGAGCAGTTCCATGCCGCGCGCACGGCGGTCGAAGTCCACCCTGCGCGGCAGGACGGGGGCGAGCACGTTGTCCAGCGCGGTCAGCGCGGGCAGCAGGTGGAAGCGCTGGAAGACGAAGCCGATCCGCCGGCGGTGCCGGTCCAGGTCCCGGCGCACCAGTTCCGTGCCGTCGATCTCGACGTGTCCCTCGTCGGGCTGGTCCATGCCACCCGTCACGTGCAGCACGGTGGACTTGCCGGCACCGGAAGGCCCGGTCAGCATCACCACCTCGCCGGCCGCGACCTCCAGGTCGACCTCGTCCAGCGCGGTCAGCCCGGGATACCGGCGGCTCACCCCGCGCAACGCCACGCTCACAGCCATAGATGCAGCCTCGCCCTCGCACATCGCGGCACGTACACCGCCGCACATACATTGCGGCAATTCAGGGGTATGTTGTCACAATGTAGAAGGGACGTATATGCCGCTCCATCACGCCGTGCTCGCGCTGCTGACCCGGCGACCGAATCACGGATACGAACTCAAGGCCCGCTTCGAGGAGGCCATCGGCCCGCAGTGGGGTGGCCTGAACATCGGTCACCTCTACCAGATCCTCGAACGGCTGGTCCGTGACGGCTATGTCTCACGCTCGCAGGTCACGCAGACCGACCGGCCCGACAAGAACCTCTACACGCTCACCGAGGCGGGCGAGGCCGAACTGCGCTCCTGGGCGACCACCGCCTGGGTGCGCGTCGGCGGCTTCCGCGACGAACTGTTCCTCAAGCTCCTCGGCGCCTCCGCGCTGGGCCCGCAGGCCCTGACCACGCTGATCGAGGCGCAGCGGCAGACGTACCTGTCCGAGCTCGCGGGCCTGGCCCGACAGCGCCGGGCCCACGCCGACGAGCCGCTGGTCGCCGTCCTGATCGACGCCGCCATCGCCCACACCAAGGCCGACCTCGGACTGCTGGACAGCGCCGCGCAGCATCTGGGGCCGCTCGCCGCGGCGCACGGTGCACAGGTGCAGGGTGAAGCCGACGAGGCCGGCGGTCGCAGCGGGACGGGCGGGTCCCGCGCGGAGTCCGCCTAGCCCGACGTCTGCTTTCCCGGCCGGCTCAGCTCAGCTGCGGCGGCAGCGCGGCCGCGTGGGTGACGATGAGGCCGGACACCGCCCGGGTCAGCGCCACGTACAGGCGGCGCAGGCCGGTGCGTTCGTCCGGTTCGCCGTCGACCACGGCCCGGGGCTCGTCGAGGACCACGTAGTCGTACTCCAGGCCCTTGGCCAGTGACGCCGGGACCAGGGTGAGGCGGGTCTCGGCCGTGGTCTCCTCGCCGGGGGCCAGGTAGCCGATGCCCGCCGCCGCCAGCGCCTCCGCGAGCGCCGGCACGCGCGCGTCCGCCGCGATCAGGCCCGTCGAGCCCTCGTTGCCGAGCAACTCCTCGCACGCGGCGACCACTTCGGCGGTGTCCCCGATGGCGCGGAGCGCGAAGAAACCGGGGTTCTCACGGACCGAGGCGACCGGCGCGAGGCCGGGGGCGATGTGCGGGAGGAGCCGGGAGGCGTAGGTGATGACGTCGGTCGGGACGCGGAAACCCGCCGTCAGTTCCTCGACGACCCCGTCGGACTTGCCCAGGTGGGCCAGCGCCTCGTCCCAACTCCGCGTCGCCCACGGCGTGGTGCCCTGCGCCAGGTCGCCGAGGACGGTCGCCGACCCGGTGGTGCACCGGCGGCCGACCGCGCGGTACTGCATGGGGGAGAGGTCCTGCGCCTCGTCCAGGACGACATGGCCGAGCGAGTGGGTGCGCTGGACGAGATCCGTCGTCTCGTCGATCAGCACTGCGTCCGCGGCCGACCACTTCGCCGCCTTGACGCTGCGCACCGGCTTCGCCCACACGATCGTCTTCTGCTCGTCGTCGGTGAGGATCCCCTCCGCGTGTACGGCGAGGAAATCCGTGTCCGTGAGCAGGCGCAGCACGAGCTTCGCCGGGTCGACCGGCGGCCAGACCTGTTTGACGGCCGCCTTCACCGCCGCGTTGCGCGCCACCGAGTCCTGCACGCGGTCGTCGGGTGCCTCTCCCGAGCGCTCCATCTGGACCAGCACGGCGTGCGCGATGCGCTGCGGCAGGGCCTCGCGCGCGGCGCCGTACCGGATGCCCCGGTCCAGCAACTCGCGGACGATGTCCTCCAGCTCGTACGCCGGGACCCGCCAGCGCCGGGAGCCGCGCACCACCACGACCGGTTCGGTGGGCGGCGTGACGTGCGCGTAGACGGCCCTGCGCAGGACCTCCGCCATCCGGGCGTCGCCCTTGATGACCGCGGCGGGGGCGTCGTCGGTGCCGCGGATGTCGACGTCACGGGCCACCAGGTCGTCCACCGTCGCCTGCTGCACGGTCAGCTCGCCCAGCGCGGGCAGCACCTGCTCGATGTAGTGCAGGAAGGAGCGGTTCGGCCCGATGACCAGGGTGCCGGTGCGGGCGAGCCGCTCCCGGTGGGCGTAGAGGAGGTACGCGACCCGGTGCAGGCCGACGGCGGTCTTCCCGGTCCCCGGGCCACCCTGCACGCAGACCGTTCCGCCGAGCCCGCTGCGCACGATCTCGTCCTGCTCGGGCTGGATGGTCGCCACGATGTCGCGCATCGGGCCGACACGCGGGCGCTCGATCTCCTGCTGGAGCAGCTTGCTGGTGCGGGCCGCTTCGGCGGGGTCGGAGAGGTGCTCGTCCTCGTACGCCGTGATGTCGCCGCGGGTGTACCCGAAGCGGCGGCGCAGGGCGACGTCCATCGGGTCCTTCTTGGACGCCCGGTAGAACGGCTGCGAGACCGGCGCCCGCCAGTCGATGACCATCGGATCGCCGTCGTGGTCGTGCACGTGCCGGCGCCCGATGTAGAAGCGTTCGCCGTACGCGCCTTCCGCCTGGTCGGCGCCGGGGGCGTGCAGGTAGTCGAGGCGGCCGAAGAACAGCGGGGTGTCGCTGAGGTCGGCCAGCGCCTTGATGCGCTCCTCCATCTGGCGGGCGAGGACCTCGGCGTTGACCCAGTTCGCGGTGACGTCGCTGATGTCCAGCGACTCGACGTCCTCACGCATGGCGCGCAGGGCGGCGCGGGACTCGGCGAGGTGGGAGCGTTCGCGGGAGAGGGGGTCGGGGAGGGAGTCGGGGCCGGGGCCGGGGTGCGGGTCCGCTAGCGGGTCGTGGGCGGGCGTGGACAAGGGGGTGCCTCCGAAGGCCTGCGAGTCGATGGCGCTCAGGTGTGGATGGCGCACAGGTGGCGATCAGCCGACCGGTTTCCGTCCGGGCGGCGGCACTCCGGGGACGGAGGCGGGCAAGAGCGTAGATTCTAGTGAGGTGGGGGTGGGGGAGGCCAATGGATTTCCCCGCAACCCCTAGGGGGAGCATCACCCTGAGGGTGGGGCCGAGGCCGGGGGCGGCGTCCATCGGGGGGTGGACCGGAGGATGCCGGAAATTGGACCCGTGGACCGATGCCGTAGCCATGCCCGAAGTTCCACCATTGAGGCATGAGCGCAGCAACCATCCACCCAGCCTCCAGCCGTCCCCCGGGCGCCACAGCCCTCGACGGAGTTCCCCAGCCCCACCACCGCCTGGGCGACGCCCTGCGCGCCGTCAAGGTCTTCGTCAGCGCGGCGTTCAGCGTCGCGATACTCGGTGAATACGGCGAGGAAGCGGGCATACGCCGCAAGTGACGGCATAGGGTCGCCCCCGTGCCGAACCGGACGGTGACGTCACCCCCTGCCCCGCCCGCCTCCATCCCCCTCCTCCTGTCCCTCTCCTTACTGACGGTCTCCCTCTGCTCCTTCGCCGTCCTCTGCATCCTGCTCCGCGCCCCGATGGCCGACCTGCTGGTCTACCGGGCCGAGGGCGAAGCCGTGGTCCACGGCGGTGATCTGTACGGCTTCACGGTCACCGAGTGGCGGCTGCCGGCGACGTATCCGCCCTTCGCGGCGGTCCTGTTCGTCCCGACGACCGGGATCCCCGTCCCGGCCCTGAAGGCCCTGTTCCTCGCGGGCAACGCGCTCCTGCTCGCCTGGCTCCTCGCCCTCTCCGCCCGCCTGGCCGGCCGCACGGCACCCGTCCCGCTGCTGTGCGCGGCGACCGCACTCGCCCTCTGGCTGGAGCCGGTCTTCCAGACACTCCTCTTCGGCCAGGTCAACCTCGCGATCACCGGCCTGGTCCTCTGGGACCTCACCCGCCCGCCCGGCGCCCGCGCCAAGGGCCTGGCCCTGGGCATCGCGGCGGGCGTCAAACTCACCCCGGCGATCTTCATCGCCTACCTGTTCCTGACCGCACGCAGAAAGGAGGCAGCCACCGCGACGGCGTCCTTCGCGGGTACGGCCCTGCTCGGCGCCCTTCTCCTCCCGGCGGCCACCGTGGACTTCTGGACGCGGCGTCTGTTCGAGACCGGCCGGGTCGGCAAGGCCTGGATCATCGACAACCAGTCGCTCCAGGGCCTGGTCGCCAGGGTGACGGGCTCGGCGGCACCGGGCCTTGCCTGGGTGCTCCCGGCGGCGATGGTGGCGGTGACGGGCCTGTGGCTGGCCACCCGCGCTCGCCACGTGCACGGCTCCGACCGCTGGGGCATCCTGCTCACCGCGTGCACGGCCCTGCTGGTCTGCCCGATCAGCTGGTCCCACCACTGGGTGTGGTGCGTCCCGTTGCTGGCGGTCCTGCTGGCCGAGGGGCGAACGCTCCTCGCGGCCACGACGGCGCTGGTCTTCACGGCCCGCACGATGTGGCTGGTGCCCCACGCGGGCGACCGTGACCTGCACCTGCCGTGGTGGCAGCAGGCGTGCGCGTCGCCGTACCCCCTCCTGGGGCTGGCGTTGCTGGCGGGCGCCGCGGTCGCCCTACGGCGGCGCAGCGGCACCCTGCCGGAGAGGCGTCCCGGCGCCGCCCTGCCGGACGGCTCTCAGCCCTCCGCCAGCAGCTCGTCCGCGTCCATGATCCGGTAGGCGTACCCCTGCTCCGCCAGGAACCGCTGCCGGTGGGCGGCGAAGTCCTGGTCGATCGTGTCGCGGGCGACGACGGAGTAGAAGTGGGCCTTGTGGCCGTCGGCCTTCGGGCGCAGGACGCGGCCGAGGCGCTGGGCCTCCTCCTGGCGGGAGCCGAAGGTGCCCGACACCTGGATGGCGACCGTCGCCTCCGGCAGGTCGATGGAGAAGTTGGCGACCTTCGAGACGACCAGCACGCTGATCTCGCCCTCGCGGAAGGCGTCGAAGAGCTTCTCGCGCTGGGCGTTGGAGGTCTCGCCCTTGATGACGGGGGCGTTCAGGTGCTCGCCCAGCTCGTCGAGCTGGTCGATGTACTGGCCGATGACGAGGATCTGCTGCCCCGCGAAACGCCTCACGATCGCCTCCGTGACCTTCCGCTTGGTCGCGGTGGTCGCACAGAAGCGGTACTTCTCCTCGGTCTCGGCGGTGGCGTACGCCAGCCGCTCCGAGTCCGTCAGGTTCACCCGCACCTCCACACAGTCGGCGGGTGCGATGTAGCCCTGCGCCTCGATCTCCTTCCACGGAGCGTCGAACCGCTTGGGCCCGATGAGGGAGAACACGTCCGATTCCCGGCCGTCCTCGCGCACGAGGGTGGCCGTCAGCCCCAGCCGCCGGCGCGCCTGCAGATCGGCGGTGAACTTGAAGACAGGAGCCGGCAGCAGATGGACCTCGTCGTAGACGATCAGACCCCAGTCGCGGGAGTCGAAGAGTTCCAGGTGCGGGTAGACGCCCTTCCGCCTGGTCGTGAGGACCTGGTACGTGGCGATCGTGACGGGCCGGATCTCCTTCCGTGTCCCGCTGTACTCCCCGATCTCGTCCTCGGTGAGACTCGTCCGCTTCACCAGCTCGTGCTTCCACTGCCGCGCGGAGACGGTGTTGGTCACCAGGATCAGCGTGGTCGACTTCGCCTGCGCCATGGACCCGGCCCCGACCAGGGTCTTCCCGGCCCCGCAGGGGAGGACGACGACCCCGCTCCCGCCGTGCCAGAAGTTCTCCACGGCCTGCTTCTGGTACGGCCGCAGCGCCCAGCCGTCCTCGGCGAGCTCGATCGGGTGCGCCTCGCCGTCCACGTACCCGGCGAGGTCCTCGGCGGGCCAGCCCAGCTTCAGCAGGGTCTGCTTGATCTGCCCCCGCTCGGAGGGGTGCACGGCGACGGTGTCGGGGTCGATCCGGGCGCCGACCAGCGGGGCGATCCGCTTGGAGCGCAGGATCTCCTCCAGGACCGGCCGGTCGGTGGTGGTGAGCACCAGCCCGTGCGCCGGGTGCTTGCTGAGCGTCAGGCGCCCGTACCGGTCCATCGTCTCGGCGATGTCGACCAGCAGCGCGTGCGGCACCGGGTAGCGGCTGTACTCGACCAGCGCGTCCACGACCTGCTCGGCGTCGTGCCCGGCCGCCCGCGCGTTCCACAGCCCCAGCGGGGTCACCCGGTAGGTGTGGATGTGCTCCGGCGCCCGCTCCAGCTCGGCGAAGGGCGCGATCGCCCGACGGCAGTCGTCGGCCCGCTCGTGGTCGACTTCCAGGAGCAGGGTCTTGTCGGACTGGACGATCAACGGACCATTCACGCGCTGCACCCTTTCCGTTCGGACCGTGCGGCCATCGCCATGGCGGCCATCGTCACGGGCCAAAGTTCCAGTGTGCCTCATAGGCGAGCGATCACCTTCGCCGTTCGACGGAACGTGCACCGCCCGTGACCGGCTTCAGGGTGCATCTGATCGTCCTGTGCAACCTTGGGTCCGTTTCGGCTGTCATGTCCGGGGGAGGCGCGGTTGAGCGCGGCTCGGTGGGGAGGCTGGGGTGACGTCCGTACGCATCTGGGGTGCCGGCGCGGGGGCCGTGGTGGTGCTGGTGGCGGCCGGGGTGTGGGCGCGCGGGTCGAGCGCGGTCGACGCCGGCCTGTGGGCCGAGGTACGTCCCGCGATCGAGGCGCGGCTCGTGACGCAGTCCGCCGGGAACGGGGCCGGGGAGAGCGAGCCCGCTCTCAGGTCGCGGTGGTTCTGCCGGGCGGAGGCGCTGGACCTGGAGGAGAGCGGGGGCCGGGTGCGGGCCGGCATCAACACCCTGTGCGAGGAGTACGGCGAGCGCGCGGGCGCCCTGGTGCTGTGCGGCGGGGCGCAGATACCGCAGGTGGTGCGGCTGGAGCGGGATCCGGCGAGCGGTGGCTTCCGGGTGGTCTCCGCGGAGGCGCCGCCGGACGGTGAGGGCTACGGGGAGTGGGAGGGGGACCACTTCAGCCACTATGCGGCGTCCCGCCTCGACCGGGAGATGACGTCCAGCGGGCTGCGGACCGCGGCCCGTGCCCACTTCGGCCTGCCGAGCGGGGCGCCGGTGCGGTACTGCTGAGGGGGCCGGCCGAAGACCGGCCCCCTCGGGGGCGGCATCGCCTCAGCTCGGCGGCTCGACGGCGAAGGTGCCCGGTGTGGGGTTCTTCTCGGCCATCGCCTCGCCCGGGGCGGCCAGTCTGGCCCGGGCGCGCAGGACGGACCCCGGCACCACGCCCGCCAGGAGCGGGCTGGGCACGGCGAGCAGCAGGCGCTGTCCGACGTTGCCCGACAACAGGTCGGCGTATCCGGTCACCGGCTCGGCGCCGAGTACGTCCACCTCTGCCAGGTCCCAGCCCGCCAGCCGCGGATGCGGCTCGGTCCTGACCAGCCGCGCGGTCAGATCAGTGCGGTTCTCGACCACCTGCACCATGGCCGGCGGTCACCGGTGGTGCGGGCCTTCGAGCGGGCGGGCGCCGTACCCGTTCCCGGCCTTGACGGACTCCGGTGTGCCCGTACTGCCTGACCGCACGGCCTGCTCCAGGTAGGCCTCGGCGCCGGCCCAGGGGGCGACGGCCTGTTCCAGCGTGGCGAGCCGGTCCTGGAGGTCGTGGATCGTCTTGACCAGCCCGGGCACGTCCTCCTCCCGCCTGGCGGCGGCGGTGGGGGCGGGCGCGCGTACGGGAACCCCAGCCGAGACCGACACCGACGCGGTCATCGTGGCGGCGGGCGCAGAGATGTCCGTGACGGAGACGCCGGTCGGGGTGCCGGCGTACGACCGGGAACTGGGCTTGGTCGACGGACCGAACGAGCTGTTGCCCGTGCTGCCGGGGTAGACGTCACCGGCGTCACCGCGGTTCGCCGCGGACTCCAGGTCGCGCTGATCGTCCGCCTGGACGAGGCCCACCATGTAGTGGTGTTCGTTGGTGTTGTCCGGCTGGCTCTCGTCGATGTGCCAGATCTGCATGCCCGAGGCGGGCAGTGACTTGTCGTAGCCCGACTGCTGGCGGTTCTCGACCAGGAAGTACTCCTTCCCGTGCAGGCCGTCGGTCCACAGCCGGTACGTCTCGAAGCCGTTCTTGATGTCGGGGACGGACAGCTGTCCGTTGCTCGTGACGTTGACGGCTTTGGCCCAGCCCTGCTGGATCTTGCACCAGGCCGACGGATGCGTCGGCCTCTCGCCGGGGTGGTCGCCGCCCCATGAACCGGCGGCCATCAGGCACCAGTTGCCGATCCCTTCCGACGAACCGTCGATGTCGTACAGGTCGGGGAAGCCGAACAGCAGGTGGCCCAGCTCGTGGGCGCAGACCCCGATCTTGGCGTCCTCGGGAATGGTGAGGTAGCCGTAGATCTGGGCGCCGTCGGCGTTGTACGCGTTCGGCAGGACCCATTTGTGCGACCAGAGGTCTCCCCGGATACCGGTGGCTTCGCCGCCGGGGCCGGAGTGCACGACGATGAAGGCGTCCACGAAGCCGTTGCCATCGTTGTCGTACGGCGCGTAGTTGATGAGGGGGTCGGCGCCGACGGCGGCGTCCCGGGCCAGGATCTGCGCGCGCGGCTCGCCGGTCGGTTTGCCGATGCCGAAGTTGTTGTTGGCGTACCAGGAGAGCTTCTGCGGCATCCGGACCGGGCCGATGACCTCGCCGACGATGTCGACCAGGCCGTGGGTCACTTCACGGTAGTAGTCCCGGACGCTGCCGTGCGGGAGCTCGCCTTCGGAGAAGAACAGCTTCTCGAAGTGTTCGTTGTCCGCGGTCATCGGCTTGTCCGTGAAGTCCGCCAGGACGACGACGACCCGGACCGTGCCGGTCAGCGGGGTCCGTGCGGCGGCCGTGGCGCGGATGGCCTCCAGCGATGTCCCCGGGGCGAACGCCTCGGGCGGCATGTTGACGCCGTCGCCGTAGCCGAACCTGCGGGGGGTGCCGCCGAGGCGGAACAGACTCGCCACGTCCGACTCGCTCCGGACCCGCTCCAGTTCCTGCTGCATCCTGCCGCGGAGTTCCGGGCTGGGTGCGATGGCGCAGAATTCCGACCAGACGGCGACTGCGGAGTCCCGTGAAGTGGAAAGGTCAACCATTCCAAATCCTCTCAAAAAGGGATGTGTTGGTTGTTTCTACGCCAGTGACGCATGCAGGTGCGCGGCCTGCAAGATGATCACTTACTCCTGCGCGAGTTCCGCCACCCCCGTCACGCGGTGCAGGGGGTAGGTGCGTACCTCGTCGGCGGTGTGGTCGTAGGCCGTGACGAAGCCGCCCTCGACGCGGATGGGGGCGATGACGCGCTGGCTGGCGGTGCCCTCGGCGTTGACGTAGCCGATCCAGAGGGTGTCGCCGGTGAGGACGGCGGCCTGCATGGTGGCGAGGGTCTCGGCGGGGGTGGTGCGCGGGAGTTCGCCGCCCCTGACGGCGGCACCGGCGGACTTGCGCGGGGTGGTGGCGGCGAGGTCGCCCGCGCGGATCGCGCGGATCGCCGCCGCGAGGAGGGTGGAGTCCGGTGGCGGCGGGCCGTCCGGGACCGGCTCGGGGGCCGTGCGCGGCGGGGTGCGGTGGGCGTGGGCGCGGGTGATCAGGACGTCGCCCTCGGCGGACTCGGCGGCGGGCGCGTAGCCCATCGCGCGCAGGCCCTCCAGGAGGGCGGCCGGGTCGGCCTGGGTGGCGAGCACCGACGGGGCCAGACGGCGCAGGCGCAGGCCCGACGCGCGCTTGTCGGCCATGATCTCGTTGAGGACGGTGTCGTCGTCGCAGCGGACGTACGCCGAGGCCGCGCCCACCCGCAGGTGTCCGTGCCTGCGGGCCACGTCGTCGATCAGGTACGCGAGCGGCTGCGGGACCGGTGTGCGGGAGTGCGTGGCGAGGAAGGCGTGCAGGTCGGCGGCGGTCTGGCCGGCGTCCAGGGCGCGGCGGACGGAGGCGGGCGTGAAGCGGTAGACCGTGGCGCCGCCCTTCGACTCGACGTCGGCGAGGACGCCCAGCGCGTCGGCGAGCGGGCGGCGCAGCGGCCCCGGGGCGACCGCGGTCAGGTCGGCCTGGAGCAGGACGTGGTCGAGGGGCTCGGGGAGGAGCGGGGCGAGCAGCCGGCCGGCGGCCGCGGTGGCGACGGCCTGCTCGGGAGGGGCGAGGGGTTCGAGGGCGGGGGAGAGGTGGTGATGGCGCACCGGGAGCTTGTCGCCGGGGCCGGACGGCTCCGCCGCCTGTTCGGGCGTCTTCTCCACGGCCGGTGCGCCGAGGAGCACGCGGCCGTGCGCCGACAGCGCGCCGCGTCCCGTCACGCCCAGCAGCTCGGCCTCCGACAGGGTCCAGCGGGCCAGTCGGGTGCGCAGGTCGTCGCCGTGCTGCTGGGGACCGCGCAGCGGGCGTTCCCAGCGCAGCCGGGCCAGCACCGAGTCGGCGGTCGGCGAGGTGCCCTCCGGGAGCGCGGCGAGGAGGGTCAGCACCCGGTGCCGTACCTCGGGTGCGGCGGAGCGGTCGAGGCCGGGGCCGAGGGCGGACAGGGCGCGGTCCTTGGCGTCCCGGCCGCCGACCAGGCCGGAGGTGCGGGTCGCGGTGAGCCAGGCCTCCGCCAGCTGGGCCCAGCGTTCGGCGGGCGGCCGGTCCAGCCACTCGTCGTAGGCGGGGGTGGCCGCGTACCGTTCGTCGGCCTCGCCGTCGGAGGCGAGCAGCCCGGCCGCGTAGGCCAGCTCGACCCAGAACGCGGCGATCGGCTCGGGCACGTCCAGGGCGACGGCCGTCCGCTTGAGGTCCCGGACGCTCAGGCCGCCGGCCCGCAGTACCGCCGGACCGCCCTCGTCCCAGTCCTTCAGCAGCTCCTCGACGGTCGCGAGGGTGGTGTAGGCCTGCCCGGCCGCGGTCGCGTCCACAACCTGTGGACGGTGGGCCGCCGCCGGCTCGACGGCGGGCGGGGTGGGCTCCGGTTCGCGGTGGGCGCGGCCCTCGCGCAGGTGGAGGGCGACCTCGCGGGGCAGGACCACGGTGCCCGGCGCGGTCGGCAGCAACAGGCCGCGGTCGAGGAGCCAGCGCAGGTGAGCGGCGGGTTCGGGGGTGATCTGCCCGTACGGCGGCCCCCAGACCAGCCGGGAGAGGACCTCGCGGGACTCGGCGGGCGCGGCGGCGAGCAGCTTCGCCATCTTCTTCCGGTGCCCGAACAGCTTGGTGAGCGCGTCGACCGCGGAGACCGAGTCGTGCGTGGAGGGCAGCCCGGCGGCGGCCACGATCTCCTGGATCCGGCCCGGCGACATCCCCGAGGTGGCCTCCCGCACGGTCGGGCCGAGACCGGTCGGCGACGGGTGCTGCGGGGACGGGGCGAGCACCTCGCGCGCGGTCCGCACGAGCCGCAGCCGGTCGTCGTCGCCCCACACCAGCGCCTGGTCGCGGAGCGCGGCGACGGCCCGCGGCAGCTCGCCGGCGACGGCCGGGTCCCCGCCGTCCCCGGCCATCAGGCCCAGCAGCTCCTGGTAGGACGCGGGGTCGCCGGCCACCGCCAGCGCCTCCGCGGCCTGCAGGGCGAAGCGGTCAAGGCGTTCCAGCGCGCGCAGCACCGAGGCGCGGGTGCCGGCCCGGGTGGCCAGCTGGGTCAGGTCGGTGGGCACGGGGGTGATGAGGTCGGGGCGGGCACGCAGCAGTACGGCCAGGGAGGCGTCGTCCCTGGCCCGAAGCGCCTCCGCGAGGGAACGCGGCGGGGTGGCCGGGTTGCTCATCCGACCCACGGTAGCGGGTGCGGGGCGGGCACCGGGATCACCTGTCCCGCCGCCGTTTCTGTGTAAGGGGCAGCCACCGGGCGAACAGAACATTGCGCAGATGTCCGGCGAATGAATTTCAGCGGGAGGATCGTGGCACCTCTGGCAACACTCGGCACCCGGTCGTCACCCTGGGCTCCCTGACCACCGCGCGATGTCAACAACGCCGCGGGACACGGCGATTCGGGGGATGCGGTCGTGCGAACGCTCGGCGTCGAACTCAACTTCAACAACGTCGTCGCGATCTTCAGTGTCGTGATCCCGGTGCTGGCGTTCTTCTGGGAGTTCGTCGTCATCCGCCGCAAGCGGCTCGGCTACCGCCTCCAGATGGACACCCTGGCCACGGACACCGCGCACGCGCCGAGCGCCGACGTGCTGGCGCGGATGCGGGACGACGGCCACGAGCTGGTGGAACCCTCGTTCGTGCTGGTGCGGATCGAGAACGCCGGCTGGCGGGAGATCGTCCCCGGCGACTACCTGACCCCGCCCGACGACAAGACCGGCATCCGGGTGCTGTTCCGGGACCGCCGGGTCGTCGGCATGGCGGTGACCGAACTCAGCCAGCCCACCCTCCGGCACTTCTTCGTCACCACCCGCGACGGCAGGACCCAGGAGACCGACGGCTTCGGAAAGGACTGGGAGGACGGCGTCGGCGTCATCCGGCTGCCCAAGGTGACGCTGAACCCCGGCGCCCACTACAAGATCCTGGCGGTGCTGGAGCGGCGGGGCGGCAGCGAGCACGCGCCCTTCCCACCGCCGGAGTTCCAGGCCGCGGTGACCGGGGGCATGGACCACTCCTTCGCCTGGGTCCGCTGGCTGGCCCGGCTCAAGCTGGCCCACACCGAGAGCCACACCTTCGCCTCCAGGCCGGCCGTGGGCGGTCTGGCCCTGCTGGCGGCGGCGGTCCTCGTCCAGGCGAGCCTCACCTTGTTCTTCCCGGCCAAGCCCGCCCCGCTGGACTGCGTCGGCGGCACCCTGCACCTGTCGGGCTCGACCGCGTTCTCGCCCGCGGTGACGGCGGCGGCCAAGCAGTACACGAAGCTGTGCGCGGCCAAGGGGGCGGACATCCCCATCGACGACGGCACCTTCCAGAGCAGCACCGACGGCCTCACCACGCTCCAGCAGGCCGGCAAGGCCGCCGGGATCAAGGGCGACGCGGGACTCGGCGACCACATCACCTTCACCGACGGCCCGGCCGAGGGCAACCACGCCCAGCTGCTGCCCCGGCCGGTCGTCTACTCCCTGTTCACCCTCGTCGTGAACGACGCCGCCGACGTCCACAACCTCTCCCTCCAGCAGATCCGCGACATCTACGCCGGCAAGGTCAAGAACTGGTCCCGGGTCGGCGGCCACGACGTCCCCGTCCACCTGATCAACCGCCACCGCGGCTCCGGCACCCGCAACGCCCTCGAACAGCGGGTCCTGGCGGGCAAGTCGGTCCCGGAGGCCGACGTCAACGACTGCGCGGCGCTGAGCACGGACAAGTACGGCGTCTGCGAGGTCAACACCACCGACAGCCTGCTGGACGCCGTGAGCGCCGACCCCGGCGGCCTCGGCTACAGCGAGGTCAGCAGCGTGCCGGCCGGCAACCTCGTCAAGCTGGACGTCGGCGGCATGCCGCCCACCCTCGAAGGCGTCGAGCAGGGCACGTACCCGTACTGGCAGACCGAGTACGCCTACACGTACGGCGAACCGCCCGCCGGCTCCATCGCCGCCGCCTTCCTGCGCTACCTCACCGACCAGGGCGGCAAGGACATCCTGCGCGAGTACGGAAACCGCCCCTGCTCCGAGACCCGCTACCCGCTGGTGTGCCGGCCGACATGAGCCGTGGCCTGCGCTACCGTCGTTCCGACGGGGTAATCCAAGGCAACGCACCGGCCCCGGAGGGGACTTCGTGGGTATCGAGAGCGATCAGGTCGTCTACGAGTATCTGAGCCGCGTCGGGGACATCGCGCACCAGCGCCAGTTGTCGTCGGCCGAGCGGATGCGGCTGGTCTCCGGACTGCGCAACGACATCGACCGGCAACGGGCGAAGGCGACCGTCGACAGCCCGGCCGCGGTGAAGCGCATCCTCGACCGGCTGGGCACGCCCGACGAGGTCGTCGAGGCGGCGGGCGGTACGACGGCGAGCGGCGCACCGCAGCCGCCGTCGGGCGCGGTCCCCGTCCAGCGGGACGCGGGGCCTGCGGCGCCGGCCGAGGACCTGCGGCGCGTCGTACCGCGCCCGCGGCCCGCGGAGCCGGACGGGTCGGCGGCGCCGCCCGACTGGTGGCGGGTGGACAGCAGTCCGTTCGGGGACGGCGACGGGGTGCCGGGGTTCGTCGGCGGGGTGGAGATCCCCGAACTGCTCAGCAGGCCGCGGCTGCGGAAGGCGGAGCCGGCGGACGAGCCGGGCGAGCCGGAGGAGGCCCCGGTGGTGGAGGAGGCCGCACCGTCCGGACGACGCCGGATCCGCGTCCTCCCCCGCCCCGGCGCCGGGGGCGGCTGGCGCAACCCCCTCCTCCTGCTGGCCGCCGCCGCGCTCGTAGTGGGCGCGGTGCTCGGCAACTGGTTCGCGCTCGTCCTCGGCTGGGCCATCGCCTACGGCTCCCGCCGGCTCACCCCGGCGGAGACGAAGCTGGCGGTGATGTGGGTACCGGGGCTGTCCGTCGCGGCCGGGCTGGTCTGGCTGTGGGGGCGCAGCGCGGGGCGCTGGGGCGCGCCGATCGCCCAGGGGCAGATGAGCGGGGCGGTGGGGCAGACGTGGCCGTGGGTGGTACGGGGCGCTGCGCTGGCCTCGGCCGTTTATGTGGTGTGGCGGTCGCAGAGGTCGCGGTAGGGGGTGGGGTGGTCGGTTGTCGGGCGGGTGCGGGTGCGTTGTGGCTGGTCGCGCAGTTCCTCCCCCAGCCTTCGGCTGGGGGTACCCCCAGCGCCCCTGACGGGGCGGCACCCGGCAAGCGCCGGTGAGCGTCCCCACCCCCGGCCACCCCCTACCCTGCACAATGGCCCACATGACTCCTCGCCCCCTCACCGTCGGCTTCGATCTCGACATGACGCTCATCGATTCCCGGCCCGGCATCCACGCCACGTACCTGGCGCTCGCCGAGCGGACCGGGACGTACATCGATGCCGATCTGGCCGTGACCCGGCTGGGGCCGCCGCTCGCCGAGGAGCTGGTGCACTGGTTTCCGGCCGAGCGGATCGCGGAGATGAGTGATCTGTATCGGGCGATGTATCCGGAGATCGCCATCGCGGCGACGCCCGCCATGCCGGGTGCGCGGGAGGCGATCGCGGCGGTGCGGGAGGCCGGTGGCAAGAGCGTGGTGGTCACCGCGAAGTACGAGCCCAACGCGAAGCTGCACCTCAGCCACCTCGGCATAGTCCCGGACGCCGTGGTCGGCGACCTGTGGGCCGAGCAGAAGGCGGTGGCGCTGCGCGAGCACGCCGCGGGCGCGTACGTCGGCGACCACGTCGGAGACGTACGCGGGGCACGCAAGGCGGGAGCCCTGGCGGTGGCGGTGGCCACCGGCCCCTGCGATGCGGAGGAACTGCGCGCGGCCGGCGCCGACGTGGTGCTCGCCGACCTCACCGAGCTGCCCGCCTGGCTGGCCGGCTACCGCGAGGGCGGCTACCGGGAGGACGCCTCCCGCGCCTGACGGCGTCCGGCCGCGACCGACTGGAGCACTCCGGCGGCCGCGACCAGGAAGCCGACGCCCATGAGCATGCTCAACAGGTACATGTACGTCGGAAAAGGCTTCGCACCGAGGAACAGCGGTATCACGGTGACGAGTGTGGCCACCGCACCGATGAAGAAGACCACGGCACCGGTACGGACCAGTCGGTCACCGGGCCCGGCGGAATTCGCTTGGGTTTTGTCACGCACTCGACCAGGGTAGTTCCCTGCCCGAAGGAACAACCGGGCGACGTCTTGTCACGCGCCCGAAGACCATTAGCCTTGGTACCGGCGGGTCGTGGTCGACCCGCCCGAGTGCTATCAAGGCCCGTTCCAGAGCTGTTGCATTCAGAAGTTTTCCGAGCAGTTTCCGACGAGATACGAGGACGAGGACAGACGTGCCTACCGGCAAGGTCAAGTGGTTCAACAGCGAGAAGGGCTTCGGCTTTCTCTCCCGCGACGACGGCGGTGACGTCTTCGTCCATTCCTCGGTTCTCCCCGACGGGGTCGACGCACTCAAGCCGGGCCAGCGCGTGGAGTTCGGCGTCGTCGCCGGTCAGCGCGGTGACCAGGCACTGTCCGTGGTCCTGCTCGACCCCACCCCGTCGGTCGCCGCCGCCCAGCGCAAGAAGCCGGACGAGCTGGCCTCGATCGTGCAGGACCTGACGACCCTGCTCGAAAACATCACGCCGATGCTGGAGCGCGGCCGTTACCCGGACAAGGCCGCCGGATCGAAGATCGCCGGGCTGCTGCGCGCGGTCGCGGACCAGCTGGACGTGTAGCCGCGCAAGCGGCATATGCGTCTCGGAAGCGGGTAAGTCCCGTGCGTTTTTTCAGGGGAAATCGAGTGCGTGCGGGCCGAGGGGCGGGACGAGTCCCTCGGCCGCCGCGCGGGTGAGCAGTCCGCGCACCGCCGCGTAACCGTCCTCGCCGAGTTCCGAGGTGAACTCGTTGACGTAGAGCCCGATGTGCTGGTCGGCGACGGCCGGGTCCATCTCCTGGGCGTGCGCCATGACATACGGCCGGGAGACCTCGGGATCGTCCCAGGCCGCGTGGACGGAGGCGCGGATCGAGTCGGCGAGGCGGGTGAGGGCCTCGGCGCCCAGCGACCGCTTGGCGATGATCGCGCCGAGCGGGATCGGCAGGCCCGTCGTGTTCTCCCAGTGCTCGCCCATGTCCGCGAGCTTGTGCAGGCCGTAGTTCTGGTACGTGAAGCGCGCCTCGTGGATCACGAGCCCCGCGTCGACCTTCCCGTCCCGCACGGCCGGCATGATCTCGTGGAACGGCATGACGACGATCTCGCCCACGCCGCCCGGGAGGGTGTCCGCGGCCCAGAGGCGGAACAGCAGGTACGCCGTCGACCTCTCGCTCGGCACGGCGACCGTACGGCCGGTGAGGTCCGCTCCGGCCCCCCGGGTCAGCACCAGCGGCCCGCAGCCCCGCCCCAGCGCGCCCCCGCAGGGCAGCAGTGCGTACTCGTCGAGGACGTAGGGCAGCACGGCGTACGACACCTTCAGCGCGTCCGACTCGCCGCGCTCGGCCATGCCGTTGGTGATGTCGATGTCCGCGAAGGTCACGTCGAGCGCGGGCGCGCCCGGGATCCGGCCGTGGGCGAGGGCGTCGAAGACGAAGGTGTCGTTCGGGCAGGGCGAGTACGCGATGCGCAACGGGTCAGCGGTGGTCATGTGGGTTCCAACTCTCCAGGGCGGGCACGAGCTTCCCGAAGGCCTCGGTCAGGGCGGCCAGGGCGTCGCCGATCCGCCAGGCGGCACGGTCGCGGGGGCCGACGGGGTTGGAGACCGCGCGCAGCTCCAGCACGGGCACGCCGTGCGCGGCGGCCGCCTCGGCGACGCCGAAGCCCTCCATGGCCTCGGCGAGGGCGCCCGGGTGCCGGGTCCGCAGTTCGGCCGCGCGGGCGGCGGTTCCGGTCACCGTGGAGACGGTGAGTACCGCTCCGGGGCGGGCTCCGGTGGCCTGCGCCGTCACTCGTACGAGTGAATTTTGTGGGTGGTGGCTGACGGTTCCGAAGCCCAGTTCGGTGACCGGAAGGAAGCCGTCGGCCGTCTCGGCGCCCAGATCGGCCGCGGTGATCTCGTCGGCCACCACCAGGGAGCCGACGGGGGCCTCCGGCTGGAAACCGCCGGCGATCCCGGCGGAGACGACCAGCGCGTAGGGGCGGCCTTCGAGGGCGGCGGCGGTGAGGGCGGTCGCGGTGCCGGCGGCGGCCAGGGCCGGACCGACCCCGGCGGCGAGCAGGTCGTACCCGCCGGTGGTGCGCAGCAGCGTCGCGGCCGGTAGCCGTACCTCTTTCGGAGGTGTGAACGCCCGGGCCACCGCGTCCCGTTCGGCCGGGACCGCGGTGGCTACGAGGATCCGCGCGGCGGACGTGGTCAGGCGTCCTTCTTGAGCTTGAAGGACCACAGACCCAGCACCGACTTGTCGCCCTCCTTGATGGAGACGAGGGTCGAGTTGCCGGAGGCGCCGTACTGGGCGTTGAAGAACACGCTGCCCGGGATGGTGCGGTAGGTCTTGGTGCTGGAGTCGGTGAGCGCCTGACCGTTCATCAGGATCGTCCAGCCGCTGTCCGCGATCTTCGGGTCGACGCCGAAGCGGACCGTGTCGTCCGGGTCCACCTTGATGGACTTGATCCCGGTGTCCTTCAGGCACTTCGTGAGGGAGGCCGTGTCCAGGGCCTTGCCGTCGTTGTAGCAGGAGGCCTCGGAGTTGACCGAGTTCGTACCGACGGTGATCGTGGCGATCGGCGTCGGCTTGTCACAGGCAGACAGGACGAGCAGTCCGGCGGAAACGGCGCCGGCGGCGGCGACGACGCGGCGGCGTCGCGAGCGGGATTGCAGCGTGGTCATGGCCGAAGGCTATCGGGCGCTCCGGGCCGTCTCCCCATGTGGGGTACGGCGTGCCCGGTTCGTTACGCCACTCGCGGGCGGGGCCGGGTGCCGTGCCGGGCGGAGCTGAGCAGGCCGCGCAGGGTGGCCAGCCAGCCGGCCGCCACGATCGCGGCGGCCACCACCAGTCCCAGGGTGCCGTTCAGCGGCATCACGATGCCCACCGCGCCGCCGAACACCCAGGCCACCTGGAGCAGCGTCTCCGAGCGGGCGAACGCGGACGTGCGCACCAGTTCCGGCACGTCCCGCTGGATCAGCGCGTCCAGGGAGAGCTTGGCCAGCGCCTGTCCGAAACCGGCCATCGCGGCCAGCACCGCCACCAGGAAGGCGCCGAAGAACAGCGCCGCGACGATCGCCGTGCCCAGCACCGCGGCCACCGCCGCCACGATGATGATCTCCGGCGCCCGGGAGTGCAGCCACGACCCCACCGCCGTACCGAGCGCGTTGCCGACGCCCGCCGCGACCCCCACGATCCCGAGCGACACGGCCGCGCTCTCGCCGGTCAGCGGGTGCTCGCGGAGCAGGAACGCCAGGAAGAAGATCAGGAAGCCGGAGAGGCAGCGCAGGGCGGCGTTGGCGCCGAGGGCGTGGGTGACGGCGGGCCCGACCGTCCGCAGCCCCGGCCGCCTCGCCTCCTTGCGGTGCGGGCCGTGCAGATGCTCCTCGTCGGCGGCGAGCAGCGCCACGTCCTCGCCCTTGGCGGAGTCGACCTTGGGCGGCAGCGAGAAGGAGAGAAAGGTTCCCGCCACGAAGATCACGAAGGCGCCGTAGAGCGGCCACGGGTCGCCGATCGCGTGCAGCCCGGCCCCGATCGGGGCGGCGACGCCGGTGGCGAGCAGCCCGGCGAGGGTCACCCGCGAGTTGGCCTTCACCAGCGAGAACCGGGGCGGCAGGAGTCTGGGCACGACGGCACTGCGCACCACGCCGTACGCCTTCGACGCGACCAGCACCCCGAGCGCGGCCGGATACAGCTCCAGGCCGCCGCCTGCCACCGCGCCCGCGATGATCAGCGCGAGCAGCGCCCGGGCGAGCATCGCGCCGGCCATCGCGGCGCGCCGCCCGTGCGGCAGCCGGTCGAGCAGGGGGCCGATGACCGGGGCGAGGACGGTGAAGGGTGCCATCGTGATGGCGAGGTAGAGCGCGACGCGGCCGCGGGCCTCGTCGGTGGGCACGGAGAAGAACACGGTCGAGGCGAGCGCGACGGTGATCATCACGTCCCCCGCGCCGTTGACCGCGTGCAGTTCGATCAGCTTCCCCAGCCCGGACTCGCCGGCGCCGTGCGCGTGGGTGGCCTTGCGGATGCCGCGGGCGGTACCGGTCACCGGGAGGTGCAGGGCACGGCCGACCGAGCGGGCGGCACCGCGCATCCGGCCCGCACCGCTACCGACCCCGACAGCGCGTTGGGGTGACCTCGCGGTTGCCACGTGCTTCATAGTGCCCTGAGAGTGCTGTTCCTAGTGCACTTTGTGGCCAAGCGAGTCGTAGGGGCCCCTTGGGGTAGGACGCGGCTGGGCTGGGGGAGGAACTGCGCGACCGGCCCCCACCCACCCGCACACACCCCACAACCCGCCACCACCCCAAAAAGCAACTCCTCGCCCGCCTCCGAAACCCGCCGCCGTCCCGCCTCGAAACCGGCTTTCGCCCCACCCCCGTCGGCTCTCCCCCTCCCCGCTCGCACGCCGGACTGTCCCCATCCACCGGCGACGGGGTAGCGTGCGTATCTCAGCCATAAAGCAGAATGGATGGCATAGGTGCGCCCGAGCGCGATCGGACGCGGACGTCGATGCGGCCCACAGGTCCGCTCCGTCCGCCCCACCGCCGGAGGCAACCGCACTCGTGAGACGGCGTAGGAGAGAAGCGATACCTGTGAGCGCAGCGACAACGCGAAGCCGCACCCCCGACCGTCTGTGCGCCGAGGCCGTCGACCTCGCCCGTGGTGCCGCCGAGGAGGCCGCCGCACCGGGGGTGGTCGGCGAGCACGCCGGAGCGGTGGCCGAGGGCGATCGCGTGGTCACGCACTTCTTCGAGTGCAAGGAACTGGGATACCGCGGCTGGCGCTGGGCGGTGACGGTGGCCCGCGCCTCCCGCGCCAAGGTCGTCACCCTGGACGAGGTGGTCCTCCTCCCCGGCTCCGACGCCCTCCTCGCCCCCGAGTGGGTGCCGTGGAGCGAGCGGCTGCGCCCCGGCGACATGGGCCCCGGCGACCTGCTGCCCACCGAGGCCGAGGACCTCCGCCTGGAGCCCGGCTACACCGGCGAGGACGGACCGGAGCCGAACTCCCCGGTCTCGGAGGAGATGGAGGAGCTGGCGGAGGCGGAGGACGCCGACGTCACCGCGGGCACCCCCGCGCACCTCCCCACGGTCCCCTCCCGGGGCACGATCGCCTCGGTCGCCGAGGAACTCGGCATGCGCCGCGCCCGGGTCCTGTCCCGCTACGGCCTGCACATCGCCGCGGACCGCTGGGAGGACGCGTACGGCGCCAAGACCCCCATGGCCCAGGCGGCCCCCGCGACCTGCGTGAGCTGCGGCTTCCTCAGCCCCATCGGCGGCTCCCTCGGCCAGGCCTTCGGTGTCTGCGCCAACGAGTTCTCCCCGGCCGACGGCCGGGTCGTCTCCCTCTCCTACGGCTGCGGCGGCCACTCGGAGGCCGCGGTCATGCCGAAACCGCCCCAGCCGGCCCCGCCGGTCATCGACGAGACGCGCGTCGACCCCTTCCCCCTCCGCCCCGCCTCCGACTCCGGTTCGGTACCGGCGACGGAGGACGAGACGTCGGCGGAGCTGGGCCACTCCTAGCGGGCCGACGCCTCGTCAGCCGGGGTCCGTCCGGCCGGGTTGCGTCACGTACGCCCCGGCAGACCGGACCCCGCCGCCAGCAGGAGCGCGCCGGTCGCCGCGGCCAGAGCCACCAGGAGGGCGCCGCCGGGACCGTGGGCCCCGGCCGGCGAACCGGAGGCGGCCTGACCGGCCGCCGTGCAGAGGGACCTGCCCAGAGGACCGTCATCGCGGTCGTGGCCCGTCCGGTGGCGTGAGGCGTTCGGTCAGGGCGTAGAGCGTGCGAACGTGACGTACCGCGCCCGCAGGGAGAACCGCCGCGGCGTCGTCGTGGCCGGTCGCGCAGTTCCTCCCCCAGCCTTCGGCCGGGGGTACCCCCGGCGCCCCTTCGGGGCGCGGGTCCCGGCGTTCGCTTCTCGGCCGACCGGGTCGGGTGGGCGGGTGGGTGAGGCCCCGGCGCGCGGTACCTTCTCCTCACGTCGACGAGGAGAGTGAACGTGAGCAAGTTCGTGCGGCCCGCCGCCGAGGGCGCCGACCCCTTCGGCACCGCCCGCCTGCGCCGCGGTGTCCTCGACGCCTGGGCCACCAGCCCCGCCCGGTTCCGTGAGGACGCCAACGCCGAGGAGGACCTGGTCCTCGGGGGGTACCGGGACCGGCTCGTCGTGGAGCTCGCCCAGAACGCGGCCGACGCGGCCGCCCGCGCCGGGGTGCCCGGGCGGCTCCGGCTCACCCTCCGCGACGGCGTCCTGTTCGCCGCCAACACCGGCGCCCCGCTGGACGCGGCCGGCGTCGAGTCCCTCTCCACCCTGCGCGCCTCCGCCAAGCGGGGGGACGGCGAGGGAGCGGTGGGGCGGTTCGGCGTGGGGTTCGCCGCCGTGCTGGCCGTGACCGACGAACCCGCGGTCGTGGGGCGGCACGGCGGGGTCCGCTGGTCCCTCGCCGAGGCCCGGGAGCTGGCCGAGGAGACCGCCCGGCACAGCCCGGGGCTGGGGGACGAGATCCGTCGGCGGGACGGCCATGTCCCCCTCCTGCGGCTCCCGTTCGCCGCCGAGGGCACCGCCCCTGACCCGTACGACACGGTCGTGATCCTGCCGCTGCGGGACACCGCGGCCGCCGATCTCGCCGAGCGCCTCCTCGATGCCGTGGACGACGCCCTGCTCCTCGCCCTCCCCGGGCTGGAGGAGGTCGTGGTCGAGAACGCCGACGCCACCCGCACCCTGCGCCGCAGCACCGACGGCGCGCTCACCGTCGTAGCGGACTCGCAGGAGGGCACGACCCGCTGGCGTACCGTCTCGGCGCACGGCCCGCTCACCCCCGACCTGCTCGTCGGCCGGCCGGTCGAGGAGCGGCTGCGGCCGCACTGGTCGCTGACCTGGGCCGTGCCCACGGACGGCCAGGGCGCCCCCGACCGGCCGCGCACCGCCGCCGTCGTACACGCCCCGACCCCGAGCGACGAGCCCCTCGGCGTGCCCGCCCTGCTCATCGCCTCCTTCCCCCTCGACACCACCCGCCGGCACGCCGCTCCCGGCCCGCTCACCGACTTCCTGGTGCAGCGCGCGGCCGACGCGTACGCCGAACTCCTCGCCGACTGGCGGCCGGTGGGGGAGGGGATCATCCACCTGGTGCCCGGCCCGCTCGCCAAGGGCGAGCTGGACGGCGCGCTGCGCCAGGCGATCCTGGAGCGGCTGCCGCGCACCGCGTTCCTGCCGCCCGCCGTGGAGAGCGACGACTCCGACCTTCCGGAGGCGCTGCGGCCGCGTGACGCCGAGATCGTGGAGGGGGCGGGTGCGGAGACCGTCCGGGTCCTGGCCGAGGTGCTGCCCACGCTGCTCCCCGCCGGTCTCGAACGCCGTGTCGAGCTGCGCACCCTCTCCGTCGCCCGGCTGCCGCTCGCCGACGCCGTCGACCGCCTGGCCGGTCTGGAGAAGGACCCGGACTGGTGGTGGCGGCTCTACGACAGCCTCGCGGGCGTCGACCCGGACCGGCTCTCCGGCCTGCCGGTGCCGCTGGCGGACGGCAGGACCACCATCGGTCCCCGGCAGGTCCTGCTGCCCACCCCGGACGCGGCCGCCATCGACCCCGAGGTGCTCGCCCGGCTCGGTCTGAAGGTCGCCCACCAGGATGCCGCCCACCCGCTCCTGGAGAAGCTCGGCGCCCTGCCCGCGAGCCCCCGCGCGGTCCTCACCACCCCGCAGGTACGGGCCGCGGTCGCGGCCTCGCTGGACGACGAGGGGGGCGCGCTCTGGGAGGAGGACGCCCCGGACGCCGAGGAGTTGGCGGACACCGTGCTCGCGCTGGTGCGGGACGCCGGCCTGGAGCCCGGTGACGAGCCGTGGCTGGGCGCGCTCGCACTCCCGGACGAGGACGGCGAGCTGGCCCCGGCCGGTGAACTGGTCTTCCCCGGCAGCCCGT
Source organism: Streptomyces sp. NPDC001980 (assembly GCF_040296885.1). Taxonomy (NCBI): domain Bacteria; kingdom Bacillati; phylum Actinomycetota; class Actinomycetes; order Kitasatosporales; family Streptomycetaceae; genus Streptomyces; species Streptomyces sp. NPDC001980. The sequence goes on along the minus strand of NZ_JBEOYD010000003.1, from coordinate 231,042 downwards.
TCGCCCGGGTGATCAGGGAGGACGAACTGGCGTCAGTGGACGCCCAGTTGGCCGAGAAGTGGGGCGAAGGCCCGCTCGCCGCCTGCGGGGTGCTCGCGAACTTCGCGCTCGTCCGTGCCGCCGACGTCGTCCTGGACCCGGACGAACTGGAGCCCCGCGAGGGCGACTTCGCCGAACCCGACGACGCCGGCCTCCTCGACGCCGTGGACGTCTGGTGCGAGGACATCCTCGACCGCTTCCCGGACACCCCCGTCCCGCCGGTCGCCACCGAGCTGATCGCCGTCCGCGACCTCGACCTCGTCGACGAGGACCACTGGCCCGAGGCCCTCGCCCTGCTCGCCCAGCCGCCGCTGCGCGACGCCCTCACCCAGCCGGTCCGCATCCTGCTGCCCGACGGCACGCACGAGGTCGTACGGCCGTACACCGCGTGGTGGCTGCGCGGGCACCCGGTCCTCGACGGCCGCCGCCCGGCCGGCCTGCTGGCGGCCGGCGGCGACCCGCTGCTGCGCGGCCTCTACGAGGAGGCCGATGCGACCGGCTTCGAGGACGAGCAGGTGCTGCGGGCGCTGGGCGTACGGACCTCGGTGGCCGCCCTCCTCGACGAGCCCGGCGGCGGCGCCGAACTCCTCGACCGCCTCGCCGACCCGGACCGCTCCGTCTCCGGCGCCCAACTGCACGCGCTGTACGGCGCGCTGGCGGACCTGGACCCCGAGCAGGTGACCCTGCCGGACGAGGTGCGGGCGGTGATCGACGGCCGGGTGGAGGTCGTGGACGCGGCGGACGCGGTGGTCGTCGACTCGCCCGATCTGCTGCCGTTCACGGCCGGTGTCCCGCTGCTGCCCGTACGGCCGTCCCGGGCCGCCGAGCTGGCCGAGCTGTTCCAGGTGCGGCGGCTGAGCGAGTCGGTGACGGGTTCGGTCGACTCGGAGGGCACGGAGCACGACGTCCCGGACGCGGTACACGTCCTGCTCGGCCCGCGCACCCCGCGGACGTACGTGGAGCACGAGGAGCTGGTGGTCGACGGCGTCGAGATCGACTGGCGCCTCACCGGTGACGGCGTCCTGCACGCCGCGACCCTGGAGGGCGTGGCGGCCGGTCTGGCCTGGGCGGCGGGCCAGTGGCCGCGCCGCTTCGAGGTGGCGGCCCTCCTGGAGGACCCGTCCCGGACGGAGGAGCTGGCGCGGGACCGCTGGTTCGACTGAGGTTCACAGTTCGACTGAGATTCACAGATCGCGCACAAGTTTCGAGATTCGTACAACCGTCCCCCCGTCGCCGGAGTCTGATCACACGAGTCGCAGGACTTGCTGATCAACCAAGCTCGACCAACGTGGGGAACTCATGCGTATTCGCGTCATCGGGGCGTCCGTCACGGGCGCCCTGGCTCTCTGTGCCCTCGCCGTCCCGGCCGCCCAGGCGGACGGGGGATCCGGTGACACCACGATCACCAAGGTCGTCGTCGACGGGGACAACAAGGTGGTCGTGGGCACGTCCGGCGCGGTGACCGTCAAGGTCGCAGTGACGGCCAAGGACAACTCCGGTATCAAGAGCGCCGACAATTTCTCGCTGTCGGGACCGGACTACGGCTTCTACACCACTTCCAAGCCGACCTGCGTGGCGGCCAGTGCGACCACCTCGACGTGCACCGGCACTGTGAAGATCGACCCGAAGGTCGACTATCTCAGCAACGCGAGCGCCGGTACCTGGTACGTCGACGCGTGGGTCGACGCCAAGGACGGGGACTTCATCTGGGTCGAGAAGGCGGGCTCCTTCAAGTTCCAGCGCGCCGCGAAGCTGACGGCCAACGCTACGCCGGAGCCGGTGAAGAAGGGCAAGACCATCACGGTCACCGGCAGCCTGACCCGCGCCAACTGGGAGTCCCTCAAGTACTCGGCGTACGGCAGCCAGTCGGTGCAGCTGCAGTTCCGCAAGAAGAGCTCCAGCGCCTACACCACGGTGAAGACCATCAAGGCCACCTCGGCGGGCGCCCTGAAGACGACGACCACGGCGACGGTGGACGGCTACTACCGCTACTCCTTCGCCGGCAACGGGACCACGGGCGCGGTCAGCGCCACGGGCGACTTCGTCGACGTGCAGTAGTCCTCCGCAGTTCGGTCACCTCCAACCCCCCACGCCTCCCTTTCTCTCCGACCTTCTCTCCGAGGAACCACATGCGTATACGCGCCACTGTGGCCGCCGTCTCCGGCGCCCTGGCACTCTCCGCTTTCGCGATGCCGGCCGCGCACGCCGCCGGCGGCTCGTCCTTCGGTACCGACGCGGCGAAGCTCTTCGCGGCCGCTCACTCGGCGTCCGGCAAGACCGCGTTCAGCGCCACCACCGCGGACGACGACGCTCCGTACGCCATGGACGTCACCTTCTCCAACGTCAAGATCGCCAAGGCGGTCACGGTCGGTACGACCGCGCACGTCGCCACGTCGGTCACCTACACGCTGACCCACGGCGCCGATGTCGACATCACCGCCGCGGACTTCTTCTCGGGCGCCTACATCTACAAGGGCTCCTACGACAACTCGGCCAACTTCCTGATCGGCGACGACCCGGCGAAGTGCACGGTCACCTCGGCGACCACCGCCAGCTGCAAGGGGAACATCGACATCTACCCCGGTGAGGGCGAGCTGTTCAACTCCGACGCCGGCCTCTGGCACGCCGGTGCCCTGGCCATCGCGTACAACGGCCAGGACCCGGCCAGCGACGACTTCGACATCACCAAGATCGGGTACGCCGACCAGGGCGCCCTCGGCAGCACCCAGGTCCAGCGCCTGTCCAAGCTGACGGTCAACGCCGCGCCGGAGCCGGTGAAGAAGGGCCAGACCATCACGGTCACCGGCAAGCTGTCCCGCGCCAACTGGGAGGACGGCAAGTACCACGGCTACACCGGCCAGTCGGTGCGGCTGCAGTTCCGCAAGAAGGGCAGCACCACGTACACCAACGTCAAGGGCATCAAGACGTCCTCGACCGGCACGCTGAAGACGACCACGAAGGCGACGGTGGACGGCTACTACCGCTTCTCCTTCGTCGGCACCGCGACGACCCCGGCGGTCAACGCGACGGGTGACTACGTCGGCGTGAAGTAGCGGCACCGGGAGTAACCCCAAGGAGACGTAATCCGGTCGCAAAGGAAACAAAATCTGACCGGATTACGTCTCACTCGTACAACCTCACTCGCCCCTCGTGGATCTGATCAGCCGAGTCAACAGACTCCCTAGATCACTTGGGCATCGCGCCCACTGTTCCCACTGGGGAATTCATGCGCATTCGTGCCACTGTGGCCGCCGTCTCCGGCGCCCTGGCCCTCTCCGCGTTCGTCGCCCCGGCCGCACACGCCGCGGGCAGCACGCCGGACGTCACCTTCTCCAACATGAAGATCAACAAGGGCAGCAGCATGGTCGTCGGCACGACCAAGGCGTCCTTCTCGGTCACGTACACCGTGACCCACGCGGCGAGCCTGAGCGCCAGCAGCTTCCAGACCGGTCCGGTCATCTACCGCGGTACCTCGATCACGTCGCCGAGCGATGTCTTCATCTCCGACGAGCCGGGCACCTGCACCGCCGCCTCCACCACGGTTCTCAACTGCAAGGCCACGCTCCTCTTCACGGTCAACGGGGACTGGGACCTGGACAACTCCGAGGCCGGCTCCTGGAACGTCGGCGCCCTCGCCGCCGACAAGGACGGCAACATGAACTGGAAGGGCGGCCTGGGCACCACCAAGGTCCTGCGCGCCACCAAGCTGACGGTCAACGCCACTCCCGAGCCGGTCAAGAAGGGCAAGACCGTCACGGTCACCGGCTCCCTGACCCGCGCCAACTGGGACACCCACAAGTACGGCGCCTACGGCAGCCAGTCGGTCAAGCTCCAGTTCCGCAAGAAGAGCTCCACCACCTACACCACCCTGAAGACCATCAAGGCCTCCTCCACGGGCGCCCTGAAGACGACGACCACGGCGTCGGTCGACGGCTACTTCCGCTACTCCTTCGCCGGCACCTCGACCAGCCCGGCGGTCAGCGCCACGGGCGACTACGTCGACGTGCAGTAACCCCGTAGGGGACAGCGCCCCGTAAGGGGCGCGGGGCTGTATGTGATGTGCGGCTCCGCCGCGCGGGCGCGATCAACTTCCACCGGGCCCGCGCGGTTCCCCACCACCGCATCACACCGGGTACTTCCGCTCCACCCACTTCCAGAGAAGCTCCAGCACCGCCGACGCCACCACGGCCACGCCGACGGCAGTCCACGGCATCGCCACCCCCACCAGCTTCAACGCGAAGAAGCTCTGCAGCGCGGGCACGGCGAGTACGAACACGAAGGCCACGCCCATCGCGGCCACCAGGGCGACGCGCCACCAGGTGTACGGCCGGGCGATGATCGCCAGCACCCACATCGAGATCAGGAACAGGGTCAGGGTCGCGGCACTGGTCTCGGCGTCCAGGGACCCCGGCCCCGTGTAGTAGTGGCGGGCGATCAGATACGTCACGAAGGTCGCGACGCCGGCCACCACGCCCCCCGGGATCGAGTAGCGCATCACCCGGCGGACGAAGTGCGGCTGCGCCCGTTCCTTGTTCGGTGCCAGGGCCAGGAAGAAGGCCGGGATGCCGATGGTCAGGGTGGAGAGCAGGGTCAGGTGCCTCGGCAGGAAGGGGTACTCGACCTGCCAGCAGACCACGAGCACCGCGAGCAGCACCGAGTACACCGTCTTGACCAGGAACAGCGTCGCGACCCGGGTGATGTTGCCGATCACCCGCCGCCCCTCGGCCACCACCGAGGGCAGCGTGGCGAAGCTGTTGTTGAGCAGCACGATCTGGGCGACCGCCCGGGTCGCCTCCGAGCCCGAGCCCATCGAGACCCCGATGTCGGCGTCCTTGAGGGCCAGTACGTCGTTCACGCCGTCGCCGGTCATCGCGACCGTGTGCCCGCGCGACTGCAACGCCCCCACCATGTCCCGCTTCTGCTGCGGGGTGACCCGTCCGAAGACGGTGCCCGCGTCGAGGGCCTCGGCCATCCCGTCCCGCTCGGCCGGCAGCCGGCGCGCGTCCACCGTCGTACCGCTGAGGCCGAGCTTGGCCGCCACCGCCCCCACCGACACCGCGTTGTCGCCGGAGATGACCTTGGCGCGGACGTCCTGGTCGGCGAAGTAGCGGAGGGTGTCGGCGGCGTCCGGGCGGAGCCGCTGCTCCAGGACCACCAGCGCGGTGGCGCCGGCCCCCTGTGCCACCTTCGGGTCGTCGAGGTCCCGGGCGGCGCGGGCGAGCAGCAGCACCCGCAGCCCCTGCTCGTTGAGGCGTACGGTTTCGGCCAGCGCCGGGTCGTCGGCGCCGAGGAGCACGTCCGGCGCCCCCAGCAGCCAGGTGCTCAGCTCCCCGTCGCCCTCGCTGAAGGTGGCCCCGCTGTACTTGCGGGCGGAGGAGAAGGGCAGCGACTCCACGCACCGCCAGTCCTCGCTGTCCGGGTAGGCGGCGATGATCGCCTGGAGGGAGGCGTTGGGGCGCGGGTCGGACTCGCCGAGCGAGCCCAGCACCTTGCGTACGTACGTCTCGTCGGCCCCGTCCAGCGCCCGCAGCTCGGTGACGTCCATGCCGCCCTCGGTGAGGGTGCCGGTCTTGTCGAGGCAGACGGTGTCGATCCGGGCGAGACCCTCGATCGCGGGGAGTTCCTGGACCAGGCACTGCTGGCGGCCCAGCCGGATCACGCCGATCGCGAAGGCGACCGAGGTGAGCAGGACCAGGCCCTCGGGGACCATCGGGACGATGCCGCCGACCGTGCGGGCGACGGCGTCCTTGAGACCGTTGTTCTTCACGACCAGCTGGGTGGCGACCAGGCCGATCGCGGCCGGGACCATCATCCAGGTCACGTACTTGAGGATGGTCGAGATACCGGTGCGCAGCTCGGAGTGGACGAGCGTGAACCTGGACGCCTCTTCGGCGAGCTGGGCCGCGTACGCCTCCCGGCCGACCTTCGTCGCCGCGAAGGCGCCGCCGCCGGCCACCACGAAGGAGCCCGACATCACCTGGTCGCCGGGGCGTTTGACGACCGGGTCGGCCTCACCGGTGAGCAGCGACTCGTCGATCTCCAGGCCGTCGGCCTCGGCACACACCCCGTCCACGACGATCTTGTCGCCGGGGCCGATCTCCATCAGGTCACCGAGCACGATCTCACTCGTGCTCACTTCGACGGCGGCCCCGTCCCGGCGCACGGTCGGCCGCGCCTCGCCTATCACCGCGAGCGAGTCCAGGGTCTTCTTCGCCCGCCACTCCTGCACGATGCCGATGCCCGTGTTGGCGAGGATCACGAAACCGAACAGGCTGTCCTGGATCGGTGCCACGGCCAGCATGACCAGCCACAGCACGCCGATGATCGCGTTGAACCGGGTGAAGACGTTCGCGCGCACGATCTCGCCGAACGAGCGGCTGCTGCGCACCGGTACGTCGTTCACCTGGCCGCGCGCGATCCGCTCCGCGACCTCGGTGGTTGTCAGGCCGGTCGCCCGCACGGGCGCCGGCAGCGGTACGGGATGCACAGGGTCGAGCTCGGCGCCCGCGTCGATGTGCTGCATGCATTCGACGGTACGTGCGGATTTGCGCGTTCACCTGCCGAGTGCCCGGAAGATCCGACCAGGGGAGGACCGAACTCGTGCGCAGGTTGTAGACGCCGAGACTCCTTGCCCACCCACCCGCCCGACTCGGGGAGGGCGGTCTGGTCGGCCTCGCGGGGGCGCGTCTACTCGGTCACCGCGCGCGGCGCCTCTGCTCGCTTGATCGCCGCGTCCCGGCGTTTCACGTAGTACACGCCGATCAGGCCGAGGCCGCCGCCGGCCAGGCAGGTCCAGATCCACCAGGTGTGGCCGTGGTCGGAGTACCAGCCGTAGAAGGGGAGCTGGGCCAGGAAGAGGACGAACCAGATGATCGTGCCGCCGGTGATCGTCGGGACGACAGGGCCCTCAAGGGGCTCCGGTGCCTCGTGCTGGGGGGTCCACTTCGCCATGGCGCTTAGCTTACGCACCCACTCGGTCTACGCGCGGAGATAGCGCTCTGGACGTCATATGTTCATACTGAAACCGTTTGTGTTTGACCACTTCTGATCGTAGGAACCTCCAATGTCAACCCCGGCTTCCACCCAGGCCCCCGCCCCCGAACAGCCGGGTGCGACCCCCGCGTACGGCGCGCTGGATCGTTACTTCAAGATCTCCGAGCGGGGCAGCACCCTGGCCCGCGAGGTGCGCGGCGGTTTCGCCACGTTCTTCGCGATGGCGTACATCATCGTGCTGAACCCGATCATCCTCGGCAGCGCGAAGGACATGTACGGCCACCAGCTCGACCACGGTCAGCTGGTCACCGCCACCGTCATCACGGCGGCCTTCACGACGCTGCTGATGGGCGTCATCGGCAACGTCCCGATCGCGCTCGCCGCCGGCCTCGGCGTGAACTCCGTCGTCGCGCTCCAGCTGGCGCCCCGGATGTCCTGGCCGGACGCCATGGGCATGGTGGTGCTCGCCGGCATCGTCGTGATGCTGCTGGTCGCCAGCGGTCTGCGCGAGCGCGTGATGAACGCCGTCCCCTACAGCCTGCGCAAGGCGATCTCGATCGGTATCGGCCTGTTCATCATGCTGATCGGTCTGGTGGACTCCGGCTTCGTCACCCGTATCCCGGACGTCGCCCAGACCACCGTCCCGCTCCAGCTCGGCGCCGACGGTCACCTCAACGGCTGGCCGGTGCTCGTCTTCGTGCTCGGCGTGCTGCTCACCCTCGCGCTGATCGTCCGCAAGGTCTCCGGCGCGATCCTGATCTCGATCGTCGCGATGACCGTGCTCGCGCTGATCATCAATGCCGTCGCCCATGTGACGAGCTGGGGCCTGACCGTCCCGACGTGGCCCGGCAACCCGGCCGCCACCCCGGACTTCGGTCTGCTCGGCAAGGTCAGCCTCTTCGGCGGCTTCGGCAAGGTCGGCGTGCTGACCGGCATCCTCTTCGTCTTCACGGTCCTGCTGTCCTGCTTCTTCGACGCCATGGGCACGATCATGGGCGTCAGCGACGAGGCCAAGCTGACCGACGCCCAGGGCTACATGCCGGGCATCAACAAGGTCCTCTTCATCGACGGTGTCGCGGTCGCGGTCGGCGGTGCCAGCTCCTCCTCCGCCACCACCTGCTTCGTCGAGTCGACGGCGGGCGTCGGCGAGGGCGCCCGCACCGGCTTCGCCAACGTCGTCACCGGCGGACTGTTCGCCGTGGCGCTGTTCCTCACCCCCGTCGCCACGATGGTCCCGTCCCAGGCGGCCACCCCGGCGCTGTTCGCGGTCGGCTTCCTGATCCTGGCCGGGTCGATCAAGGAGATCGACTGGGCCGACCACACGCTCGCGATCCCGGCCTTCGTGACCATGGTGATGATGCCGTTCACCTACTCGATCACGAACGGCATCGGCATGGGCTTCATCACCTTCGTGGTGCTGCGCCTGGCCGCCGGCCGGGCCAGGGAGATCCCGGTCGCGATGTACGTGGTCTCGGCGGTGTTCGCCTTCTACTACCTGATGCCGGCCCTCGGCCTCACGTGACCTCCCGGGGTCAGGTGACCTTCATCTGGTCGCCGTAGAACCGCTCCGTCTCCTCGACGGCGGCCGAGAACCGCTCGTCGAAATCGTCCCGAATGAGCGTCCGGACCACGTAGTCCTGGACGCTCATTCCCCTTTTCGCCGCATGACACCGGAGCCGGTCGAGCAGCTCCTTGTCTATCCGCAGGCTGAACACACTGGTCCCCATGGATACGAGGGCGCCACATCCGCGCGCCCGATGCGTCACTTTCCGGATCCGGCTCACCCGTACGGGTGACGCGATGTTTTCTGGGGGATGCCCCCAGGCCCCCGGATTCAGTGGCCGAGGTCACGGGCATATCGGCGTGTCCGGGTGGTCTTTAGGTAGGGTAATGAGTTACTCTAAAGAACATGCCGGACCTTACCCATGGCGACGACGCGGCCGCCGTGAACTCCCTCCGCTCCGCCGTGATGCGACTCTCGCGACGGCTCAAGCACCAGCGGGTCGACGAGTCACTGAGCCCCACCGAGATGTCGGTGCTGGGCACCCTCTCCAACTGCGGCCAGGCCACCCCCGGTGAGCTGGCCCGCAAGGAGCACGTGCAGCCGCCCTCGATGACCCGCATCGTCGCGCTGCTGGAGGCCAAGGGACTGGTCCGACTGGAGCCGCACCCCGAGGACCGGCGCCAGAAAGTCGTCACCAAGACCGAACAGGCCGAGGCGATGCTCGAGGAGAGCCGTCGCAAGCGCAACGCGTTCCTGGCCGGCCTGGTCGACGGCCTCGACGAGGACGAGTGGGCGAAACTCCGCGCCGCCGCCCCCGTGCTGGAGAAGCTCGCACACCTGTAACAGCCGATAGAAGGAGGAGGCGAATCCGTTTGAGTACGGGACCCGGAACACCTTCCGCCCCCGCACCGACCGCCCCTACTACCCCCGCAGCCCGTAAGTCCTCGATGTTCAGCTCGCTGAAGGTCAGGAACTACCGGCTGTTCTTCGCCGGCCAGGTCGTCTCGAACATAGGCACCTGGATGCAGCGCATCGCGCAGGACTGGCTGGTCCTCAGCCTCACCGGCTCCGCGACCGCCGTCGGCGTCACCACCGCCCTGCAGTTCCTGCCGATGCTCCTCTTCGGCCTCTACGGCGGGGTCCTGGTCGACCGCCTCAACAAGCGGCGGGCCCTCCTCGTCACCCAGACCTCCATGGCCCTCACCGGCATCGCGCTGGCGCTGCTGACCCTCTCCGGCCATGTCCAGGTCTGGCACGTCTACCTCGCCGCCTTCGTCGTCGGCCTGGCCACGGTCGTCGACAACCCGGCCCGCCAGTCCTTCGTCTCCGAGATGGTCGGCCCGGACCAGCTGCAGAACGCGGTCAGCCTGAACTCCGCGAACTTCCAGTCCGCCCGCCTGGTCGGCCCGGCCGTCGCCGGCCTCATGATCACCGGCGTGGGCACCGGCTGGGCGTTCCTCTTCAACGGCCTGTCCTTCGTCGCCCCCCTCGTCGGACTGCTGCTCATGCGCGCGCGTGACCTGCACGCCGTCCAGCGCACACCCAAGGGGAAGGGCCAGCTCCGAGAGGGCCTGCGCTATGTCGCCGGACGCCCGGACCTGACCTGGACCATCATCCTGATCGGGTTCATCGGCACCTTCGGCTTCAACTTCCCCGTCTACCTCTCCGCCTTCGCGGACGACGTCTTCCACGCGGGCGCCGGCTCCTACAGCCTCTTCAACACCCTGATGGCGGCCGGCTCCCTGGCCGGCGCCCTGCTCGCGGCCAGACGCGGCACGGCCAAGATGCGCGTGATGCTCGCGGCTGCGGTGGCCTTCGGCGGTCTGGAGCTGGTGGCCGCGACCGCCCCCTCGCTCTGGCTGTTCTCCCTGCTCATGGTCCCGATCGGCATGTTCGGCATGACGGTCAACGTCACCGCCAACACCACCGTCCAGATGGGCACCGACCCGGCCATGCGGGGCCGGGTGATGGCCCTCTACATGATGGTGTTCATGGGCGGCTCACCCATCGGCGCGCCCATCGCCGGCTGGATCACGGACACCTACGGCGTCCGGGCGGGCCTCGCCGTCGGCGGTGCGATCGCCGCGGCCGCGGCGATCGTCATCGGCCTCGTCCTGGCCCGGGTCGGCAACCTCCGCCTGTCGGTCGGCTGGCACGCCGGCCACCCCCGGGTCCGCTTCGTCCCGAGAGAACAGCAGGAACAGCTCGCACCGGCGGCCTGAGAACCGGCGGCCCCGGACACGTACGGACGCGGGTACCGGCCCGGAGGCGGACTACAGCCTCCGGGCCAGTACCTGTCCCGGCCAGTCGCGCATCGCCGTGTAGGTGTCGGTGCGGGTGAAGCCGTTGCTCTCGTAGTAGCGGACGAGCTTTCCGTCGGCGCCCGCGTAGCAGTCCACCCGCAGCAGCGCGACCCCGGCCCGCCGGGTCTCCTCGGCCGCGTGCGCCAGCAGGGCGCTGCCGATGCCGTGGCCCTTGAAACGGCGGTCGGAGGCGAGCCAGTGGATGTACCGCTCGGGTTCACCGGGCGGCGGCAGATGGGCCAGGTAGGCGCCGGGGGCGTCGGTGAGGGTGAGCGTGGCGGCCGGCACCCCGTCCGCCGCGGCGAGGTACGTCACACCCTCGTCCATGTACCGGGCGACCGACTCCACGGTCTTCTCGTTCGCCGACAGCGGGGTGGTCCCCCACTGCTCGGTGCGCCCCAGCCCCACCAGCCATTCCACGCAGCTGTCGAGCATGCCGAGGATCACGGGTATGTCGTCGGGTCCGGCTTCTCTGATGGCGATCTGCATCGCCCCATGATGGCAGGGTGGTCCGCATGAGACTCTTCGCCGCCGTGCTGCCCCCGGAGGACGTGGCCGTCGAACTCGCCGAGCGCGTGGCCGAGTTGAAGAAGCTGCCCGGCGCCGCGGCGCTGCGCTGGACCGGCCGCACCGGCTGGCACTACACCCTCGCGTTCTACGGCGAGGTCGACGACGACGTCGTACCGGACCTCTCGGACCGCCTCGCCCGCGCAGCCCACCGCACCCCGCCCTTCGCGCTGGCCATCGCGGGCGGCGGGCAGTTCGGACACGGCAGGGCCCTGTGGGCAGGGGCCGACGGCGACCTGGGCACCCTCCGCCTGCTGGCCGACCGCGCGGAGGCGGCGGCCCGGAAGGCGGGCCTGCCGATGGGGGAGCACCGCCGCTACAAGGCCCACCTGACGGTGGCCCGCAGCCGGGACGCGGTGCAGGTACGGCCGTACGTCACGCTGCTGGCGGAGTTCACGAGCCGGACCTGGACGGTGGGGGAGCTGGCGCTGGTGCGCAGCAACCTGCCGACGTCGGGGGTGCCGGGGGAGCAGCCGCGGTACGAGGTGGTCGGCCGCTGGGGGCTCGGGGCGGGCGGTTAGGCTCGGTGCCGTGGACCCGAAGACCAGGAACCGGATCATGGCCGGTGCGCTTGTGTTGTTGTTCGTTGTGGTGGCCGTGGCCTCTGCCATGAGGTGAGGGCCGGCTGGGGAACTGCGGCCACCGTTGCCGGCCGCGGGCAGTCGGTGGCTGGTCGCGCAGTTCCCCGCGCCCCTTGCGGGGCGCTTACCAGGCGAAGGCCTCCGGGGACGGCCCCGGGCCCGGGAAGATCTCGTCCAGCCCGGCCAGCAGCTCCTCGCTCAGTTCGAGCTCCACGGCCCTCAGTGCCGAGTCGAGCTGTTCGCCGGTGCGCGGGCCGACGATCGGGCCGGTGACGCCGGGGCGGGTGAGCAGCCAGGCCAGGGCGGCCTCGCCCGGCTCCACACCGTGCTTGTCCAGCAGGTCCTCGTAGGCCTGGATCTGGGCGCGGATGGTGGTGTTGGCGAGGGAGTCGGCGGCCCGGCCACTGGCACGGCGCCCGCCCTCGACCTCCTTCTTGAGCACACCGCCGAGCAGCCCGCCCTGCAGCGGCGACCAGGGGATGACCCCGAGGCCGTACTCCTGCGCGGCCGGGATGACCTCCATCTCGGCGCGGCGCTCGGCGAGGTTGTAGAGGCACTGCTCGCTGACCAGCCCGATGGTCCCGCCGCGCCGGGCGGCGATCTCGTTGGCCTGGGCGATCTTGTAGCCGGGGAAGTTGGAGGAGCCGACGTAGAGGATCTTCCCCTGCGTGACGAGGGTGTCGATCGCCTGCCAGATCTCCTCGAAGGGGGTCCGGCGGTCGACGTGGTGGAACTGGTAGACGTCGATGTAGTCGGTCTGCAGCCGCTTGAGGCTGGCGTCGACCGCGCGCCGGATGTTCAGCGCGGAGAGCTTGTCGTGGTTGGGCCAGGCATCCCCGTCGGCGGCCATGTTGCCGTACACCTTGGTGGCGAGCACGACCTTGTCGCGGTGGACGGGGCTCTTGGCGAACCAGTTGCCGATGATCTCCTCGGTCCGCCCCTTGTTCTCACCCCACCCGTACACGTTGGCGGTGTCGAAGAAGTTGATGCCGGCGTCGAGGGCCGCGTCCATGATCGCGTGACTGTCGGCCTCGTCGGTCTGCGGGCCGAAGTTCATGGTGCCGAGGACGAGTCGGCTGACCTTGAGTCCGGTACGTCCGAGCTGCGTGTACTTCATGGTCACCAAGCCAACGGCGTGGAGTGCGCTCTAAGCAAGGCCTGGGCGCCTCACTCGGTGGGAAACTCGTCGGTCTTGAGGACGAGGTCCACCACCGTGCCGGTCAGGTCGACGTCGGTGCCGAAGTCGACCTTCGTCTCGGTCGCGTAGGTGTCGCCCTTGGGGTTGGTGTAGACGTGGCAGCGGCGCTGGTAGGGGTCGGCGATCAGGTAGAGGGCGACCTCGGCCACCGCGTACGCGGCCTTCTTGAGGCCGTAGTCGTTGGCCGCGGTGCCCCTGGAGATGACCTCGGCGACGAACTCGACGTCCTGGTAACGCCAGAGCCCTTTCTTCGTCTTGGCGGCGCTCTCGGCCATCAGCGTCACGTCCGACGCGAACCCGTTGAGGTGCCCCGGGTAGTCGACACGGACGTCGGACTTGATCCGCTTCCGGGGGTACTTGGTCCGCAACTGCTCGACGATGTCCGCGATGATCTCCCAGTGGGTGTCCCACTGCGGCGACATGAAGACGGTCCCCTCGACGATCTCGACCTTGTATCCCTCGGGGGCGGGCATCTTCTCGATCCGCTCGAACAGCTCGTCGAGCGTGATCTCGTCGTCGCTCTCGGCCATCGCGATCCTGTCTTCGAGGGCGGTCATCCTGGCGCTCCTCCCCGGCTGCTCTCCGCACGAGTGCAGCCGCGCGTTTCAACGATACGCACGGTGACCGGGAAGCGGCCGAAGTCGGTCAACTGGCTCCGGCCGCGTACTCGTCGCCCAGGTCCCAGCCCCGCCACATCGCCTCCGCGAACGCCCCCGCGATCCGGTGCTCGCCGTTCGCGTTCGGGTGGGTGCCGTCGTAGGTGTCCGTGTGGATGTCGTAGGACTCCGGCGGCGAGGCCATGAGGACCGGGGAGCGGGGCTCGTCCAGGTCGGCCGCGGTCTTGGCCAGGAGTTCGTTGAAGAGGGTCACCTGTTCCGCGAACGGCTCGTCCGTCGTCGCGCGGACGTTCGGGATCACCGGCAGCAGCACCATGTGGATGCGCGCGTTGGCCTCCCGCGCCGCCGCGACGAAGGTCCGCGCGTTCGCCGCCGTCTGCTCCGCGTTCGTGTAGAAGCCCAGGTCGATCAGGCCGAGGGAGACGAGGAGGACGTCGGCGCGGCAGGAGCGCACCGCCTCCCCGATCAGCGGCGCCATGTGCAGCCAGCCCTCGCCCCAGCCGGCCAGGTGGGCGCGGGGGAAGTCGGGGTCGGTGTAGGCGTACGAGGTCGGCGCCTCGGCCAGCTTGTCGTACAGCGTCTCGCGGGGGCCGACCAGTGTGAACGGGCCGCCGTACGTCGCGCACAGGTGCTGCCACATGCGGTACCGCCACGTGTGCTCGCCCGTGCTGCCGATCGTCATCGAGTCCCCGACGGGCATGAACCTGAGCATCCGCTCATGATGGACGATCAGCGGGAGCGGCGGGGTGTGAGGACCGACACGTCCGCCGCGTTCGAACACAGCGCGGGATGGCAGGCTTGGGCCCATGCGTCCACGATCGCTCGCCCTCCTCGCCGGTGTCCTGCTCACGGGTGCCCTCGCCGCCGCACCCGCCTCCGCCGCCGACGGCACCGGTGGCGGCGCCGGTGACAAGGGATTCACGATCAAGGACCCGCGGATCGCCGAGTCCAGCGGTCTCGCCGCCTCCCACCTGCACCCCGGCATCTACTGGACGCACAACGACAGCGGCGACGGCCCGTACATCTACGCCGTCGACAGCGCGACCGGGAAGACCGTCGCGAGGATCACGCTCAGCGGAGTCGGCACGCCCCGTGACGTCGAGGCCATCTCCATCGGCCCCGACAACCAGATCTACGTCGGCGACATCGGCGACAACCTCGACGGCAGCTGGCCGTACGTCTGGATCTACCGGCTGCCCGAGCCGAAGAAGCTCGTCGACCAGACCGTCCGGGCCACGCAGTACGTCGTCAAGTACTCCAACGGCGCCCGGAACGCCGAGTCGCTGATCGTGCACCCCAAGACCGGGCGGGTGTACATCATCGACAAGAAGGAGGACGGCGGGCATCTGTACGAGGGCCCGGCGACCCTCTCCCCGACGGGTACGAACATCTTCAAGCCCGTCGCCGCCGTCGACCTCTGGGCCACCGACGCCGCCTTCTCGCCCGACGGCACGCAACTCGCCGTACGCGGCTACCTCGGCGGCATTTACTACGACTGGAACGGCGGGAAGATCAAGCGCGAGGGGCGGCTCGACGTGCCGCTCCAGAAGCAGGGCGAATCGGTCACCTACTCCGCCGACGGCACCAAGCTGATGTACGGGAGTGAGGGCGCCGACAGCCCGGTGCAGGCGCAGGACGTGCCGGGCGGGTCCGGCAAGGCGTCACCGTCGGCCGGCGGCAGTTCGGCCGCCGGGAGCGACGGCGGGAGCTCCCCGAGCGCCGGGGCGAAGGTCGGTGCCGTCGCTGTCGGGGTCGCCGTGCTCGCCTTCTTCGGGCTGCGGCGGCTGCGGCGCCCGTCCGCCCGCCGGCACTGACCCCGGCCCGGCGCACGGCCGTCCCGCCGGACGTCACTCTTCCGGCCCACCGGCCGGGCGGCCCCGCACAGGGCCGTGCAGGCTGGGAACGGTCCCGCGGGACGGGGCGGCAACGAGGCGGCACCGGGTCCCGCCGCACGGAACGGGAGCACCCATGCGCCGTAACGCCCTGCGCCTGGCCGGGCACGTCTGCCTGCTCACGGCCGCCCTGGCCCTGACCGTCCCCGCCACCGCCGTCCCCGCCACCGCCGTCCCCGCCGCGGCGGGGCCCGTCCGGACGGCCCGGGCCGCGGCCCTGCCGCAGCTCCGCTCGGTCAGCCTGCCGATCAAGGGCACCTTCAAGGGCCCGAGCGAGAACATCGCCGTCACGGGCACCCTCGACGTCTCCGTCATCACCCTCCCGAACACCGCCGGCGGCGGCACCGCCCAGATCATCAGCAGCCTGGACGACGCCTCCGGCACCGGCGACCCGAGCGGCGGGACGTACGACCTCGTCGGCGCGCACCGGGACGACCTGCCCTTCTCGGCGGCGGCGACCACGACGCTCAAGGTCAGGCCCGTCCTCCAGCTGATCTCCCCGGTCGTGCCGCCCAACCCGGTCGTCCCGCCCAACCCGATCCGGCCCGTCACGGTCTCGGTCACCCTCAGCAGCACCGGCGCGATCGGCGCCGTCACCGCCACGGTCGGCCCCTGACGCCGGGCGCTGCTGCCGGCCCGCTGGCAGTGGCTGGCAGCAGGTGACGTGCACGGCGGCGTGATGCGGTGGCGTCACCCGGGTGGCGGACCGTGATGCCCGAAATGCACGGGTACGGGTGTCGGTGCAGCAGGCTGTTCCCGCCGGTCGTCGACAGGGGCGGCCGGACACCGCACCACGACGGCTGATGGAGCTGACATGTCCAACGTGCCCGCCGACCTCCGCTACACCGACGACCACGAGTGGATCCGCACCGAGGCCGACGGCAGCTTGTCCGTCGGCATCACCTATCACGCCCAGAAGAACCTCGGCGACATCGTCTTCTTCGAGCTGCCCGAAGTCGGCAGGAAGATCCAGGCGGGTGACCCCGTCGGCACGGTGGAGTCGGTCAAGGCGGTGTCCGAGATCTTCAGTCCGTTCGACGGCGAGATCGTCGCGGTCAACGACGAGGTCGTCGACAGCCCCGAGGAGGTCAACTCCGAGCCCTACGCGATGTGGCTCTTCAGGATCAAGACCAAAGGCGGGGCGTCGTCCAACGGGCTGCTCGACGCCAAGGCGTACCAGAAGCTCGTCGACGGAGGGTGAAAGCCCGAGGGGCGCCCGGTGTATCCGCACCGGGCGCCCCTCGTCGTGGACCGCAGGCGGTCAGAGCTTCTCGATCACGTAGTCGACGCACTTCGTCAGCGCCTCGACGTCCGCCGGGTCGATCGCCGGGAACATCGCGATGCGCAGCTGGTTGCGGCCGAGCTTGCGGTAGGGCTCGGTGTCCACGATGCCGTTGGCGCGCAGCACCTTGGCGACGGCGGCCGCGTCGATCTCGTCGGCGAAGTCGATCGTGCCGATGACCTGCGAGCGCTGGCCCGGGTCGGCGACGAACGGGGTGGCGTACTTGGACTCCTCGGCCCAGGTGTACAGGCGGGTCGAGGAGTCCTTCGTGCGCGCCGTCGACCAGGCGAGACCGCCCTGGCCGTTGAGCCACTCCAGCTGCTGGTCGAGCAGGAAGAGGGTGGCCAGGGCGGGGGTGTTGTACGTCTGGTTCTTGCGGGAGTTGTCGATCGCGGTGGGGAGGCTGAAGAACTCCGGGACGTGGCGGCCGGACGCGTGGATGCGCTCGGCGCGCTCGATCGCGGCCGGGGAGAAGACGCCGATCCACAGGCCGCCGTCGGAGGCGAAGGACTTCTGCGGGGCGAAGTAGTAGACGTCGGTCTCCGTGACGTCGACCGGGAGGCCGCCGGCGCCGGACGTGGCGTCCACGAGGACCAGCGCGCCCTCGTCGGCGCCCGCGACTCGCCTGATGGGCATGGCGACGCCGGTCGAGGTCTCGTTGTGGGTGAAGGCGTACACGTCGACGCCGGCCTCGGCCCGCGGCGCCGGGTGGGTGCCCGGGTCGGAGGCGATGACGGTGGGCTCGGCCAGCCAGGGGGCGAGCTTGGCGGCCTTGGCGAACTTGGACGAGAACTCGCCGAAGTTCAGGTGCTGCGACCTGGCGTCGATCAGGCCGTGGGTGGCGACGTCCCAGAACGCGGTCGAGCCGCCGTTGCCGAGGACGACCTCGTAGCCGTCCGGGAGGGAGAACAGGGCGCTGATGCCCTCGCGGACCCGGCCGACCAGGTTCTTGACCGGGGCCTGGCGGTGGGAGGTGCCCATCAGGGAGGTACCGGTGGCGGCCAGCGCGTCCAGCGCTTCCGTCCGCACCTTGGAGGGGCCAGCGCCGAAGCGTCCGTCGGCGGGCTTGATGTCAGCGGGGATCTGGATGTCAGCCACGGGGTGAGGTTAGCCGGTGGGGGAAACCTGGGCGAAACCTCGTCCGTCGGGTGAGACGCGTGCCGGTGCGCCCGAGCAGGGCGGGACGCCGGGCCGGCATGCGCCCGAGCGGGTCGTATCGCCGGGCGGGCTGGTTGAGTGGACGCATGTCGGAATTCTCGGAGTTCTCGGAACTCGAGGCGGAACTGCGCAGTGCCGTCCGGGGTGAGGTCGGCTTCGATGTCACGTCCCGGGCGCTGGTCACCATGGACGCGTCCAACTACCGGCGGGTTCCGGCCGGGGTGGTGGCCCCTCGGGACGCGGACGACGTGGCGGCCGTACTGGAGCTGTGCCGGGCCCGTGGCGTGCCGGTGGTGGCCCGGGGCGGCGGTACGTCGATCGCGGGCCAGGCGACGGGCACGGGCGTGGTCCTCGACTTCACCCGTCACATGAACCGCCTGGTCCGCCTCGACCCGGCCACCCGTACGGCCGTCGTCCAGCCGGGTCTGGTCCTCGACCGGCTCCAGGAGGCCGCCGCCCCGCACGGCCTGCGCTTCGGCCCGGACCCCTCCACGCACGGCCGTTGCACGCTCGGCGGGATGATCGGCAACAACTCCTGCGGCTCGCACAGCGTGGCCTGGGGGACGACGGCGGACAGCGTCCTGGAGCTGGACGTGCTCACCGCGCGGGGGCGGCGGCTGCGGCCGGGGCGGGACTGGGCCGGGGCGCCGGAGGGCCTGCGGGCGCTGGTCGAGGGGGAGTTGGCGCCGCTGCGTACGGGGTTCCCCGACCTCCCCCGCCGTATCTCCGGCTACGCCCTGGACGCCCTCCTCCCCGAGAAGGGCGCGGACGTCGCCCGCTCCTTCTGCGGCAGCGAGGGCACGCTGGGGATCCTCACGGAGGCGACCGTACGGCTCGTGGCGGCGCCACGCGCGCGTGCGCTGGCGGTGCTCGGATACGGCGACGAGAGCGCGGCGGCGGAGGCGGCGGCCGGGCTGCTGCCGCACGGCCCGCTCACCGTGGAGGGAATGGCCGCCGACCTGGTGCCGTCCCCGGCCGGACTGCCGCGGGGCGGCGCCTGGCTGTTCGTCGAGACGGGCGGGGAGACGGCGGCGGAGGCACGCGCGCGTGCGGAGACGATCGTCCGGGCGGCGGACGTCCTGGACGCCCTGGTCGTCACCGATGAGGCCGGGCAACGCGCGCTGTGGCGGGTCCGCGAGGACGCCTCCGGTACGGCGACCCGGATGCCGGACGGCAGCGAGGCCTGGCCGGGCTGGGAGGACTGCGCGGTACCGCCGGCCCGTCTGGGCGCGTACCTGCGTGACTTCCGTGCCCTGCTGACGGCCCACCACCTGCGCGGCACGCCGTACGGCCACTTCGGCGACGGCTGCATCCACGTCCGTATCGACTTCGACCTGCTGAGCGAGGCGGGTGTGGCCCGCTTCCGCCGTTTCTCGGAGGAACTGGCGGACGTGGTGGTGGCGCACGGCGGCTCCCTGTCCGGGGAGCACGGGGACGGCCAGGCGCGGGCGGAGCTTCTCCCGAAGATGTACGGCGCGCAGATGGTGGCGCTGTTCGAGCGGGCGAAGGGGGTGTGGGACCCGGACGACCTCCTGAACCCGGGCATGCTGGTCCGGCCCGCCCCCCTGGACACGAACCTCCGCTTCGCCGTCCTCCCGCGCGAGCCGGTGCCCGTGGCCTTCGGCTACCCGTCCGACGGCGGCGACTTCTCCGCTGCGGTCCGCCGCTGCGTGGGCGTCGCCAAGTGCCGTACGACCGAGCCGTCCGGGGCGTCCGTCATGTGCCCGTCCTTCCGGGCCACGGGCGAGGAGGCGCACTCCACGCGCGGCCGGGCCCGGCTGCTGCACGAGATGCTGGCGGGCGAACTGGTGACGGACGGCTGGCGCTCGACGGAGGTCCGCGACGCCCTCGACCTCTGCCTGTCCTGCAAGGGCTGCCGGTCGGACTGCCCCGTCGGGGTGGACATGGCGACGTACAAGGCGGAGTTCCTGCATCACCACTACGCGGGCAGGCGCCGGCCGGCCGCCCACTACAGCATGGGCCGGCTGCCGAAGTGGCTGCGCCTGGTGGCCCGGACCCGCACGGCGCGGCTGGTCAACGCACTCGCCTCCCTACGACCCCTGGCGGCGCTCGCCAAGCGGCTGGGCGGGATCGCACCGGAACGGCGGATCCCGCCTCTGGCGGCGGAGCCGTTCAGCCGGTGGGAGCGGCGGCGGGAGCGCGGGCGCGTGCAGGAGTGGACGGCGGACGCGCGGGCGGGGCGGCGGCCGGACCTCCCGAAGCGGCTGGCGTTCCTGTGGGCGGACACGTTCACGGAGCACCTGTCGCCGTCCGTGGGCCATGCCGCCGTCCGGGTCCTGGAGGCGGCGGGCGTGGGGGTCGTGGCACTGCCGACCCGGCCGTGGAAGGTGTCGCGGTCGGAGGACGGCGAGCTGCGGGGCATCGGCTGGTCCCCGTGGGGGACCCGCCGGGTGCACGCCTGCTGCGGCCTCACATACCTCTCGACGGGCCAACTGGACCAGGCCCGCGCGGTGTTGCGCCGCACACTGGACATCTTGGAGCCGCTCCTGCTGCTGCCCTCGGACTGGGATACGGACGCGGAGCCGGACTCGGACTTGGACCCGGACGCGGAGCCGGACTCGGACTTGGACCGGGACGCGGACTCGGACTCGGACCCGGACGACTCGGCCCCCTACCCGCCACCGTTCGTCGTCCTTGAGCCCAGCTGCGCCGCCGCCCTCCGTGCCGATCTGCCGGAGCTGCTCCCGGACGACCCCCGGGCCGCCCGTCTCGCCGCGAGGGTGCTCACCTTCGCGGAGGCCCTGGAACGCCTGGCCCCCGACTGGACCCCGCCCCGCCTGGACCGTCCGGTCACCGGCCAGACCCACTGCCACCAGCACGCGGTCCTCGGTGACGCCCCCGACCGCCGCCTCCGCGAGGCCGCCGGCCTCACCGGCGGCCTCGTCGGCGGCTGCTGCGGCCTGGCCGGCAACTTCGGCTTCGAGAAGGGGCACTTCGAGGTGTCGAGGACGTGCGCGGAGGAACAGCTCCTGCCGGCGGTACGGGAGGCGGAGCCCGGCACGGTGGTCCTGGCCGACGGCTTCTCGTGCCGGACGCAGCTGGAGCAACTGGCGGGGGTGCGGGGGAGGCATCTGGCGGAGGTGCTGGCGGAGGGGCTGGACGGGGCGGAGAGGCTGGACGGGGAGGGGAGGTGACGGGCGGCGAGACCGGGTTCGGCCGGGTGGCGGTGCTCTCCGACATCCACGGGGTGCTCCCGGCGCTGGAGGCGGTGCTGGCGGAGCCGGACGTGGCCGCGGCCGACCGCATCGTCCTCACCGGCGACATCACGGCGGGCCCGCAACCGGCCGAGACGATCGACGTGCTGCGCGGCCTGGGCGACCGGGTGCTGTGGCTGTCGGGGAACGCCGACCGGGAGCTGGTGGAGTACCGCAGGGGAGAGCGCACCGGGATCCCGGACCCGATAGGGCCGTTCGCGGCGGATGCGCTCCGGGACGACCAGGTCGACTTCCTGGCCGCCCTCCCCGGGACGGCCACCCTGACGGTCCGAGGCCTCGGCCGGGTCCTCTTCTGCCATGCGACGCCGCGCGACGACGAGGAGATCGTCCTGGTCGACTCCCCGCTGGACCGCTGGGCGGAGGTCTTCGCCTCCGTCGCCCCCGACATCGGCACGGTCGTCTGCGGCCACACCCACATGCCCTACCTGCGGCTCGCCCACGGCCGTCTGGTCGTCAACCCCGGCAGCGTCGGCATGCCGTACGGCCGCCCGGGCGCCCACTGGTGCCTCCTCGGCCCCGGCACCGACCTGCGCGTCACGCGCTACGACATCCCGGCGGCCGTCGCTCGTGTCGTGGCGGAGTGCGCCTACCCCGGCATCGAGGCATGGGCCGACTACTTCCTGCGGGCCCGGGCCTCGGACGGGGAGGCGCTCGGGGTGTTCGGGGCGGGCTGACGGGCCGTCCCCTCGCGCCGAGGAGTAATGCGAGCGGCCCGCGCTTGACTCTGAGGATGATGTGCGTAATCCTCATTGCGGGGGGTGAGACAAGGGAGTAATGGCATGTCGAAGCCTGAGCAGACTTACGAACCCGAACTCACGGGGCTGCTGATCGTCGATCCCTACAATGATTTCCTTTCGGAGGGCGGCAAGCTGTACGAAATCAGCCGCTCCACCCTCGAAGGCCACAAGGTTGTCGAACACATGCGGCAGGTCCTCGCCGCTGCCCGGGCGGTCGGTGTGCAGGTCTTCATCGCCCCGCACCATCGCTGGCGGGAAAGCGATCCGTACAGTCACTGGAAGGCGATGCCCCCCATCCAGGAATCCGCCGCCGAAAGGCGGATTTTCGCCGATGGAACCTGGGGCGGAAGTTTCCATCCTGATTTCGAGCCGCGTCCCGGCGAGGTCGTTGCGCAGGAGCACTGGCTCTCGAGCGGGTTCGCCAACACGGACCTCGACCTGCAGCTCAAGAAGCACGGCATCCGCAAGGTCGTCGTGATCGGCATGCGCGCCAACACCTGCATCGAGTCCACCGTCCGCTTCGCGGCGGAGCTCGGCTACGAGGTGACGCTGGTGAAGGACGCCATCGGTAGCTTCGGGTTCCCCGAAATGGACGCGTCGCTGCAGTTCAACATGCCGTCCTACGCGAGCGCCATCATCTCGACCGACGATATCGTCGCGAAACTTTCAGCCTGACGACATGGAGATCAGCAAATGACGGACCGCGTTATAGCCGAGTCGGTCTCCGAAGCCATCATCCAGGCGCCACTGACGGCGATCGACCTGGCAGAATGGGTCTTCACCCTGACCGACAGCGAATATCAGGCATGCTCGAAGAATCATATTGCCGGAGCCGTGACACGCACGCCCGAGGGTAAGCGCATGTCCGTCAACGTGGAGCAGGTCGGCAATCTGATGGTGCAGCACTACGTCGAGGACGTCGCCGAGCGCGACCATTGCCGCCTCGTATCACTGTCCGACTCGATCGGTCCGGAAATCGGCGCTCGCGTCAAGCTCTTCGTGATCTGGCAGTTCAACGCCGAAGCCGTCGATGCGGGCACGACGAGGTTCGTCAACAGGGTCGAAGTCCGTACCGCCGAGGGCTACCTGGAAGCGCTGGAGGGGCGCGGGGTGTCCTTCGCCGTGGCGAGTGAGGCGGCGCAGAAGGCGCTGAGCGCCCACAACGCCGAGGAGACCCCGCTCTTCGCCAGGGACATCGAGCGCAAGGCCCGCGCCGACCGCTGGGGATGAGACGGCGCGACCCTCCGGACCGCCGTGTCCCGCCGTCTTCGGCGCCGCCACCGCCGCCGCCTTCGGCCAGGAGGCCGTGCCACGCCGATCTCGCGACCGATCTCGCGACCGATCTCGCGACCGATCTCGCGACCGATCTCGCGACCGATCTCGCGACCGGGGAATCTCAGGATGATGCCTATAATCGTCCAGTCGTCGCGGGCTGGCGGCGGCCCCGCAGGCTGGAGGTTCGACCATGGGTAGTTCGCAGGCGGAGAAGGCGGCGAGCCATGCCCGGATCGTGAAGACGGCCGCGGCACGTTTCCGCCGCGACGGCGTGAACGGTGTCGGTGTGGCCGAGCTGATGCAGGAGGCCGGTCTGACCCACGGCGGCTTCTACCGCCATTTCGCCTCGCGGGACGAGCTCGTCGCCGAGGCGGTCGAAAGCGCGTTGGAGCAGGGAAACAAGCGGTTCCTGACCGCCGCCGCCCGTGGCGGACAGGAGGCGTACACCGCGATCGTCGACGGCTACCTCAGCATCGCCCACCGGGACACACCGGAGGACGGGTGCGCCGTCGCCGCCCTGCCGCAGGACGTCTCACGCGCCGACGAGAGAACACGGGCCGCGTACGGCCGGCAGGTCGAGAACTACCTCGACATCCTG
This sequence comes from Streptomyces sp. NPDC001980, assembly GCF_040296885.1. NCBI lineage: Bacteria > Bacillati > Actinomycetota > Actinomycetes > Kitasatosporales > Streptomycetaceae > Streptomyces > Streptomyces sp. NPDC001980. The sequence goes on along the minus strand of NZ_JBEOYD010000003.1, from coordinate 207,062 downwards.
GCGGACCTCGGGTCGGGCGACGATCGCGCGGCCGAGCGCCGCCAGGCGTTTCTGGCCCTCAGCGCACTGGTCGGGGCGGTCGCCATGGCCCGCGCGGTCGGCGACAGCGACCTGTCCGCGGAGATCCTCTCCGAGACGGCCGCCGCACTCAAGGAACTCAAGGAACGCAAGGAAGCCTGAGAGCGTCGTCGTTCCTCCACCGGCGGCGGCCGACCGCCTCCGCCTCCGCCTCCGCCTCTGCTTCTGTCTCTGTCTCTGCCGGTCAGATGATGAACGTGGGCTGGTCGGCGATGCCCAGGAGGCTGCGGCCGTAGATCTCGCGGCCGAGGTCAGGGTTGACGACGCCGTGCCGGGAGGCGGTGCCGAGGTCGCGCCAGATGCGCTGGAGCGGGTTGGCCAGGGCGAAGGCGCTCGCGCCGCAGACGGAGACGAGGCGGTCCACGGCCTCGCGGGTGCGGATCGCGGCGACGGCCGTGTCCATGCGGACCCGGGCCCGCTCCCCGACCGTCAGCTGCCGGGCCTCGGCGGCGGCCCGGTCGAGGTCGTCGGCGGCCCGGAAGGCGTGCAGCCGGGCGGTGTCGACGAGGGACGCCGCGTCGGCGACGGCGAGCTGGACGCTCGGGGAGTCGGCCAGGCGTTCGTAGACGGTCAGGGACATGGGCTTGCGGGCCGCGGTGTCGAGGGCCAGGTCCAGGGCGGCCCGGGCCATGCCGAGCATCGGGGCGACGACCGTGAGCGCCAGCATCGAGGCGACCGCGACGGCGTTGCGCGGCTCCCCCTCGTACCGGGTGGCGTAGGTCCCGGCCAGGACCGCGCCCATGTTCAGCGTCCGGTGGGCCGGCACCCGCACCCCGTCGGCGACGACCGTGTTGCTGCCGGTGCCGGCCATGCCGGCCACGTGCCAGGTGTCCTCGACCGTCACCTCCGCCACCGGCACCAGGGCGATCACCGGCGGCTGGTCCGGGGCTCCCGGAGCGATCGCCAGGGCCACCCACCCGGCGTGGTCGATGCCCGAGGCCCAGCCCCACCGCCCCGATATGACGAGAGCGCCGTCCTCGGCGGCGACCGCGGAGCCCGACGGGGTCAGCGACGCGGCGACCGCCACGTCGGGGTCCTGGCCCCAGACCTCCTGACGGGCCCGCTCGTCCATCAGCGAGGCGACCAGGCCGCCCCCGGTGTAGATCATCGCGATCCAGGCGGCGGAGGCGTCGCCGCGGGCCAGCTCGGCCGTCACCTCCATGGACGTACGCACCCCGGCCCCGAAGCCGCCGAAGACGCGCGGGGTGCCGAGGCGGAACATGCCGCCCTCGCGCAGCGCCCGCGCCGTGTCGTCCGACACCCTGCGCAACTGTTCGCTCTCCTGGGCCTGCCCGGCGAGAATGGGGACGAGCTTTGCGGCCGTCGCCGACAGCTCGGCGCGGACGCCGGCCTCGTCGGCGGGCGCCGGGGAGGACGAGGGGGAGGGCGACGGGGAGGACGGGGGCAGGCTCACAGCAGGGCTCCACTCGGGTGCGGGGACGGTGACGGCACGTTCATCGCGCCGGCAGCAGCGTAGGAAGCGGGACAGGGGCGCCAAAAGGAACACCGGTGCCACGACGGGGGGATACGCGTGACACGGACGGAGCCGGCCGACGGGACGCCATGGCGGCACCGGGCGGCCATCGACGTACCGCTGCAACACCCCCACCGACAGGACCTCCTGCACGAACAGTGGCGGCGCCGCTTCGGCCACCTCGCCCACGTGCGGCAGCTGCGCCTGCCCGCCGACCGCACGGCCGGCACGCACCGCACCCGGGTGGAACACCGCCTGGTCGGCGAGGTCGCCGTCAGCCGCCAGTTCAGCGACCCCATCGCGGGCGTCTCGGGCCACGGGGACGCCGACGGCCGGGCCGACCTCGTCGCCGTCCACATCATCCGCAGCGGCAGCCTGCACATCGAGGACACCGCCCGGCGGGCCGACCTCGGCCCCGGCACCCTGTGCATACGCGACCTGCACTCCCGCTGGCGCTTCGCCTACACGGCGCCCACCGACTGCCGGGTGCTCATCCTGCCGAGGGCCGGCCTGCTCGGCCAGCTGCACCGGACCCGGCTGCCGGCCCTGACCGTCGCCCCCGCCACCCTTCCCGAGTCCCGGCTGCTGCTCGCCCACCTCGACACCGCCTGGGCCCTCGCGGAGCACCTCGGCCCGGCGGGCACCCACGCGGCGGGCGCGGCACTCTCCCTGCTGCTGACCGGACTCATCGGCACCCACGCCCCGGTCGCGGCTCCCGCTCCGCCGCAGGCACTGCGCGCCGCGGCCACGGCCTACGCCGACCAGCGGCTGCGGGACCCCGGCCTCACCCCCGCCGCCATCGCCCGCGCGCTGAACGTCTCGGTCCGTACCCTCCACCGTGCCTTCGCCGACGGTGAGAGCGTCATGGCCTACGTACGCCGACGCCGTCTCGAAGGTGCCCGCCGCGAACTCGGCCTCCCCGGCGGTACGTACACCGTCGCCGACGTCGCGTCCCGCTGGCAGTTCGCCGACCCCAGCCACTTCCGCCGCGCCTACCGCACCACGTACGGGCAGTCGCCGCGGCGGGGCTAGGCGCCGGGTGCCCGCCGTGCCCGCTGCCCCCGGACCCGGGTGCCCGCCGTGCCCGCCGTGCCCGCCGTCCCCGGACCCGGGCGCCTGCCGTCCCCGTCCCGGACGCCGCCGACACGCCCTCGCCACCCGCGCGCCGAAACGATTCCCGGCAGGTGCGCGTCTGTTGTTCTTGACCCCGACGCCACCGGACCCGTCCGCCCTCCCGTCCGCCGTCCCGACCGGTGAGCGTCGTCAGTGAGCCGTCGCCGACCTGCCCAGGAGCACCGCCCATGACCGCAGCCCTCCGCCTCCAGCCCATCTCCCGTGCCGAGCATCTCGCCTTCGCCGGGTCCCGTCCCTCCGTCAGCCATATGCAGCTGCCGTCCTGGGGGGACGTGAAGCCCGACTGGGAGGCCGAGAGCCTGGGATGGTTCGACGGGGAGGGGCGGATCGTCGGGGCCGGGCTGGTGCTGCTGCGGGCGGTGCCCAGGGTGAAGCGGTATCTGGCGTACCTGCCGGAGGGGCCCGCCATCGACTGGCACGACCCGGACCTGGAGCGGTGGCTCGACCCGTTGCTCGCGTATCTGAAGGGGCGCGGGGCGTTCGCGGTGAAGATGGGGCCGCCGGTCGCCGTACGGCGGTGGAGCGCGGAGGCGGTGAAGGAGGCCATCGCCGATCCGGCCGCCCGGCGGCTGGGGGACACCGAGCCGACGTCGTACGACGCCCGTGGCGCCGGCCTCGCCGAGCGGCTGCGCCGGACGGGCTGGCGGCAGTCCGAGGCGGGCGGTGAGGAGGGGTTCGCGGCCGGGCAGCCCCGGTACGTGTTCCAGGTGCCGTTCGCGGGGCGGTCGTTGGAGGAGATCCAGCGCGGGCTCAACCAGCAGTGGCGGCGCAACGTGAAGAAGGCGGAGAAGGCCGGGGTCAAGGTGGTGCGGGGCGGGTACGAGGACCTGCCCGCCTTCTACGGCCTGTACATGGAGACCGCCGAGCGCGACCGCTTCATCGCGCGCCCCCTCTCCTATTTCCAGCGCATGTGGACCGCGCTCACCGCCGAACACCCGGACCGCATGCGCCTCTACCTCGCCCACCACGACGGCGACGTTCTCGCCGCGGCCACCATGCTCACCGTCGGCGACCACGTCTGGTACTCCTACGGCGCCTCCACCGGCCGCCGGCGCGAGGTCCAGCCCAACAACGCCATGCAGTGGCGGATGATGTGCGACGCCCACGAACTCGGCGCCGCCGTCTACGACTTCAGGGGCATCACCGACACCCTGGAGGAGTCCAACCACCTGCTGGGGCTGCTCCGCTTCAAGGTGGGGGCCGGCGGCGAGGCCGTCGAGTACGTCGGGGAGTGGGACTTCCCGCTCAACAAGCTGCTCCACAAGGCCTTCGACCTGTACATGGCCCGCCGCTGAGCCTGTTCGGGGCTCGCCCGGCTCAGCTTCATAAGCTGGCTCTCAGGTTCATAAGAGAACTCTCAGGTTCGGGGTCGTTATACAGCTGTTACCCAGGTATTCACAGCACCTGTTTGCCGTTCGCAAGCCGACTTTGCCGTTGCTTGGGATCTGGGCCGTGTAAGTTTCTCGGTGTCGGGCGGCGGGGATTGCCGAGGATGACGATCCAAAATCCCCGGACGTTGCCCCAAGAGAATTCTCGTACCATCCCGCACCACTTGCACTTCGAACTCTCAAGGAGTCGGAATGAGCCTCAAGAAGCTCGCCCCGCTGCCCCCCAAGCCCAAGAAGCAGCTGCCCCCGCCGCCGCCGAAGCCGAAGAAGCGCGCTCCGAAGCCGGCTCCCAAGCCGATCCCCGGCGGCCAGGACAACTGAGCCGGCCGTAAAAAGGACCGACGGTTCGCCGTCGGTCCTTTTTCGCTCGTGAATTTCGGTGGTTCCGGCGTCCGAGAATGGAGGTAGTGTGAAATGCGCGCGAAGGAGAGTAAAGACGCGGAATACGAGTACGAAGTCGCCGACTCGAAATACGAGGGCGATGACGGGGAGTACGACGACGAGGGCGAGGACGAGTACACGCCCACCATCCCGGCCGGCGTCGCCTTCCGCCGCTTCTGGCCGCTCACCCGGGGCCTGCGCGGCTGGCTGGTGATCGTCTGGGTGTGCACGGTGATCGCCGCGCTCGCCGAGACCGAGGCCATCCTGCTCTTCAGCGACCTCACCGACCACGCCCTGCAGAAGGGCTCGCTCAGCGCCTTCTGGAGCCCGGCGACCAAATGGCTGGGCATCGCGATCGTCGGCGCGATCGTTGCGTACGCCGGCAACTCCCTGGCCGCCTGGGTCACCGAACGCTTCGTCATGCGGCTGCGCGAACACGTCTTCGACCACGTCCAGCAGCTGCCCCCGCACTTCTTCCAGCGCCACCGCCAGGGCGACCTGCTCTCCCGCCTCACGAGCGACGTCGAGGCCATCGAGACCATGGTCGTGTCCGGGCTCGTCGGCGCCGCGTCGGCCCTGTTCAGCGCCATCTTCTACGCGGCCGCCGCGTTCTGGCTGCGCTGGGACCTGGCCGCCGCCACCTTCGTCCTCGCGCCCCTGTTCTGGCTGGCCGCCCGCCGCTTCTCCGGCTCCATCAAGGACGTGTCCCGCGAGGGCCGGGTCGCCGACGGCGCGATCACCTCCGTCGTCGAGGAGTCCCTCGGCAACATCGTGCTGACACAGGCGTACGACCGTCGCGACGCCGAGCGGCGGCGCCTGAACGAGGAGGCGAGCGCCTGGTTCCGCGCCTCCGTGCGCTCCACCCGCCTCAACGAGGCCTACGAACAGCTCGTCCAGGTCATCGAGACGATCTGCGTCCTCGCCGTCATCGGTATCGGAGCCTGGGAGATCTCCACCGGCCGTATGACCCTCGGTCAGCTCCTCGCCTTCTCCGCCTTCCTCGGCTACCTCTACCCGCCGGTGCGTGGCCTCGCCCAGCTCGGCCTCACCGTCACCGCCGCCACGGCGGGCGCGGAACGGCTGATCGAGATCCTGGACGTGCGGCCCTCGGTCGCCGACCCCCGCCGCGGCACCGGCACCGACGCCGGCCGCCCGGACGGTGCCGTCGAGGTCCGCGACGTCGGCTTCCGCTACCCCGGCGCCGACCGGACCGCCCTGGAGGGTCTCTCCTTCGCCGTCAGCCCCGGCGAACTCGTGATCATCACCGGGCCGAGCGGCGCCGGCAAGTCCACGGTCTCCAAGATGCTGCTCCGCTTCTACGACCCGGACAGCGGCGAAGTCCTCCTCGACGGCGTCCCGATCCGCGACTTCCCCCTGGCCCGGCTGCGCGAGTACATCACCCTCCTCCCGCAGGAGACCCTCGTCCTGCACGACACCGTCCGCGCCAACATCGCCTGCGGCCGCCCCGGCGCCAGCGAGCAGGCCATCGAGGACGCGGCCAGGGCGGCCGACGCCCACGACTTCATCGTCCGGCTCCCCGACGGCTACGACACCAAGGTCGACCCCAACTCCGCCCGGCTCTCCGGCGGTCAGCTCCAGCGCCTGGCCATCGCCCGCGCCATCCTGCGCGACGCCCCCGTCCTGGTCCTCGACGAGCCGACCACCGGCCTGGACGCGATGGCCGCCCGCCGGGTCGTCAAGCCGCTGCGCCGCCTGATGGCCGGCCGGACGACCATCATGATCACCCACGACCTCAACCTCGCCCCCGACGCCGACCGCATCCTCGTCGTCGACCGCGGCCGCATCGTCGAGACCGGCCGCCACGACGAACTCCTCGCCCGCGGCGGCGCCTACTCCCGGCTCCACCGCTCCCAGAACAACGCGGTGATGGACACCGGCGAACTGCGACTGCCCCTGTTCGTGGAACAGGGCGGCGCCGTTCCGGCGGCAGGGGCCGTGGGAACCGTCGGGGCGGGGGTGCCCCAGGCCTCCTACGCGGGCGCGCAGGGCGACGGCTACCCCTACCAGCAGCCGTACGGGAACATGTACGACTACGACGTGTACGCGGCGGCAGGGCTATGGCCCCAGCCCGTGTACGACGCCCATGTGGAGGCACAGGGGGCCGCCCACATGGAGGCCGCCCACATGGAGGCCGCCCACATGGAGGCCGCCCACATGGAGGTCGGCTACGGGGCGAACGTGCCCACCACACTCCCCGACGGGCGCCCCCTGTTCCGCGACGAGGAGTCCTGGCCGGGCATCTGAGCCGCCTCCGGACGGGTTGCGGCCCGGCCCTCGACGGGCCCGGCGGAATTGTCGGCGCTCTCGCCCGGGGCTTCAGTACCGGCGGCGGTTGAGCACCCCGATGAGAGTGGCCAGGTCGGCGGCGCCCGCCGGGTCATCCGCGTACCGGGTGGTCTGAAGAGGACCGACTTCAGGAAGGACGATGTCCTCCCGGGCCAGGACGTGCACCAAGGTCAACAGGGCGGCGCGGGCGTTGCCGTCGGCGAAGGGGTGGAAGAACGCCACGTCGAGGTATGCGCGGGCCGCGCGGGCCGCCAGCGGGACGTCCGGGTCGGTCGTCTCGCGCAGGCAGGAGGCGAAGTCGGCCTGCGTACGCGAGGTAAGGCCGTACCGCTCGCGGCCGGCCTTCGCATAGGCGTCGTTCGCGCGGAACGGTGCCTCTGCTTCGCCGAGGACCTTGCGCTGCCAACCGGCCAGCAGGTCGAAGTCCAGCGGGGTTCGGCGTGCGGCATCGGCCAGGGCCAAGGTGTGGGCAGCGAGCAGACGCTCGGCGCGAACGGGGTCGCGTCGGCGCACCGGCCCTTCGCACCAGGTCCGGAACCCGTCGCTCGCGGGCGGAACCCGCCGTAGAACCGGTGCGTGCAGCCAGTCGGACTCACGGCGCACGCGCAGCCAAACCGAAAGGCTGTCAGTAGCGGTCATGGAGGTCCTCCAGAACCGCCCTCTCACGGTGGTCCCGGTAGGGGGCGTGGCCGGTGAGGCCGACGGCGAGGTCCTCGCCGACGGAATCGATCAGCGTCTGTTCAGGGGAGATCCAGCTCTTGAACCTGCCGCCGATCGCGCTGTCCACCGCTCGCCCGGCCTCGGCCTGGTCCATGCCGGTGCTGGTGAGGAACCAGCGCAGAACCATCGAGGCCTGCCCGTACCAGCCGCCCTCCGCTCCCGAGCAGTCCAGCGCGTACGTCACGAGGCGGACGCAGGCCCGCTCCAGGTGCCAGCTGCGGTCCTCGGGTGAGGCGTCCGACGGCGGCGCCAGTTCGGCGAAGCGCTCAGCCATCCGTTCCAACCACTCCCGCCACTCCAACAGCGCCTCTACGACACGTGCTGCGGTTTCGTCAGGGGTCGTCACCGAGCTTGGCCCGTCGACCCAGCTACCGGTGGGCCCGCCGTGCCGGCAGCACCAGTTCCACCCCCAGGCCCAGCTGCCGTATCGCTCCCGGATGATCGCGTCCACCTGGCGTTCACACCAGCGTTCGCCCTGCCACCAGCCGGCCATACCGGAGAGCACAGGTGGCACCCACTCGCGGACCAGCGAGCGGAGGAGGGCCTCCTCGTCCTCGTCCCAGGCGAACGGGTGCCGGGCCGGGGCGAGTTCATCCCAGCCCTGAATGCCCCTGTAGGCGACGGGGGGCACACGGTTCTCGGGGAAGGGCAGGGTGTCACGGTTGTACGTCAGCGCCGGCCACTCTTCCTGTCCGAGGTGATAGCCCCGTCAGTCTCGGCTCGAAGACCCTCGGGACGCGAACGGTTTTCCGGACCGCACCCCGGTGCGGCCGTCCGCGCGGAACCTGTGGTCCGCTCTCGGCTCCTGCCCGAGGGGCATTCCGGTGAGCACCCGTCACATCAGCCTTGTTACACACCTATTGCACAAGGGATCTTCAAGAATCCTCCACGCTGTTCGTAGGCTGCGTACGCCAATGGGCTCGGCCGGGGGTGACCCGTCGGGCCCCTCGCGATCCCAGGGGGATTCACATGCGTATACGCGTCGCGGCCACCGTTCTGTCCGGTGCGGTCGCACTGTCCGCGCTCGCTGTCCCGGTGGCCGCCCAGGCGGCGTCGAGCCCGAGCGCGAAGGCGCAGCTCAGCTCCTTCTTCGCGAACTCCGCGCCCGCCGCGCGCACCGCGCACGCCACGAACTCCGCGCAGACCGTCCGGCCGAAGGACGGAATCGGGAGCATCTCCTTCTCGAAGGGCGTCGTCAACGGCGGCAAGGACATCGTCCTCGGCACCACCACGAACAAGTCCGTCACCGCGACCTACACCGCCACCAGCTCCAGCGGCGTCGCGCTCACCCAGGCCTTCCTCTGGCAGGGCACCGACCCCTCCAGCACGGACACCATCACCGGCGCGCTGGGCACCGACGACGACCCCGTCTGCACCGAGTCGACCACCCAGACCGGCGTCTACAGCTGCAAGGCCGTCTTCAACATCCACGCGGCCACCGACATGAAGAACAACGGTGTCGCCGGCACCTGGAAGCTCGCCCTCGGCGGCTACGACCTCTCCGCGAGCGCCAGCTTCGACGACAACGTCGGCACCGGCAAGATCAAGAAGGCTTCCAAGCTGACCGTCGACGCCACCCCGGAGCCGGTGAAGAAGGGCAAGACCATCACCGTCACCGGCAAGCTGACGCGCGCCGACTGGAACACCGGCAAGTACTCCGGCTACGCGTCGCAGAAGGTGCAGCTGCAGTACCGCAAGAAGAGCAGCACCACGTACACCACCCTCAAGACCATCACCGCCGGCACCGGCGGCGCCCTCAAGACCACGGTCAAGGCCACGGCCGACGGGTACTACCGCTTCTCGTTCGCGACCAACGCCACCACCGGCGCCTCGACGGCGACCGGCGACTACGTCGACGTGAAGTAGTTCCGGCCGCCGCCTGAAGATTCGTTTCACTGCCGTTCGGCCTCGCCCCGCGCACGGGGCGAGGCCGAACGTGTCGTCCACGGGGCTTCCGACAAGTGCCTGGAGGCCGGGGGGAGTTCGACCGCCAACGCACGCCATCGTGCAGATCTGCACCTGCAACGGCAACGCGAAAGAGAGTGGGAAGCGAGTGACCGAGCGCGCATTCGGCACACCGCCGAAAGCATCACCGGACGTCGTCGCTGCTCGAAACGCACTGGCTGACAAGGTGTGCCGGGAACTGGAGCGGGGCAGGCTTCCCGTCCATCGAGGTGACGTCGAAGGCGACTCGTCACCCGAGACCTCCGGCGCGCGCGTGCACGTCGACCCGTCCATCAATGGCGGTGTCTTCGTCAGATGGCGCACGGGGGAGGATTTGAGAGCCGCCGCCCTGGAGATTCTCGAACGGGGCGACTTCTCGAGCATCCCTCCGGCGCTCCGGCATCACGAAACCGTCGTCCAGCGCATGGCCGATGCTCTCGCGGGAACTCTGACCTCGGCGGGATTCGAGGTGGAAGGGGCCGATCCGCACACACACGGGAGAGCGGTCCTCGTCAAGGGCGTCCACTCATGATGCGCCCCTGATTTCCGGATCACGGGTGAGTTCGGACTTTCCTGGCTGCCCGTGCAGTGGGACGGCATGGCCCTGCCCATCGGCCCGCGTGATCACCAGGCGTTCCTCGCGGTCGGCGAACGGTTCGGCTACCCGGACCTGGTTGAGGACGGCTACCTCCACGTTGTCCCGGACGCGCCCTGGGTGCAGCTCGCCGACCGCGGCAGCCGACCCGGCATCTCACCATCCAGGACAGCCCCATAAGGGGTTCACGCGCCTGTCGAAGTCCATTACCCTGGACCGAGAAGTGCATCGTAATGAACAACGAATCCCCTGGACCGCCCGTGACCACCCCCAGCACCTCACAGCCGACGTCGACGCCCACGCCCACCCCGGTGTCCGCGCCCGCCGCCACCGGTATCCCGGGCCGGCTCGGCTCGCTCGGGCCTGTCGGGCTGGTCCTGGCCGGCGGGATCTCCGTGCAGTTCGGCGGCGCCCTCGCGGTGACCCTGATGCCCAGGGCGGGCGCGCTCGGCGTGGTCACCCTGCGGCTCCTCGCGGCCGCGGTGATCCTGCTCGTCGTCTGCCGGCCACGGCTGCGCGGCCACTCCCGCACCGACTGGGGCACGGTGATCGTCTTCGGCATCACCATGGGCGCGATGAACGGCCTCTTCTACGAGGCCGTCGACCGCATCCCGCTGGGCCTCGCCGTCACCCTCGAAGTGCTCGGACCGCTCGCCCTGTCCGTGCTGGCCTCCCGGCGCCTGATCAACGCCCTCTGGGCGGGACTCGCGCTGGGCGGCGTCTTCCTGCTCGGCGGCGGGGACTTCAGCGGCCTCGACCCCGTGGGTGTCGGCCTGGCCCTGGGCGCCGGCGCCATGTGGGCCACCTACATCATCTTCAGCGCCCGCACCGGCCGCCGTTTCCCACAGGCCGACGGTCTGGCGCTGGCCATGGCGGTCGCCGCCCTGCTGTTCCTGCCGCTGGGCATCGCCGGGGCCGGCAGCAGGCTCCTGAACCCGACCACCGTCGCCCTGGGCTCGGCGGTCGCGGTCCTCTCCTCGGTCCTCCCCTACACCCTCGAACTCCTCGCCCTGCGCCGCCTTCCGGCCCACACCTTCGCCGTCCTCATGAGCCTCGAACCGGCCATCGCCGCCACCGCCGGCTTCCTCGTCCTCGGCCAGGCCCTGACGGCCACCCAGGCGGCCGCCGTCGCCCTCGTCATCGCGGCGAGCATCGGCGCGGTCCGCTCCCAGGTGGGACGCGGCCGGCAGGCGGCGGCCCGCGCGGAGCCGGACCCGGCGGTCGTTGCCCGGCCGGAACCGGTGGTCGGCGCTCAGCCGGCGGGGAACGGCAGCGCGTCCTGATAGACGTTCGAGGGCCGCTGGATCTTCTTCACGGTCTGGGCGTCCAGCGCGACCGGCGCGGACTTCGTGCCCAGCTTCCCGCCGGGATGCCAGTTCCCGGTGACGGACACCCAGGTGTTGGCGGCCGGGATGCTGTCGCTGTAGATCCGCACCTTCACGGACTGCGCGTCAGCCGCGCAGCAGGAGATGATGATCCGGGTCAGATCCCAGCTCCCACCCCCCGGGACCGGCGTGACCAGCCCGCTCATCTCCACGGTCCGCGCCTTGATGGCCAGCGAGCGGTCCTGCTGCACCCGCGTGGTGAAGTCCGTGAGCGTGATGGGCAGCGGCGAGGTCTTCGGCAGCGGATCGAAGTCGTCCTGCTCCGCGATGACCTTGGCGGGCTGCCGGGATGCGGTGTACGCGCCGAGTGCCGGCGGGGCGTAGAAGAGCAGACTCAGCGCCGGGAGCAGGAGCAGCCAGGCGACCCGGGGGACGGTCGAGTGGTCGTGACCGTGATGCTGTTCCGGCTCGTTGTGTGGGCCGGCGACATGTGCGTGGGCGACATGTGCGTGACCCCCATGGCTGCCGTGCCCCTTCCGCCCGGCCCGTGCCTCCCGTCCCTCCCGCGCGGCCGCCTCCACGATGCCCAGCACCAGCAGCACGAACCCGGACGCGATCAGCAGTGGCCGCATCCCGGGCTTGACGTAGCGCAGGCACAGGTCGGTGAAGAGGGAGACGTGCAGCAGGCCGAGGCCGCTGAGGACCAGCAGGGTCACCTGAAGCGGACGTCTCACAGCAGCATCCCTCCGACCAGCACACTGCACAGGACCGCGACGACCGTCGTGGCGGCAGAGAAGCGGGCCGCGAAGGCCCGCCCGAACGTGCCCGCCTGCAACGCGATCAGCTTGAGGTCGACCATGGGCCCGACCACCATGAACGCCAGCCGGGCGGTGGGCGAGAAGCCCGTGAGCGACGACGCCACGAACGCGTCCGCATCCGAGCACACCGCGAGGATGATCGCCAGCGCGGCCAGGAACAGCACCGACAGCCACGGCGAACCGGAGAAGGTGTCGAGGACCGAGCGCGGTACGGCCACGTTGAAGGTGGCCGCGGCCATGGCGCCGACCACCAGGAAACCGCCGGCCTGGAGGAAGTCGTGCTGGAAGCCGCGCCGGAACTCCGTCCAGCGGTTGCGCCCCGGCTGGTGCCCGGTGTGCCGTACGGCGGGCCGCAGCCACTCCTCCCGCCCCAGCCAGAGCCACAGCCAGCCCATCACGGCCGCGGTGACCAGCGAGGCGAGCAGCCGGGCCAGCACCATGAGGGGGGTGCCGGGGAAGGCGATGGCGGTGGCGGTCAGTACGACCGGGTTGATGGCGGGCGCGGAGAGCAGGAACGCGAACGCGGCGGCCGGGGTGACCCCGCGCCCGATCAGGCTGCTCGCCACCGGCACCGACGCGCACTCGCACCCCGGCAGCACGACCCCGGCGACCCCGGCGACCGGCACGGCGAGCGCGGGCCGCTTGGGCAGCAGCCGGGTGAACACCCGCTCCGGCACGAACGCGTTGATCGCCCCCGACAGCGCCGTACCGAGCAGCAGAAACGGTGCCGCCTGCACGATCACGGCGAGACACACCGTCTGCCAGGCCTGCAGCGCGGCCTTGCTGACGCCCTGGCCGAGGAGGAAGAGGGCGGTACCGGGCAGGACGGCGGCGGCCACGAGGAGGAGGGGCCAGAAGCGGGGAGGCTCGCGCGGGGGCGGGTCCTCGATCCCCGTGTCCCCCGAGTCCACCGGGTAACCGCCTGTCCCGCCTGCCGGGGGTGCCACGACGGCGGTCGGCCGCGCCCCTACGGCGAGTTCATCTGTCCTCCGCGCGCCCCGCACGCCTCACACATCACTCCATCGCCGGATGTTCGCATCGAACGTAGGGCATGACGGTCCCCCCGCCACGACGGGCTGTGCCAAGGATTGCCCCAGGGTGACTCCGGATGTCGCCAAGGAGCGCCGCCCGGGGCGGTGGCAGGCCCGCGCTCGGGGCCACGGCTCTGCCAAATTCATGCAAGCGTGCTTGATTGTTTCCTGGGGCGCTGCCATGCTCCCCCCATGTCCGATCCGACGCCCGTCATCGACGACCTGCGTGAGGAGAGTGCGGAACTCGACCGGCTGGTAGCCGAGTTGGGAGCCGAGCAGTGGGCTCTCGCCACCCCCGCACCGCGCTGGACCGTCGCCCACCAGATCGCCCACCTCGCCTGGACCGACCACTCCTCGCTGCTGGCCGTGACCGATCAGGACGCCTTCGCCCGTGAGGTCGAGAAGGCGCTGACCCAGCCCGGGGACTTCGTGGACAACGGGGCCGAGGAAGGCGCCGCCAAGCCCCCCGCGCGGTTGCTGGCGGACTGGCGGGCTGGGCGCGAGGCCCTGGACCAGGCGCTGCGTGCGGCGCCCGCACGGGCACGTTTCCCCTGGTACGGCCCGCCTATGTCGGTCGCCTCCATGGCCACCGCCCGGCTGATGGAGACCTGGGCCCACGGCCTCGACATCGCCGACGCGCTGGGTGTGTCCCGCACCCCCACCGACCGGCTCCGGCACATCGCCCGACTCGGCGTCCGCACCCGCGACTTCGCCTTCGGCGTGCACGGACAGCCCGTGCCGTTCGAGGAGTTCCGCGTCGAACTGACCGCCCCGTCCGGCGAGCTGTGGACCTACGGACCCGAGGACGCCGACGACCGCGTCACCGGCCCCGCCCTCGACTTCTGCCTCCTGGTCACCCAGCGCGCCCACCGCGCCGACCTCGCCCTCGAAGCCACCGGCCCGGACGCCGACCGCTGGCTCGACATCGCCCAGGCCTTCGCGGGCCCGCCAGGACCCGGCCGCACCCCGAAGGGCGGCACCCCGTGACCCTGCGCATAGGCAACGCCTCCGGCTTCTACGGCGACCGCTTCGACGCGCTGCGCGAGATGCTCGCCGGCGGCGAACTCGACGTCCTCACCGGCGACTACCTCGCCGAACTGACCATGCTGATCCTGGGCCGCGACCGGCTCAAGGACCCCGGCGCCGGATACGCCCGCACCTTCCTGCGTCAGCTGGAGGACTGCCTGGGCCTGGCCCGGGAGCGGGGCGTGCGGATCGTCACCAACGCCGGCGGCCTCAACCCGGCCGGACTCGCCGACGCCGTACGGCAGCTGGCCGACCGGCTCGGCATACCTGTGCGCGTCGCACATGTGGAGGGCGACGACCTGACCGCCGCCCACCCCGGCAGCCTCGCCGCCCATGCCTACCTGGGCGGCTTCGGGATCGCCGAGTGCCTGCGGGCCGGCGCCGACATCGTGGTGACCGGCCGGGTGACCGACGCGGCCCTGGTCACCGGCCCCGCCGCCGCCCACTTCGGCTGGCGGCCGGACGAGTACGACCGGCTCGCCGGCGCCGTCGTCGCCGGGCACGTCCTGGAGTGCGGGACCCAGGCCACCGGCGGTAACTACGCCTTCTTCGCCGAGGCAGGGGCCGGAGCCGGAGCGGGGGCCGAAGCCGCAGCGGGGGCCGGCCGGGACCTGCGCCGGCCCGGTTTCCCGCTCGCCGAACTCCACGAGGACGGCAGCTGCGTCATCACCAAGCACCCCGGCACCGGCGGCTTCGTCGACGTCGGCACGGTGACCGCCCAGCTCCTCTACGAGACCGGCGGCGCCCGCTACGCGGGCCCCGACGTCACCGCCCGCCTCGACACCGTGCGGCTGAGCCAGGACGGCCCCGACCGGGTACGGATCGAGGGCGTCCGGGGCGAGGCCCCGCCCCCGACCCTCAAGGTCGGCCGCAACCGGCTGGGCGGCTTCCGCAACGAGGTCGTCTTCGTGCTCACCGGGCTCGACATCGAGGCGAAGGCCGCGCTGGTGCGCGAGCAGCTGACCGACGCCCTCGCCAAGTCCCCGCCGTCCGGCATCAGCTGGGAGCTGGTCCGCACCGACCGTCCCGACGCGGACACCGAGGAGACGGCCAGCGCGCTGCTCCGGCTCGTCGTGCGGGACCGGGACCAGGAGACCGTCGGCCGGGCGCTGACCGGTGCCGCCGTGGAACTGGCACTCGCCAGCTACCCCGGCTTCCATGTGCTCGCCCCACCGGGAAAGGGCGCACCCTATGGGGTCTTCGAGGATGTGTATGTCCCCCATGGCGACGTGCCCCATGTGGCCGTCCTCCACGACGGACGACGGATCCCGGTGCCGCCGGCCCAGGACACCCTCGTACTCCAGGACCCGCCCGAACCACCCTTGCCCGAGCCGCTGCCCGCACCGCACGCCACCGGTGGTCCCACCCGGCGGGCGCCCCTCGGGCTCGTCGCCGGGGCCCGCAGCGGGGACAAGGGCGGGAACGCCAACGTCGGCGTCTGGGTGCGCTCGGACGAGGCGTGGCGCTGGCTCGCGCACACCCTGACCGTCGACACCTTCCGCCGTCTCCTCCCCGAGACCGCCGGGTTGACGGTCACCCGGCACGTCCTCCCCAACCTCCGCGCCCTCAACTTCACCGTCGAGGGCATTCTCGGCGAGGGTGTGGCCGCCCAACACCGTTTCGACCCCCAGGCCAAGGCCCTCGGCGAATGGCTCCGCTCCCGCCACCTGGACATCCCGGAGGCCCTGCTGTGACGGTCATCGAGACCACCCTCGACACGCACACCCCCGACCACCGGGCGAACCGTGACGCCATGCTCGCCAAGCTCGCCGACCTGGAGGCCGAGCACGCCAAGGCCCTCGCGGGCGGCGGCGCGAAGTACGTCGAACGGCACCGCAAGCGCGGCAAGCTCCTCGCCCGCGAGCGCATCGAACTCCTCCTCGACCCCGACACCCCCTTCCTGGAGCTGTCCCCGCTGGCCGCCTGGGGCAGCGACTACGCCGTCGGCGCCTCGCTGGTCACCGGCATCGGGATCGTCGAAGGCGTTGAGTGCCTGATCACCGCCAACGACCCGACCGTGCGCGGCGGCGCCAGCAATCCCTGGTCGCTGAAGAAGGCGCTGCGCGCCAACGACATCGCCCTCGCCAACCGGCTGCCCTGCATCAGCCTGGTCGAGTCGGGAGGTGCCGACCTGCCCTCCCAGAAGGAGATCTTCATCCCGGGCGGCGCCATCTTCCGCGACCTCACCCGGCTCTCGGCCGCCGGTATCCCCACCATCGCCGTCGTCTTCGGCAACTCCACCGCCGGTGGCGCCTACATCCCCGGCATGTCCGACCACGTGATCATGGTCAAGGAGCGCGCGAAGGTCTTCCTCGGTGGACCGCCCCTGGTGAAGATGGCCACCGGCGAGGAGAGCGACGACGAGTCGCTGGGCGGCGCGGAGATGCACGCGCGCGTGTCGGGTCTCGCCGACTACTTCGCCGTCGACGAACCGGACGCGCTCCGCCAGGCCCGCCGCGTGGTCGCCCGCCTCAACCACCGCAAGGCCCACCCCGACCCCGGCCCCGCCGAACCGCCCAAGTACGCGGCCGACGAACTCCTCGGCATCGTCCCCGGCGACCTCAAGATCCCCTTCGACCCGCGCGAGGTGATCGCCCGGCTCGTCGACGCGTCCGACTTCGACGAGTTCAAGCCGCTGTACGGCACCAGCCTCGCCACCGGCTGGGCGAGCCTGCACGGCTACCCGGTGGGCATCCTGGCGAACGCGCAGGGTGTGCTGTTCAGCCAGGAGTCCCAGAAGGCCGCCCAGTTCATCCAGTTGGCGAACCAGCGCGACATCCCCCTCCTCTTCCTCCACAACACCACCGGCTACATGGTCGGCAAGGAGTACGAGCAGGGCGGCATCATCAAGCACGGCGCGATGATGATCAACGCGGTCAGCAACAGCCGCGTCCCACACCTCTCCGTCCTCATGGGCGCCTCCTACGGCGCCGGGCACTACGGCATGTGCGGCCGCGCCTACGACCCCCGCTTCCTGTTCGCCTGGCCCAGTGCCAAGTCGGCCGTCATGGGCCCGCAGCAGCTCGCCGGCGTGCTCTCGATCGTCGCCCGCCAGTCGGCCGCCGCGAAGGGCCAGCCGTACGACGAGGACGGCGACGCGGCCCTGCGCGCCATGGTCGAGCAGCAGATCGAGTCCGAGTCGCTGCCCACGTTCCTGTCCGGGCGGCTGTACGACGACGGCGTCATCGACCCGCGCGACACCCGCACCGTCCTCGGCCTGTGCCTGTCCGCCATCCACACCGCCCCCTACGAAGGCGCACGCGGCGGCTTCGGCGTCTTCCGGATGTGAGGGACCACGTGATTTCGACCCTGCTCGTCGCCAACCGCGGCGAGATCGCCTGCCGGATCTTCCGCACCTGCGCCGACCTCGGCATCAGGACCGTCGCCGTGCACTCCGACGCCGACGCGAACGCGCTCCACGCGCGCGTGGCCGACACCGCCGTACGGCTGCCGGGCGCCACGCCCGCCGACACCTACCTGCGCGGCGACCTGGTGGTGAAGGCCGCCGTGAGCGCCGGCGCGGACGCCGTGCACCCCGGGTACGGCTTCCTCTCCGAGAACGCCGACTTCGCACGCGCCGTCCTCGACGCCGGCCTGGTCTGGATCGGGCCGCCCCCGGAGGCGATCGAGTCGATGGCCTCCAAGACCCGCGCCAAGGAGCTCATGGGCATCGCCCCGCTCGGCGAGGTCACCGAGTCCGACCTGCCGGTGCTGGTCAAGGCGGCCGCCGGCGGCGGCGGGCGCGGCATGCGCATCGTGCGCCGCCTCGACGAACTGGGCGCCGCACTGGACGGCGCGCGCGCCGAGGCCGCCAGCGCCTTCGGCGACGGCGAGGTCTTCGTCGAGCCCTACATCGAGCGCGGCCGCCACGTCGAGGTACAGATCCTCGCCGACACGCACGGCACGGTCTGGCCGCTCGGCACGCGCGACTGCTCACTCCAGCGCAGGCACCAGAAGGTGATCGAGGAAGCACCCGCCCCCGGCCTCCCCGAGGGGCTGGTGAAGGAACTGCACGCGCTGGCCGTGCGCGCCGCGCGCTCCGTCGCCTACGTCGGCGCGGGCACCGTCGAGTTCCTGGTCGCCGACGGCAAGGCGCACTTCCTGGAGATGAACACCCGCCTCCAGGTGGAACACCCCGTCACCGAGGCGGTGTTCGGCCTCGACCTGGTCGCGGAACAGATCCGCGTCGCCGAGGGCCACGCTCTCCCCCTCGACGCCCCACGCGCGCGTGGCCACGCGATCGAGGCCCGCCTCTACGCCGAGGACCCCGCCCGCGACTGGGCCCCGCAGACCGGCACCCTGCACCGCCTCGCCGTACCGGCCGGCGTCCGCCTGGACACCGGGTACACCGACGGCGACGAGATCGGCGTCCACTACGACGCGATGCTCGCGAAAGCGGTCGCCCACGCCCCGACCCGCCCGGAGGCCCTGCGCAAACTGGCCCACGCCCTGGAGCAGGCCACCCTGCACGGCCCCACCACCAACCGCGACCTCCTGGTCCGCTCCCTGCGCCACGAGGAGTTCGCGACGGCCCGCATGGACACGGGCTTCTACGACCGTCACCTCACCGAACTGACGGCGCCCACCGCCGACCCGCACGCCCCCCTCGCCGCCGCCCTGGCCGACGCCCACGGCCGCTCCCGCTTCGGCGGCTGGCGCAACCTGCCCTCCCAGCCCCAGACCAAGCGCTACCTGATGGCCGGCGAGGAGCACGAGGCCCACTACCGGCACACCCGCGAGGGCCTCACGGCAGACGGCGTACGCGTCGTGCACGCGGGCGCGCGCCTGGTCGTACTCGACATCGACGGCGTACACCGCAAGTTCGAGGTGTCGAGCTACGGCAACCAGGTCCACGTCAACAACACCCCCCTCACCGCCCTGCCCCGCTTCCCCGATGCCAAGGCTCAGTTGGCACCGGGGTCCTTGCTGGCACCGATGCCGGGGACGGTCGTACGGATGGCGGAGGGGCTGGAGGTGGGGGCGACGGTGGAGGCCGGCCAGCCCCTGCTGTGGCTTGAGGCGATGAAGATGCAGCACGTCATCGCCGCTCCGACGACGGGAACGCTTGACGCCCTCCACGTGACCGAGGGCCAACAGGTGGAGCCCGGCTCTCTACTGGCAGTAGTGCAAGCGCCCCTTTAGGGGCGCGGGGAACTGCGCGAGCAACCACACACGACCCGCACCCGAAGGAGCGACCGTGCCCCCCCAAATCGAAACCGACGAACACAAGGCACTCCGCGCAGCGGTAGCCGCCCTCGGCGCCAAGTACGGCCGCGACTACATCACCCGCACCATCGCCGAGGGGCGCCACCCGACCGAGCTCTGGCAGGAAGCCGGAAAACTCGGCTACCTCGGCGTCAACCTCCCGGAGGAGTACGGCGGCGGAGGCAGCGGCATCGCCGAACTCTCCATCGTCCTGGAGGAACTCGGCGCCGCCGGCTCGCCGCTCCTCATGCTCGTCGTCTCACCCGCCATCTGCGGCACGGTGATCGCCCGCTTCGGCACCGAGGAACAGAAGCGGGCCTGGCTGCCCGGACTCTCCGACGGCTCACGCCTCATGGCCTTCGGCATCACCGAACCCGACGCCGGCTCCAACTCCCACCGCATCACCACCACCGCCCGCCGCGACCCGGCGAGCGGCGACTGGCTGCTCACCGGCCGCAAGGTCTTCATCTCCGGCGTCGACATGGCCGACGCCGTCCTGATCGTCGGCCGCACCGAGGACGCCCGCACCGGCAGCCTCAAGCCCTGCCTGTTCATCGTCCCGACGGACGCCGAGGGCTTCCACAAGCGCCCCATCGACATGGAACTGAGCGCCGCCGAGAAGCAGTTCGAGCTGACCCTGGACGACGTACGGCTGCCCGCCGACGCGCTCGTCGGCGACGAGGACGCCGGCCTGCTGCAACTGTTCGCCGGCCTCAACCCCGAACGGATCATGACGGCCGCGTTCGCGATCGGCATGGGCCGCTACGCGCTCTCCAAAGCGATCGAGTACGCGCGCGACCGCACCGTCTGGAAGGCCCCCATCGGCGCCCACCAGGCCATCGCCCACCCCCTCGCCCAGGCACACATCGACCTCGAACTCGCCCGCCTGATGATGCAGAAGGCGGCCCACCTGTACGACGCGGGCGACGACATCGGCGCTGGTGAAGCCGCCAACATGGCGAAGTACGCGGCGGGCGAGGCCTGCGTGAAGGCCGTCGACCAGGCCGTGCACACCCTCGGCGGCAACGGACTCACGCGGGAATTCGGGCTCGCCTCGTTGATAACGGCCGCGCGTGTGGCTCGTATTGCTCCGGTGAGCAGGGAGATGATTCTCAACTACGTCTCCCACCAGACCCTCGGCCTGCCCAAGTCGTACTGAGGTCGCACTCAGGTCGAACCGAGGCCGTACCGAGGCCCAAGGCCGCCTTGGAGGAACCGTGTTCCGCAGTGAGTACGCAGACGTTCCACCGGTAGAACTCCCCATCCACGAGGCCGTGCTGGGCCGGGCCGCCGAGTTCGGCGACGCGCCCGCCCTGATCGACGGGACCGACGGCACCACCCTCACGTACGCACAACTGGACCGGTTCCACCGGCGGATCGCGGCCGCGTTCGCCGACGCCGGCGTCCGCAAGGGCGACGTCCTCGCCCTGCACAGCCCGAACACGGTCGCCTTCCCGACGGCGTTCTACGCGGCCACGCGCGCGGGCGCCTCCGTCACCACCGTGCACCCGCTCGCCACGCCCGAGGAGTTCGCCAAACAGCTCAAGGACTCCGCGGCCCGCTGGATCGTCACCGTCTCACCGCTCCTGGAAGCCGCCCGCCGGGCCGCCGAACTCGCCGGCGGCATAGCGGAGATATTCGTCTGCGACAGCGCACCCGGACACCGCTCACTGATCGACATGCTGGCCAGTGAAGCCCCCGAGCCCGAGGTCGACATCGACCCCGTCGAGGACGTCGCCGCCCTGCCGTACTCCTCCGGCACCACCGGCGTCCCCAAGGGCGTGATGCTCACCCACCGGCAGATCGCCACCAACCTCGCCCAGCTCGAACCCGCCGTCCCGGCCGGCCCCGGCGACCGCATCCTCGCCGTCCTCCCCCTCTTCCACATCTACGGCCTCACCGCCCTCATGAACGCGCCGCTCCGCAAGGGCGCCACCGTCGTCGTCCTGCCCCGCTTCGACCTGGACACCTTCCTCGCCGCCATCCAGAACCACCGCATCACCGGCCTGTACGTCGCCCCGCCGATCGTCCTCGCCCTCGCCAAGCACCCCGCGGTCGCCGACTACGACCTGTCCTCCCTCAAGTACGTCATGAGCGCCGCCGCCCCCCTGGACGCCCACCTCGCCGCCGCCTGCTCGCAGCGCCTCGGCCTGCCACCGGTCGCCCAGGCCTACGGCATGACGGAACTCTCGCCCGGCACCCACGTCACCCCGCTCGACGCCCTGGACCACGCGCCGCCCGGCACCGTCGGCAAGCTCATCGCCGGCACCGAGATGCGGATCGTCTCCCTCGACGACCCCCGCAAGGACATCGGCATCGGCGAACCCGGCGAGATCCTCATCCGCGGCCCCCAGGTCATGAAGGGCTACCTCGGCCGCCCCGACGCCACCGCCGACATGATCGACACCGACGGCTGGCTGCACACCGGCGACGTCGGCCACGCCGACGCCGACGGCTGGCTGTTCGTCGTCGACCGGGTCAAGGAACTCATCAAGTACAAGGGCTTCCAGGTGGCCCCCGCCGAACTGGAGGCCCTCCTGCTCACCCACCCGGGCATCGCCGACGCCGCCGTCGTCGGCGACTACAACGAGGACGGCAACGAGATCCCGCACGCCTTCGTCGTCCGCCAGCCCACCGCCGACGACCTCACCGAGAACGAGACCATGCTGTACGTCGCCGAACGCGTCGCACCCTACAAACGCGTCCGCAAGGTCACCTTCATCGCCGGAGTGCCCCGCGCGGCCTCCGGGAAGATACTCCGCCGCGAACTGCGCGCCCTCGCGAAGACCGCGGCACCCGAGGAGCGCCCATGACGTTGATCGGACGGGCACACGCGCGTGCCGTCACCACCCTCAGCCTCGACGCCACCGCCACCCGCAACGCCCTGTCCGCCGCCCTCGTCGCCGAGCTCGCCGAGGCCCTCACCGACTGCGCCAAGGACCCCGACGTCCGCGCGGTCGTCCTCACCCACACCGGTACGACCTTCAGCGCCGGCGCCGACCTGCGCGACCCGCCCGACCCCGACGCGCTCGTCGGCCTCCTCCGCCAGATCGTCGAACTGCCCAAACCGGTCGTCGCCCGCGTCACCGGCCACGTCCGCGCCGGCGGCCTCGGCCTGCTCGCCGCCTGCGACATGGCCGCCGCGTCCACCGAGTCCACCTTCGCCTTCACCGAGGTGCGGATCGGCGTCGCCCCCGCGGTGATCTCCCTGCCCCTCCTCCCGCGCACCGACCCCCGCGCCCTCGCCCGCTACTACCTCACCGGCGAACGCTTCGACCCCGCCGAGGCCGTCCGCCTCGGTCTCCTCACCACCGCGGCCGACGACGTCGACACCGCCCTCGACCCCATCCTCGACGGCCTCCGCCGCTCCGCACCCCAGGCCCTGGCCGAGACGAAACAGCTGCTCACGGCTAGGGTGCTGGAGACATTCGACCGGGACGCGGCCACCCTCACCGCACTCTCGGCCCGGCTGTTCTCCTCCGACCAGGCCCGCGAGGGGATGACAGCCTTCCTCGAACGACGGGACGCGGCGTGGGTGGTGTGAACACGGGTGTGAGTACGGCGGCGAGTACGGCGGAACGCGCCCCCAAACAGGACCGCAGCCGGGCCACCCGGCAGCGGCTCCTGGAAGCCGCCGTGGCCTGCCTCGCCGAACACGGCTGGACCGGCTCCACGGTCGCCGTCGTCGCCGAACGCGCCGGCGTCTCCCGGGGCGCCGCCCAGCACCACTTCCCGACCCGCGAGGACCTCTTCACGGCGGCCGTCGAATACGTCGCCGAGGAACGCTCCACGGCCCTGCGCGCCCTGTTCCCGCAGGGCGCGGCCGACGACCGCAGAGCCGTCGTCTCCGCCCTCGTCGACCTCTACACCGGCCCCCTCTTCCGCGCCGCCCTCCACCTGTGGGTCGCCGCCTCCAACGAGGACCAGCTCCGCCCCCGGGTGACAGAGCTGGAGGCCCGAGTGGGCCGCGAGACCCACCGCATCGCCGTCGACCTCCTCGCCGCCGACGAATCCCGCCCGGGTACGCGGGAGACGGTCCAGGGCCTCCTGGACATGGCGCGGGGCCTGGGCCTGGCGAATCTCCTCACGGACGACAAGGCACGACGGGAGCGAGTGGTGACACAGTGGGCGGCACTCCTGGACGAGGTGCTGTGAAAGTCAGGGCGCGCAGCGCCCGATTTTCAGGGGCGCGGGGCTGTATTCGATTTGCGGCTCCGCCGCGTGGGCGCGAGCAACCCCACACAACCCGCACCCGCCTACGTACCGCCGCACCCCCCTCTAATGGGCGATATCCCCGTACCCCTCGATGTCCTGCGGACGACGCACCCCCGGCCCCACATACTCCGCCGACGGCCGCACCAACCGCCCCGTCCGCTTCTGCTCAAGAATGTGCGCCGACCACCCCGCCGTCCGCGCACACGTGAACATCGACGTGAACATGTGCGCCGGCACCTCCGCGAAGTCCAGCATGATCGCGGCCCAGAACTCCACATTGGTGGCCAGCACACGATCCGGCCGCCGATTGTGGAGCTCCTCCAACGCCGCCTTCTCCAACGCCTCCGCGATCTCGAACCGCGGCGCCCCCAGCTCCCGCGCCGTCCGCCGCAGCACCCGCGCCCGCGGATCCTCCGCCCGGTACACCCGGTGCCCGAACCCCATCAGCCGCTCGCCGCGGTCCAGCGCCCGTTTGACGTACCCCACCGCGTCCCCGGTCCGCTCGATCTCCTCGATCATCCCGAGCACCCGCGAGGGCGCACCCCCGTGCAACGGACCCGACATGGCCCCCACCGCACCCGACAGCGCGGCCGCGACATCCGCACCCGTCGAGGCGATGACCCGCGCCGTGAACGTGGACGCGTTCATCCCGTGCTCGGCAGCCGAGGTCCAGTAGGCATCCACGGCCGCCACATGCTTCGGATCCGGCTCACCACGCCACCGGATCATGAACCGCTCGACCACCGAATGCGCCTTGTCGATCTCCCGCTGCGGCACCATCGCCAGCCCCTGCCCGCGCGCCGACTGGGCGACGTACGACAGCGCCATGACCGCGGCCCGCGCCAGGTCCTCCCGGGCCTGGTCGGCATCGATGTCCAGAAGCGGCTTCAGCCCCCACACCGGCGCCAGCATCGCGAGCGCCGACTGCACGTCCACCCGGATGTCACCTGAATGGACCGGGATCGGGAACGGCTCGGCCGGCGGCAGCCCCGGATTGAAGGCCCCGTCGACGAGCAGCCCCCACACGTTCCCGAACGAGACGTGCCCGACCAGATCCTCGATGTCGACGCCCCGGTACCGCAGGGCGCCGCCCTCCTTGTCCGGTTCGGCGATCTCCGTCTCGAACGCAACGACTCCTTCGAGCCCAGGCACGAAGTCGGACATGGGGCGGCTCCTCAAGGGTGTAGGCGGAGGCAACTGCACCATAACCCCGAGTGCCAGAGTTGGGGAGCCCAGCGGCACTCAGTGCCACGGTAGGTATGCGTCACATGTGCCCCGGACCCATATGTGCATACGGCAGGATGACCGCGTGACCGATCGCGACGCCACCGCCTCCGACGACCCCATCCTCGACCCCGCCGCGATGCGCAAGCACTACCGGGCCGAGGGACTCGAAGAGCACGACCTGGCCGCACACCCCATGGACCAGTTCACCCGCTGGTTCGAACAGGCCGCGCGGGCCGCCGCTGGGGGTACCCCCTCTGGGGGAGGCATGATCTACGAACCCAACGCGATGGTCGTCGCCACCGCCGACGCCGAGGGCCGCCCCAGCTCACGCACGGTCCTGATGAAGCAGTACGACACCCGCGGCTTCGTCTTCTACACCAACTACGACTCCCGCAAGGCCCAGGACCTCGCCACGAACCCCTACGTCTCGCTGGTCTTCCCCTGGCACGCCATCGCCCGCCAGGTCGTCGTCACCGGCACCGCCCGCCGCACCGGCCGCGACGAGACCGCCGCCTACTTCCGCACCCGCCCGCACGGCTCCCAGCTCGGCGCCTGGGCCAGCACCCAGTCCACGGTCATCTACTCCCGCGCCGAACTCGACGCCTCCTACGCGGAGCTCAGCGCCCGCTACCCCGAGGGCGAACAGGTCCCGGTCCCCCCGCACTGGGGCGGCTTCCGCATCGCCCCCCAGACCGTCGAGTTCTGGCAGGGCCGCCAGAACCGCCTCCACGACCGCCTCCGCTACGTAGCCGACCCCGACGGCACCTGGCACGTGGAACGCCTTAGCCCCTGAGCCGCATACAGGCCCCGCAAACGCAGACGACCCGCGAGCTCGGGTCCCTCCGCTGTACGGCGGAGAAGCCGGCCGGACGTACCGGCGAGCTCGCGGGTCGGGTGACTGCGTTGGATTAGGCCGGCTGCGTGCATCTCGTGCACGCCGGTCCGGCACCGCACATCGTGTGGTGGCGAGCCGTTAGCCCGCAGCCACCTCTTCCGTCCGATATGCATACATCTACCGAACCACCTCCCTTCCGAAGTAACAGCCACTCTAGGAAGCTGCCCGGAAAGGCTCAACTGTTTTTTGGAGAAATGCGCCGTCGAGGCGACCGACGGACAGTGCGTCGAGGGTGTGTCTCCTGCCGAGGCAGGTTGTCACGCGGTTGGCCATGGTGAGGTGGCCGGGCGCCGGGCGACCGAGCCTCACCGTTTGCGGGCCAGTAGTTGCAGGGCCTGTGACTGGTGGCCGTTCATCGTGGTGACCTTGATCGGGCGCTGGTCCACCAGGTCGAAGTCGGACAGGAGGGTGTGCAGTTCCGAGATGTCGTGGTGTCGGCAGACCGCACCGTCGTCGGTGGTGAACACCCCGTAGGGGGTGTCGAACCGGTCGGCGTGGGTGGCATAGCGATTCCGGTTTCGTTCGTCGTCCTGCAGGACCATGTCGCTGACGTAGAGCAGTCCGCCGGGTGTCAGGAGGCGGTTCAGCTCGGTGACGAGTGCACGCTGGGTGTCGTCGTCCGGGATGCAGGTCAGCACGGCGAACAGCAGGACGACATCGAAGGTGGCCGGATCGCACGGCAGCTCCGGCGGGGATGTCAGGACCGTGAACCGCAGGTCCGGCCTCAGTCGGCGGGCGCGTTCGATCAGTGCGGGCGAGAGGTCCGCGCCGGACACGTCGGAGAAGCCGTGCTCGCTCAGCTCGGCCGTGACGCGTCCGTATCCGCAGCCGTAGTCCAGGACCCGGGCGGCCCGGCTCACTCCGGCCAGCCAGGTGAGGTCGACCGGGTGGGTGAACGTCTTCGTGGCTCCGACGCTGTCCCAATACGCGATCTGCTTGCCGAGATCCTTCATGCGCGTGCAGCGTACGGCTCTGTGGCGCCCCCTAGCATCCCGTGCATGACAAAGCGGCGGGTGATTCTCAGTGGGTCGGTGTTCGAGGAGGAGATCGGGTATGCGCGGGCGGTGGTGGACGGAGAGTGGGTGCATGTGTCGGGGACGACGGGGTTCGACTATGCGGCGATGACGATTTCCGAGGACGTGGTGGAGCAGGCCGAGCAGTGTCTGCGGAACATCGGGGCGGCGCTGGCGGAGGCCGGGTGTGGGTTCGGGGATGTGGTGCGGGTGCGGTACCTGTTGCCGGTGCGGGAGGACTTCGAGCCGTGCTGGCCGGTGCTGCGGCGGGTGTTCGGGGAGGTGCGGCCGGCGGCGACGATGATGGTGTGCGGGCTGTCGGATCCGCGGATGAAGATCGAGATCGAGGTTTACGCGCGGCGGTCGGCAGAAGGGGAGGGGGACGCGTGAGTGATCTTCGAGTCGTCCTCGTCGGCGGCGACGAGGCGCTGGAGGAGTGGCGGTATGTGCACAACGTTGTTGTGCCGCCTGCTGCGATGTCGTTCGAGGAGGCGGGGGAGCGGCTCAAGCGCGGGTATCGGCTGGAGAACGTGTACGACGGGGATGTGCTCGTGGGGTGTTCGACTGTGCGGCCTGTCGTCGACGGGGTGGTGACCTTGATCGCGCGGGTGTTGCCGGAGTTTCGGCGGCGGGGGTTCGGGGCGGCCTTGTACGAGCATGTGCTCGCGTACGCGCGTGTGCAGGGTGCCGAGGTCGTCGAGACGTGTGTGCTGGGTGTCAATGAGGACGGGTTGCGGTTTGCCCGGCGGTACGGGTTTGCCGAGGTGGAGCGGTATGTGCTCGACGGGGAGAGTGACGAGTGGGTGGATCTGCGGCTCGCGCTGTGAAGGGGCGGCGGGCGGCAGGTTGCAACGATTCCTTCAATCTTGTGGGAACACAGTGTGGGCTGCGTCACGTTCGAGTTGAATGAAGGGCAGCGAGTGAGCCTGATGGGGGTCCAGGTGAGTGCTTCCCGGCGTAGTGGGGCCACGGACGAGCTGGGGCCCGACGAGCCCGAGCCGGAGCCGGAGCGGGATGTTCCGGAGGACTCGGGTGGTTCCGACCTGCTCGCGGCGCTGCTCGACGGCATGGACGCGGCACTGTGTGCCTTCGACGCGGACGGTTTCGTCACCCACTGGAACCGTGAGGCCGAGCGGATCCTGGGGTGGACGGCGGCCGAGGCGGTGGGCCGGCCCGGGTTCGCCGGGTGGGCGGTGCGTGAGGCGGATGCCGATGAGGTGGAGGGGCGGCTGTTGTCCGCCATGCATGCTCCGGGGCGCCAGGTGCACGAGTTCGCGCTGCTCACGAAGGACGGCGGGCGGGTGCTCGTACGGACGCAGTCGGCGGCCGTGCGCGGGCCGGACGGGAAGCCCGCGGGGGTGTACTGCGCGTTCAGCGAGGTGCACGCGCAGATCGACCTGGAGCGGTCGATCGCGCTGAGCGAGGCGCTGTTCGAGGACGCGGCCTGGGGTGTCGTGGTGGTGGACGCGGATCTGCGGCCCGCCGTCGTGAACGCGTTTGCCGCGCGGGCGCTCGGTATCGGGCGTACGTCGGCGCTCGGGCGGCCGCTGGGGGAGTTGCTGGCGCTGGGTGTGGAGGACCTGGAGGGCGCGCTGACGCATGTGCTGGCCGAGGGGGCGCCGCCGGCGCCGGCCGAGATGTGGGTGAGCGTGCGGACGGCGGAGGGCGAGCAGCGGCGCTGCTGGCGGTCCGGGTTCCTGCGGCTGGCGTCGCCGCTCGCGGAGGAGCCGGTGCCGCTCGGGGTGGGCTGGCTGTTCCAGGACGTCACGGAGGCCAAGCAGGCCGAGCAGGAGGCGGCGATGCTGCGCTTCCGGGCCAACCAGCTGCATCGTGCGGCCCGTGCGGCGGCGGAGTGCGAGGATCCGGCGGAGGCGGCGACCGTCCATCTGGACTTCGCGCTGGCCGGGTTCGCCGACCATGCGGTGATCGACCGGGTGGTGGGCGGTTCCCGGGCCGACGGGGAGGTGGGGCCGGTGCGGCTGGTGCGGATCGCGGCCACGCCGTCGGGGACGCCGGGGCCGAGCATGCTGACGGGTGCGGCGGGGTTGCCGGTGCGCTACGAGGAGGGGCATCCGGCGTTGCAGTGCGTGGCGCGGGCCGGGAGTGTGCGGGCGGACGCCGGTTCGGTGCCGCTGGACCGGGCGCGGGCCTGGGCGCTGGACCGGCAGTGGCCCGGGGACGCGGTGCACGCGTTGTGCGCGGTGCTGCGCAGCCGGGGGCGGACGCTGGGCGTCGTGACGTTCCTGCGCGGGTCGGGCCGTAACCGTTTCGAGCGCGCGGACGCGACGTACGCCGAGGACGTGGCCGTGCGTATCGCGACCGCGCTGGATCTCGCCCACCTGGAGAAGGAGCGGCAGCAGTGACTGCCGTTCAGTGCTGGTAGAAGATCCGGTCGCGGTACTCCTCGAACACGCGGGCGTTCCATTCGTGGCCGCCGTCGACGTTGCCTGAGCGCAGCAGCGGGGGTTCGGTGCCGCGGTCGGCGAGGGTGGCGGCGGTGGTGGCGAGGACCGCCTGGAGCAGGGCGCTGGTGACGACCGTGGAGGCGGGCGCGAAGGGCGCCGGGATGGTGTCGAGGGTGAGTTCGGCGTCTCCGACGGCGATCTTCGAGTCGAGGACGATGTCGCAGTGGTCCTTGAGGTAGGTGCCGGAGGCGTGCCGGGAGGTGGTCTCGGTGGCGTACGCGACCGATGTCACGCCGATGACCTTGGCGCCGCGGTCGCGGGCGCTGATGGCCATCTCGACGGGCAGGGCGTTGCGGCCGGACAGGGAGATGATCACGAGGGCGTCGCCGGCGCGCAGGGGTGAGGTGTCGAGGACGGCGGTGGCGAGTCCGTCGACGCGTTCGAGGCGGGAGCCGAGGGTGGCGGGCATGACGTCGACGCCGACGAGGCCGGGGGCGGCGAGGAGGTTCATGAGGGCGAGGCCGCCGGCGCGGTAGACGACGTCCTGGGCGGCGAGGGAGGAGTGCCCGGCGCCGAAGGCGAACAGGCGGCCGCCGGAGGCGACGGTGTCGGCGAGGAGGGTGCCGGCGGCGGCGATGGCCTCGGCCTCCTCGTCGCGGACCCGTTGCAGGAGGCCGATGGCGGCGTCGAAGAACAGGTCGGCGGGCGTGCCGTCGCTCATGCGGTGCCCCTTCGCGGCGTCAGCGTTTGTGTCGCGGATCACCCTC
This sequence comes from Streptomyces sp. NPDC001980, assembly GCF_040296885.1. NCBI lineage: Bacteria > Bacillati > Actinomycetota > Actinomycetes > Kitasatosporales > Streptomycetaceae > Streptomyces > Streptomyces sp. NPDC001980. The sequence continues at coordinate 177,114 of NZ_JBEOYD010000003.1, read as the reverse complement.
AGGTCTGGACCAGGTCGGTGTCAATACGGCCTGTGCTGTGCGGGGGCGTGGGGCCGGGGGTGGGGACGCTTACCGGCGCTGGCCGGGTGCCCCCCCCACTCTCGGCTTCGCTCGAGCGGGGGGACCCCCATCGCCCACCCGTGCCGCCCTGGGGGCACCTCCCAGGCCCTTGAGGCGCCGGGGGAGGCACGACTGCCGGCGGCTGGGGGTGCCGCGACGAAGGACGCCCCGCATCGCCCCGTTTTTCCGGTGTCCCCCGCTTGTCAGTGGGATCCGGCAGAATTGGTTGCAGGGCCAGCGCACGCCGCCGGGGCTTCCGGCAGAGGTAATCGAGGGGCACGAATGTCCGGACTGATCGACACCACGGAGATGTATCTCCGCACCATCCTCGAGCTCGAAGAGGAAGGCGTCGTCCCCATGCGCGCCCGCATCGCGGAGCGGCTCGACCAGAGCGGGCCGACGGTGAGCCAGACGGTGGCACGGATGGAGCGGGACGGTCTGGTGTCCGTCGCCACCGACCGCCATCTGGAGCTGACCGACGAGGGGCGCAGGCTGGCGACGCGCGTGATGCGCAAGCACCGGCTCGCCGAGTGCCTGCTGGTCGACGTGATCGGCCTGGAGTGGGAGCAGGTGCACGCCGAGGCGTGTCGCTGGGAGCACGTGATGAGCGAGGCCGTGGAGCGGCGCGTCCTGGAGCTGCTGCGGCACCCGACCGAGTCGCCGTACGGCAACCCGATCCCGGGCCTGGAGGAGCTGGGCGAGAAGGACGGCGCGGACCCGTTCCTGGACGAGAGCATGGTGTCGCTGGCCGACCTGGACCCGGGCGCGGACGGCAAGACGGTGGTCGTGCGCCGGATCGGTGAGCCCATCCAGACCGACGCGCAGCTGATGTACACGCTGCGGCGGGCGGGTGTGCAGCCCGGTTCGGTGGTGAGCGTGACGGAGTCGGCCGGCGGGGTGCTGGTGGGCAGTGGCGGCGAGGCGGCCGAGCTGGAGGCGGACGTCGCCTCCCACGTGTTCGTCGCCAAGCGCTGAGCGCCGGAACCGGATCATCGCCGAGATCGGATCATCGTTCAACTTCCGTTGCTCGTGCGGAAGTTGACGCCTGTCGTCGACGTCCCTCCCTGGTGTGTCGAACGCGTCGTTTCCGAGATTCAGTGCGCCGAATCGCAGCGCTGGAACGTTTCGCGTGCAAGGCTGTCGCGAGAGGCATATGACCTGAGGGGGGCGGGGAGGATGTGCCGAAGACGTGAACACGGACATGTGCTTGGACGTGGGATTGGCCCCGGCACCTTTCGGTACCGGGGCCTGTCCTCCCCAGTGCTGACCCGGAGCCCCGAGCTCTCAGGGTCAACCCCTCGGACCGTCTTCCCCGAGCGGCCCGCCCCCCGCAGAACAAATCCCCCCGGCGGCGCCGATCATGCCTGGGGAGGGGTCACTCGAATGAGGGGTGTTGCCCGCAGGAACCCGATTTTCGAATAGGGGTTCGATAATCTGCAGCGGTACGGAAGCGCCACGAAGCGATACGAGGCGACACTAGGCACGCGGAGCTAGGGGGGTGCCAGGCCCATGGCACGGCGCATCGACGTGACAGGAGCCGGCGGCGTACACCTCGCCGCCTGGGAGTTCGCGGACCCGCCCAAGACGGAGGATCCGGACCACTCGTCTCCCGGCGTGCTGTTACTGCACGGCCTGATGGGCCGCGCCTCGCACTGGGCGTCCACCGCCCGCTGGCTCGCCGGCCGGCACCGTGCCGTCGCCCTCGACCAGCGCGGCCACGGCCAGAGCGACAAGCCCCCGCAGGCCGCCTACACCCGCGAGGCGTACGTCGAGGACGCCGCGGCCGCCGTCGAGCAGCTGGGCCTCGCCCCGGCCGTGCTCATCGGCCACGCCATGGGCGCGCTGACCGCCTGGCAGCTCGCCGCGAAGCGCCCCGAACTGGTGCGGGGCCTGATCATCTGCGACATGCGGGCCTCCGCGCTCGGCGCGGCCTCACAGCGCGAGTGGGCCGACTGGTTCAAGGCCTGGCCCGTTCCCTTCGCCACCCTCGCCGACGTACGCAAGTGGTTCGGCGAGGACGATCCCTGGGTGGAGCGGCCCAGCCCCGCGCGCGGGGAGTTCTACGCCGAGGTGATGCACGAGTGCGCCGACGGCTGGCGGCCGGTGTTCGACCCCGACCGGATGCTGAGGTCCCGGGAGACCTGGGTGTACGACGCGCACTGGGAGGAACTGGCCCAGGTGCCGTGCCCCACGCTGGTCGTGCGCGGGGTCGACGGGGAGCTGGGCCGGGCGGAGGCGCAGGAGATGGTCCGGGTGCTGCCGAAGGGGGAGTACGCCGAGGTGGCTGATGCGGGGCATCTGCTGCCGTACGACCGGCCGGATGCCTGGCGGGCGGCTGTCGAGCCCTTTCTCGACCGGTTGGGGGAGTGACCGGTCCGTCCGGGCGGTCAGGACGAGCGGCTCCGAGGCGATCATCCAGGTCCGGGGGCGGGTGCCTGGCGCAGGACGGTGTTGAGGCGGGTGGACATGGTTCGTGCAGTGCCTCCTGGCGGACGGGCGCATGCCGTTCCGGCGGATCGCCGAAGCCGTGGGGGTGTCGGAGCAGACCGTGGCTCGCCGCTACCGCGCACCGCACCCGCCCTGAGCGAAGCGCGGCGCCCGGCCGGTCCGGGCGCACCCCGGGGTGAGCACGAGCGGCGCCGGACGGGTGGGCCGGCCGATGCCGACGTACCGCTGCTGACGGAGCTGTCGCGTGACGGCCGTGCGGGGGTGGTCGAACTGGCCCGCAGCACCGGCTGGAGCCGGGCGCGGGTGTCGACGCGGCTGGAGCAGCTGCCGGCGGAGCACACGGTGTACGTGGCCGTCGATCTCGCCTACACGTCGTTCCGGCGCTGCACCGGCTCAAGCAGGCCGGCACCCGCCTCCAGGACGGCCGTCTCTCGGCCCTCTGAACCGCCGGGCCGCCGCCGTCACTGCCGTCACCCCTTGCTGACGGCCGTCAGGATCTCCGGCAGGCAGGCCGCCGTACGCGGTGCCGCCAGGCGCAGTCCAGCCCACGTGATCCCCGCCCCGTACGCCGCCCCCACCGGCAGCAGCAGCCAGGTCCACTCCGCGCCCCCCGCGCTCACGTTCAGCGCGATCGTCAGGGCGATGACGGGTGAGCACAGCAGGGCCGCCGAGACCATGCCGCCGAAGATCGCGATCCAGGCGAGGCCGGCCTGGCCGGGGGCGACGTTCTTGTGGCCCTCCTGGGGGATGGAGTACGGGAAGCGGGCGGAGGTCCAGGCGCCGGTCGCCAGCATCGCGCCGAGCAGGGCGAAGGAGAGGCCGAGCACCTCGGGCAGCCGGGGCCAGTCGCCCAGCATGGCCGTGGTCAGGACGGTCACCAGTGGGGCGTACGGCAGGGTGATCACCAGCAGGGCCAGCGCCCGCCCGCGCAGTTCGGCGTAGGCGTCCCGCGGGGACGAGATGGTCGTCGCCACCATCCAGAAGGCGGAGGTGTCCTGCCCGAACTGGTTGTACATCTGGATGCCGAGCATCCCGGCGGCGAAGCACGCGAAGTAGACCGACCCGGTGCCCTGCAGGGCGTTGAAGACGGGCACGATCAGGCCGATGGCCAGCGAGGTCACCCAGGCGGCCTTGGTCTTGGGGTCGCGCCAGACGTAGCGCAGGCTGCGCGCCATGACCGTACCGGTGCGTCCGCCCGGCAGCAGCCGGCCGAGACCGCCGGTCCCGGGCGAACGGCCCCGGGCGGCCGCGTCGGGCGCCTGGAGCGTGGAACCGTCGGGTGAGGTCATCAGCCGGGTCAGCGTCCGCGCCCAGGCGCCGACGAGCAGTGCCAGCGCGGCGAGGGACACGCCGAGCTGGAGGACCGCCGTGCCGTACGACCCCTCGCTCGCGGAGTGCACCGCGCCGATCGCCGACGCGGGCGGCAGCCAGCGCACCACGTCGGCCACCGGCGCGAGCCTGCCGAGTCCGGCCGAACCGAGGTTCTGGGCGCCGAAGTTGACGAGCTGTGCCCCGACGGCGATGACCAGGCCGCTCAGGACGGCCAGGTCACGTCCCTTGCGGCTGCTGAGCAGCCGTACGTTCGCGGTGGCCACGGTACGCGCGAGGGCCACGCAGACCAGCAGCGCGAGCGCGACGGCGACGACCGCGACGCCGTAACCGGCCGCGCCGTGCGCCACCGACACCGCGCAGCCCACCAGCAGCACCAGGCTGAACACGGGGCCGATGCCGACCAGCGAGGCGGCCAGCAGGGCCCGTACCAGCGGCCGGGGCCGCAGCGGGAGCATCACCAGTCGGGTCGGGTCCAGGGTCTCGTCGCCGCCCGGGAAGAACAGCGGCATGAAGGCCCACCCCAGGGCCAGTACGGCGGCTCCGAGGACGGCCACCGCGTCCGCGTGCGCGTGCCCGCGCAGCAGGACCAGGCCCAGCAGTTGCAGTGCCGCGAACAGCAGCGCGACGACCGCCGACGCGACGAACGCGGCCCGCCGGCCGCCGGACTGCCGCAGCCCGTTGCGCAGCAGCGACAGCTTCAGCCGTACGACGGTGGCGGTCACGTCCGTCATCGGGCCGCCCCGCCGCCCAGCCAGTCCAGGTCGGAGGCCGTGTCCCGGCCGTTCGCCCCGACCAGCTCCAGGAACGCGGCCTGGAGGGTGGGATGCGCCCCGCGCACTTCTTCCAGCGTCCCCGTCGCGCGGATCCGCCCGGCGGCCAGCACCGCGACCCAGTCGCACAGCGACTCGACGAGCTCCATCACGTGGGAGGAGAAGACGACGGTCGCGCCGGAGGCGGTGTACCGCTCCAGCACGCCCCGGATGGTCTGCGCGGACACCGGGTCGACGCCTTCGAACGGCTCGTCCAGGAAGAGGACTTCGGGGTTGTGGAGGAGCGCGGCGGCGAGCCCGATCTTCTTGCGCATGCCGGTCGAGTAGTCGACGACGAGTTTGTGCTGGGCGCCGGCGAGGTCGAGCACGTCGAGGAGCTGGGTGGCCCGCTTGTCGACCTCGGCGCCGGGGAGACCGCGCAGCCGGCCGGAGTAGCCGAGCAGTTCGCGGCCGGAGAGCCGTTCGAAGAGGCGGAGGCCTTCGGGGAGGACGCCGATGCGGGCCTTCACGGCTACCGGGTCCCGCCACACGTCGTGGCCGACGACCTCGACGGAGCCCTGATCCGGGCGGAGCAGTCCGGTCACCATGGAGAGGGTGGTGGTCTTGCCGGCGCCGTTGGGTCCGACGAGCCCGACGAACTTCCCGGCGGGCAGCGACAGGTCGATCCCGCCGACGGCCACCTGCTGCCCAAACCGTTTCCAGAGCCCACGAACACGTACGGCATCGGTCATGGGTGAACCCTATGGGGGCGGCGAGGTTTTGAGGGTGCGCGTGGGTGGGGGCTGGGGCGGGGGGTGTCGCTTACCGGCGCTGGCAGGGTGCCTTCCCCAGAGGGGGGACCCCCAGCGCCCACCCGTGCCGCCCTGCGGCACGCCTGCCCGCAGCTATGTAGCTGACGCGACTGCAACGCCCCGTAAGGGGCGCTGGGGGTACCCCCGGCCGAAGGCTGGGGGAGGAACTGCGCGATCAGCCACGACGAACCCGCAGCCGCCGACGAATCAGGTACCCGGCAGACGCAGCCGCGACTAGCGATCCCGCCCGCACGCATACGCCAACGGCGAGATCAGCTCCTCCGCATCCGGCAGCCACCGGTTCGCCGCCGTCGGCCGGCACGCCCACTGCACCGCCCCCCGCGAGCCGTACCGCGTGGGCGGGGCGGGGACATACGCCCCCTCGCCCAGCGCCGTGAGGTCCAGCGACGCCGGTGACCAGCCGATCTTCCGTACCAGGTCCGGCACCTTCACCGCCGCACCCGGCAGCACGAAGAACTGCATCCGGCGGTCGGGCGTCAGGGTCACCGGCCCCAGCGTCAGCTCCATCCGCTCCATGCGCGCCAGCGCGAGAAACCCCGCCGTCTCCGGGACGGACAGCGCGTCGAAGGTACGTCCCGTCGGCAGCAGGATCGACGCCGTCGGCTGCTTCTGCCACATCCGGCGCGCCACCGTCGCACTACCGGTCGCCTGCGTCGCCCAGTCCGGGCGCGCTGCGTGCGCGCCGGGCGCGACGCACGCGACCTCACCACAGGAACAGCGTTGCACCCCCTCGGCCGCTTCCAGCCAGGTGCCGGGAAAGACGTCCCAGTGGCGCTCCTCGGCGTAGCGTACGGCGGTGTCCAGCAGCGATTCCCCGCGCTGCTTCGGAATCTGAGCGGCTTCGGCGCCGACGATCGTCTCTTCCACGCTCAACACAACTCCCGCACCCACCTGGAGTTACGGGCGTAACGCGCGCGGGGGAGGAGCATCTTTTCCGCAACTGGGGCGCATGGATGCATGTGTGGGGGCGCGCAGGAGGAACCGGGGCGTGAGCGGGTAGTCACACGTGGGGGGTTGGTGGCGGTCGTCCCCGCAGTTCCGCTGCCTTTACCCGGCAATCCTCGCATGTCCCGCATTTTCGGTATGTCCGCTGGGCAGTGATCGCAAAGGCCGGATCTTTTCCCTACCGGGAGCTCGCAGGGGGTACGCCATGGCCGCAAGGCCGCTTGTCGCGCGGCAGCCGAACGAACGGTTGCAGGCGCTCATCCAGGAGGCGGGGTGCTCGAACGCCGGGCTGGCCCGCCGGGTCAACATGTGCGGCGCCGAGCACGGTCTCGACCTGCGGTACGACAAGACGTCCGTGGCGCGCTGGCTGCGTGGCCAGCAGCCGCGGGGCCGGGCACCCGCGATCATCGCCGAGGCGCTGGGGCGCAAGCTGGGCCGTACGGTCACGATCGACGAGATCGGCATGGCCAACGGCAAGAACCTCGCCTCGGGCGTCGGTCTCCAGTTCTCGCCGACGGTGCTGGGGGCCATCGAGCAGGTCTGCGAGCTGTGGCGCAGTGACGTGGGCCGCCGGGACTTCCTGTCCGGTTCCTCGGTCGCCGCGTCCGCGCTGGTGGAGCCCAGCCGGGACTGGCTGATCTCGGCGCCGGACGCGCAGGTGGCGCGGCAGGCGGGGCCACGGGTCGGGCAGTCGGACGTCGCGGCGGTGAAGGCGATGACGCAGGCGCTCACCGACCTCGACCACCAGTTCGGCAGCGGACATGTGCGCCCGGTCGTCGTGCACTACCTCAACAGCGTCGTGTCCGGGCTGCTGGCCGGCTCCTACCGGGAGTCCGTGGGGCGGGAGTTGTTCGCCGCCGTCGCCCGGCTCACCGAGCTCGCCGGGTACATGGCCGTCGACACCGGTCAACCCGGGCTCGCCCAGCGGTACTACATCCAGTCGCTGCGCCTCGCGCAGGCGGCCGGCGACCGCGGTTACGGCGGCTACGTGCTCGCCTCCTCCATGAGCCACCTCGCCGCGCAGCTCGGAAACCCGCGGGAGATCGCCCAGTTGGCGCGGGCGGCGCAGGAGGGGGCGCGGGGGCGCGTGACCCCGCGCGCGGAGGCGATGTTCTTCGCGGCCGAGGCCCGCGGCCACGCCCTGCTGGGCGATGTGCGGTCGGCGCAGCTGGCGTCCGGGCGGGCGGTGTCGGCGATGGAGGCGGCCGATCCGGCGTCCGGGGACGACCCGGCGTGGATCAAGCACTTCGACGAGGCCTATCTGGCCGACGAGTTGGCGCACTGCCACCGCGACCTGGGCCAGGCCGAGGCGGCCGCCCGGTGCGCGCAGCAGTCGCTGGACGGGCACCCGGAGACCCGGGCCCGGCGCCGGGCGATCGGCTATGTGCTCCTCGCCACAGCGCAGGTGCAGCAGCGTGAGATCGAACAGGCCTGCGCCACCGGGACGAAGGCGGTCGAGCTGCTGGAGACGGTCCGCTCCAACCGGGGCGCCGAGTACCTGGAGGACTTCCAGCAGCGACTGGAGCCGTTCCGGGACGAACCGGTGGTCAGGGAGTTCGGAGCGCGGCTGGATCTGCAGGCGGCCGCGTGAATTCCTGCCCCGCGGGTGCGTGAACGTGTGGGAAACCACACCTTGCCGCGCAAGAAGTGGCATATACAGCGCACCGCGGGGCGGTTCTGTTACTGCTGTCACAGGGAACAAGATCGCGCCCTTGGCTGCGTGGCACCTTGCTGAGGGGACCCGGTAGCGTGAGCCCGATTCACAAGGTCCCCCATTAGTAGGAGTCCCGGTGACGCAGAGTGGACAGGGCGAGCCCGCGCGCGAAGGCATCGTGCTGCCCTCCGACGGTGGCGAGCCGCTGCTGCCGGGTATGACGGGCAGCCCGGTCCCCGTCACGCAGCCGCCCGCTCCGGCCGCCGCGCCGTCCGAGGGCCAGTCCTGGGGCCAGCCGTGGGGCCCCGGCCACCAGCAGAGCCCGGAGCCCCAGGAGCACGGCCAGGGCTGGCCGCAGGCGGCCGGCCAGGAGTGGGCCGCTCCGGAGCAGCTGCCGGCCGCCTGGAACGCCCAGTCGCACGCCGCCCAGTCGCACGCCGCTCAGGCCCACACCGACCAGGCCCAGGCTCCCGGCGCCGGTCCGCTCCCGCCGGAGGGAGCGCCCACCCCGTCGTACGGCGGCGGCTACGAGCAGTCGTACGGCTACGGCGCTCCCCAGCCCCAGCAGCCGTACGGCGCCCCGCTGCTCCCGGCCGCCGGCCAGGACCCCTACGGCGCTCCGGGCGCCGCGCTGCCGCCCGCCGTCCCGCAGGGGAGCCACGGCGGCTACGGCGGTGCGCTGCCGCCCGCCGACGACGGCGCCACCCAGTACATCCCGCCGGTGCCCGCCGCGCCGGTGGACGAGGGCGCCACGCAGTACATACCGCCGGTGCCGGCGGCCTCCGAGGGGGCCACCCAGCTCATACCGCCGGTGGGTCCCGGGGCGCTGCCGCCGGAGATGTCCCACGACCAGCAGACCGCCTACCTCGGCGGCCCGCCCGCCCCCGCGGCGCACTCCGACGCCGATGCCACGCAGTACATCGCGCCGTACCCGGCCGCCGGCCCGCAGGGCGGCGGCGACCGGCAGCCGCCCGCCGAGTTCGACAACCTCTTCCGCAGCGCGGCCGGCGGCGAGCCCCCGGCCGCGTCCACGGCCCAGCTGCCGCGCTTCCAGCCGCAGCCCCAGAGCGGCTACCAGCAGCCGCCGGCGTACACCCCGCCCCCGACGTCCTACGACCACGACGACGACGGCGGCGGCCGGGGCGGCCGCGGCAAGTCGAAGGTGCCGCTGATCGCGGTCGTCGGGATCGGCATCGCCGTGCTCGGCATCGGCGCCGGGGCCCTGCTCAGCGGGGGCGGCGGGGACTCGGGTGACGCCAACAAGACGGTGGCCGCGTCCGCCCCGGCCTCCGACGGGTCCTCGTCGGCCGCGGCCGACGCCGCGAAGGCGCAGGCCGTCGCCCTGGACAAGCTGCTCGCCGACAGCGGCAGCAGCCGGGCCTCGGTGATCAACGCCGTCGCCCAGGTCAAGCAGTGCAAGAACCTCGACGGCTCCGCCTCCGACCTGCGCAACGCCGCCCAGCAGCGCACCGCCCTGGTCACCCGGCTGTCGAAGCTGTCCGTCGACAAGCTGCCGAACAACGCCGAGCTGAGCACCGCCCTCACCAAGGCCTGGCAGGCCTCCGCGAACGCCGACAACCACTACGCGGCCTGGGCCGACCAGGCCAAGGGGAAGAAGGGCTGCCACAAGGGCCAGGCCCGCACCACCGGCCAGACCGCCGCCGGCAATCAGGAGAGCGTCACCGCCAGCAGCCAGAAGGTGAAGGCGGCCGCGCTGTGGAACACGATCGCGAGCAAGTACGGACTGACCCAGCGGCAGCCGACCCAGCTGTGACCACGGCCGGGTCGGGCGAGCCGGCGGAGGGGGTCAGCTGAGGTCGGCGTTCTCCAGGATCTTGGTCATGTCCAGGGCCTGCTTGTTCGCCGACTGCAGCAGGCCGCTCTTGACCGACTGCACGTTGACGTCCGCGTTGACCAGCCGGGCGAAGCCGGCCGCGGCCAGCTTGCCCTGGTAGGGCCAGGACAGGGACGGGGTGAGGCCGCCGGTGGAGACCTTCAGGCCGTCGTTGAGGGTGTGCCGCACACTGTCGGCGTTGACCTCGCCGTCGCCGATCTTCTCCAGCGCGGCGGTGAGGACCTGGTAGGCGATCCAGGTGGTCTGCACCCCGGCGTCGGCCGGGTCGATCCTGTTGTCGCCGAAGGCCTCCTTGCTGATGACCTTCTTCATCTCGTCCCAGCGCTTGTCCGAGGCGACCGGGTACCAGCCGGTGATGTACGAGCCCTCGTACGGGCCGGCCGCGCCGCCGGTGGAGTTGATCACCGTCTGGTCGACGCTGCCGACCTCGGCGGCCGTCTTCACCTTCGGGTAGTCCTGGCGGGCCCGCTGGAAGTTGTCCATGAAGGTGGCGGTGCGGTCGCCCAGCTCGGGCACCACGCAGCCCGTCTTCTCCGAGTCCGAGGTGGCGCTCTCCAGCGCCTTCTGCGACTGCTGGTCGTACTCGGTGAGGTCCTCGGCCGCGAGCTGGTCGATCGCCTTGGCGTGGCCGCCCGCCTGCAGCCCCGAGTCGAGCAGCTGGGGCAGCTGGTCGCCGGCGATGGAGTCCGGGCGGACCAGGGTGACCGGGCCGCAGGAGTCGGCCAGGGCCTCCCCGAGTCCGGCCAGCAGGGTGAGCGAGCCGCCGTTGACCGGGTAGGAGACGGGGCTGGTGAACTCCCCGTTCGACGCCCCGTAGCCGCCTATGTAGGGGATGGCCGCGCCCTCCAGCGGGGCGAAGTAGGAGTCGCCGAACTGGCTGTAGGAGCCGACCACGGCGACGACGTTCTCGTCGACCGCGCGCTGGGCGCAGGTCGCGGCGCCCACGCTGGAGTTGTGGTCGTTGCAGGTGAGGAGCTTGAGCTTGTGGCCGTGGATGCCGCCCTTGGAGTTGATCCACTTGATGTAGGCGGAGGCCATGGCGGGCATGCCGGGTTTGTTGGTGGCGCTGGTCCCCTGCGGCGCCCAGGTCATCACCTTGATCGAGTCGTCCGTCGAGGTGGACAGTCCTGGGATGACGCCGCAGCCGGCCGCGAGTGCGGCACAGGCCGTCATGGCCAGCGTGGACAGAGCGGTGGCTCTGACGCGCCGGTGGGTCGCGGGAGGAATGCTGCTGAGGGTGGTGCTGGGGGTGGGGCGCCTGCCGGTCATGGACACGCACGATTCCGCCACATCACTAACCCGGAAGTGACCCATGGTCAACGAGGGGTGACGTGCAGGTGAATTACGGGGGGCCGGTTAAGGGCGTGTGACGAGGAACGTACGATCGACGACCGTGCAAGGTTCGGAGAACTCTTCCCGTCGCGGCCGTCGCTCCTCCACCATGGGCGGCATGCCACTCAATGACATGCCATGGTGGCGCTGGCGCAGCAATGTGCGCTCCGCGCTGCACATGCTCTCCGACCCGGACTTCCAGCGGAACGTCTGGCTGGCCGGGCAGGACGGGTACGGCGACGTGACCGACGCGGTCTACCGGCTGGTCGAGGACACCTGGCTGGACAACTGGTCCGCGGAGAAGTACGTCGGGACGATATTCCGCGACTCGCAGGAGGCGGCGCTCGTCGACACCGCCGTGCTGCGGGTGCTGCGGATCATGCACCAGGTGGGGCCGGACGCGCACGTCTCCACCTATCTGGAGCACCAGGGGTGGCCGGACGCGGTCCGGGCCGCCCGGGACGCGCACATACGCCTGGCGGTGAGCGACGGCGACGACCCGGAGATCCCGCCGCGCAGCCTCGACGTGCTGCGGATCATGACGCGGGCGGCGTGAGTCCGCGGAGCGGACGCTGACCGGCGGGGCGGGCGGGGCATGAGATTCTGTGGTGCATGACCGATCAGTCCACCCGAGCCCAGGCCGCCCCGGCCGACCAGTACGTCCTCACGCTCTCGTGCCCGGACAAAAAGGGCATCGTGCACGCCGTGTCGAGCTATCTGTTCATGACCGGCTGCAACATCGAGGACAGCCAGCAGTTCGGGGACCACGACACGGGTCTGTTCTTCATGCGCGTGCACTTCTCGGCGGACGCGCCGGTGACGGTCGACAAGCTGCGGGCGAGCTTCGCGGCGATCGGTGACTCCTTCCAGATGGACTGGCAGATCAACCGGGCCGACGAGCGGATGCGCATCGTCCTCATGGTCAGCAAGTTCGGGCACTGCCTGAACGACCTGCTCTTCCGCGCCCGCATCGGCGCGCTGCCGGTGGACATCGCGGCTGTGGTCTCCAACCACACCGACTTCGCGGAGCTGGTGGACTCGTACCACATCCCCTTCCACCACATCCCGGTGACGAAGGAGACGAAGTCCGACGCCGAGGCCCGGCTGCTCGACCTCGTCCGCGAGGAGAACGTCGAGCTGGTGGTGCTGGCCCGCTACATGCAGGTCCTCTCGGACGACCTGTGCAAGCAGCTGAGCGGCCGGATCATCAACATCCACCACTCGTTCCTGCCGAGCTTCAAGGGCGCGAAGCCGTACCACCAGGCGCACGCGCGGGGCGTGAAGCTGATCGGCGCGACGGCGCACTACGTCACGGCGGACCTGGACGAGGGCCCGATCATCGAGCAGGAGGTCGAACGGGTCGGCCACGACGTCACCCCCGACCAACTGGTCGCGATCGGCCGCGACGTGGAGTGCCAGGCGCTGGCACGGGCGGTGAAGTGGCATGCGGAGCGCCGCATCCTGCTCAACGGCCGACGGACGGTTGTCTTCGCCTGAGGGGCGGGGTGGTTCCGTGCGTCGGCGGCTGCGGCCGTGTGGGGGCCGTTCGCGCAGTTCCCCGCGCCCCTGAAGGGGCGCTGCAGCAACGCGCCCTTCAGGGGCGCGGGGAACTGCGCGAGCAACCACGAACCACCCGCACCCGCCGTACGACGGAACCACCCCACCCCTGCGGCGAACGTCCCTACATCCGGCTCAGGCTCGCGGCGGCGAACAACACGTCCCTGATCGCCGCCCGGTCCCCGAGTTGCCCCGCGGCGGCGTCCTCCGGAGGTACGTGGCCCGCGGCCAGCCGGCAGAACTCCACGTCGTCCAGGGCCACGTGCGCCACCTCGAACTCCGGTGAGCCCACCGCCCCCGGTGAGTCCAGCGGGATCAGCCACTCGCCGCCGCCGTTGCCCTCGATCTCCAGCCGCAGGCTGCGGCCGGGCCGTCCCGCAGGGACCAGGTGGGGGGTCTGGCCGGGCGACGCCAGCCCCGCCCGGCGGCGCTCGGCCAGCGCGGCGGGCAGCATCCGGGCCGCGAGGTCGATCATCCGGTTCAGGTGCCTGGGGGCCGGCGGCCCGTAGGGATAGTCCACGGCCTCCGCGATGTCCTCCGCGTGCACCCAGCACTCGAAGGCGCGGTCCAGCATCGCGTCGTGCAGGGGCAGTTCGAAGTCGCCGTACGACACCCCGAGGCGCCCGGCGCCGCCGCCCGTGAAGGAGACGGTCTGCACGAGCCGGTGGCTCTGCTCCCGCCAGGGCACCCGCACCGCACGCGTCGGCGGGAAGTGCGAGGCCTGCCAGAACGCCTCGGTGCGGGCGGCCGGGCCCTGTACGCGGGCGTCCCCCAGCGGGTCGTCCAGGCCGAGCGCCGTCGCCACCAGCCCGTCGACGGTCAGCAGATGCGCGATCACTCCGGCGACCGTCGTACGGCGGGTCGCCGCCGCCTCGCCGTCGAACCAGCGCAGCCGCACCGGCGCGTGCCACTCCGCGTCGCCGATGTCCTGGAGCAGGGCGTCCAGGCGGGCGGTCTCCGCGTCGTAGGGCGTCGCCCAGGCGGGGATCGGGATCCTGGCCGGCCGGCGGTCCAGGCAGGCCTCCAGGACCCGGGTGCGCAGGCCCGGGTCGAGGTCCAGGCTCTCCGGCTGGTGCAGCAGGCCGACCGCCTCGCGCAGCCGCCGCGCCTCGTCCGCGCAGGCCCCGCAGTCGCCGAGGTGGACCTCGACGGCGAGGGACTCCGCTGTCGAGCAGGCGGCCAGTGCCCACGCCCCGAGCAGCGACTTCAGGACGTCGTGCGACAGCTCAAGCGCTGCGGGCGGCAGGCCGGCCGGCTCGGGCAGCGGCTGCCCGCCGTCCTCGACGGAGGTGCGGGGCAGCGGTATGCGCGGCGGCCGGCCGAAGTCGCCGCCGCCCCGGGGCACGTCACCGTCCCCGGAGCCGGCGTCGTCGGGCGCCCCGGAGAACTCGGCGCCGGTCACCGCCCACCTCCGTATCCGGGAGGCGTCCCGGCGTCGTGCGCGGTGGACAGCAGTTGCAGGCCCAGGCGCAGCCGGCGGCGGGCCTCGTCCTCGGTGACGCCGAGGTCCACCGCGGTCTGCCGGTAGTCGCGGCGCTGGAAGTAGGCGAGTTCCAGGGCGGCGCGCAGCGGGGCCGGCATGGAGTGCACGATGTAGTCCGCGCGGGCCGCGACGGAAGCCCGCCGCACCTTGTGCTCCAGTTCCTCGGCAGCCTCCGGGGAGCCGCTGTCGCCCGGGGCGAGCGCGGCGGTCTCGGTGGCCCTCAGGCGCTGCACGGCGAGCCGGTGGGCCAGCGCGGCGAGCCAGGAGCGCAACGGCCCCTGCCGGGGGTCGTACGCGTCGGGGTGCTCCCAGACCTGGGCGAAGACCTCGCGGGTTATGCCGTCGGCGGCCCGCTCGTCCCCGAGGACGCGGTGCGCGAGCCCGTGCACGAGCGAGGCGAAGCGGTCGTACAGCTCACCGAGGGCGGCCGCCTCGCCGCGGGCGAGCCGCTGCTGCATCCTGCGGTCCCAGCGGGGCGGTACGTCCTTCTTCGCCATGCGGCCCCCTCCCCGTGCCTGTGCCCAGCGTGTCTCCACCGTCACCTCGAATGTAGTCGGCACGTCCGGCAACGCACGCCCCTTTATGGCAATGCGCGCCCCTTGACGGACCGCGGGTGGTAGGAGGCGCTCCCGGTGCTTCTCGGCTCCCACACTCGTCTCCGGCCAAACCTTCTGTTTCTGATCGAACAGGACTGACCGTGACCGAAACAAGACCCTTCCCGATCGATGCTCGTTTGTCATCCAGGGTTTCGGGGAACGGCCGCTGGGCAGCCGCGC
The DNA here is from genome assembly GCF_040296885.1 of Streptomyces sp. NPDC001980. Lineage (NCBI taxonomy): Bacteria > Bacillati > Actinomycetota > Actinomycetes > Kitasatosporales > Streptomycetaceae > Streptomyces > Streptomyces sp. NPDC001980. The sequence goes on along the minus strand of NZ_JBEOYD010000003.1, from coordinate 162,090 downwards.
GACAAGAAGCGTAGGAATACGCTCCGTTTCCGGGCGGTTCCGGAGATCCGGCGAGCGGAGGGCTGAGCCGTGGCTTTCAAGGTGACCGGCGTCGAACAGGGCGAGTGGGCCGTACTCGGGGTGTCGGGCGAACTGGACCTGGTGACCTCGCCGGTGCTGCGCCAGCGGGTGCACGACGTGGTCGCCGAGGGCCACCACAGCCTGGTCCTCGACCTCTCCGACGTCTTCTTCTGCGACTCCAGCGGGGTCGGCGTCCTCATCGCCGCCCGCCGCCTGATCCGCTCCTGCCGGGGCCGGCTGCGGCTGATACTGCCCGCCCAGGGCGCGAGTGACGGTTCTCACGTCAACCGGGTCCTCGGCGCCCTCGGCGTACGACGGCTCTTCGACGTCTACGCCGACATCGACAGCGCGACCACCGACGAGGAGGACCCGCTGTCGGCATAGCCAGGCCTCGTGACCCCATAGCCGACGATTACGACAGTGCCACGTTGTTGTCGCGGAATTCCCCCGGTCTTGGCACAACCGTCGTTTTCCCGCTCTCCGGCCGCCGCCGCGTCGTACGCTCCCTGCGAGATGAACCCCCACGTCACGTAAGGCGGCCCGAACAGACATGGTCAGCACCGAGTACGAGCGACGGATCGCCGCCCGGTTCGCAACCTTCGACCAGGACGGCAACGGCTGGATCGACCGCGAGGACTTCAACGCGGCGGCCAAGGCACTGCTCGCCGAGTTCGGCGTCCCCGCCCGCTCCGACAAGGGCCAGGCCCTGTACGCCGGTGCGGAGGGCATCTGGCAGGGCATGGCCGGCATGGCGGACCGGGACGGCGACCAGCGCATCACCCGCCAGGAGTTCGTGAGCGGCGCCGTCAAGCGGCTGCACGACAACCCCGAGCGGTTCGGCGAGATCGCCCGCCCCTTCCTGCACGCGGCCCTGGCCCTCGCGGACACCGCGGGCACCGGCACGGCGAGCGTCGCCGACACCGCGCGCGTGCTGCGCGTCCTCGGCGTCGCCCCGGAGCTCGCGCAGGCGATCGCGTCGGGCCTGGACACCGACGGCGACGGGAACGTGGCGGAGGCCGAGATCGTCCCGGCGTTCGCCCGCTACTTCACGATCCCGGAGTAGCGCACTCCGGACCGGGACTCCCCGATGCGGGAGTCCCCGGCGCGGGAGCCTCGGCGAACCGCTCGCGCAGCTTGTACTTGAGCACCTTGCGCAGTGTCTCGTTGCGCGGAAGGGCGTCCACCACCTCCAGCCGCTCCGGCAGCTTGTGCACCGACAGCCCCTCCGCGCGCAGGTACGACACCGCCTCCGGGAGCGTCGGCGCGACCGTCCCCGGCCGCTGCTCGACCACCGCGCAGACCAGTTCCCCGCGCTCCGCGTCCGGCAGCCCGACCACCGCCGCGTCGGCGACCGCCGGATGCGCGGCGAGCAGGTCCTCGATCTCCTTCGCCGAGATGTTCTCGCCCTTGCGGATGATCACGTCCTTGAGCCGCCCGGTGAGGACGAGATGGCCGGTCCCGGTCACCCGGCCCAGGTCGCCGGTGCGCAGGAAGCCCTCCTCGTCGAAGGCCGCGGCGGACTGCGCCGGATCCAGGTACCCCTGGCACACCGCCTCCCCGCGCAACCGCACCTCGCCGCCCTCCGCGATCCGTATCTCCATGCCCTCCGGCGGCTTCCCCTCGGTCGTCGCCAGGTTCTCCGCGGTGTCGTCCGGCGCCCCCATCGTGATCATCGGCACCTCGGTCATGCCGTACCCGTGCGTCAGCTGCACCCCCATCTCGCGCACCACCGCGTGGTACACCTCCGGCGGCTTGGGCGCCCCGCCGCCGGCCAGCAGCCGCAGCGAGGGAATCACCGGCACACCCGGCTGTTTGCGCTGCTCCGCCAGGAACATCGAGTAGAACGCCGTCGAACCGCCCGCCACCGTCACCCCGTGCCTGCGGTACTCCGGCAGCGCGTCCGGCAGCGCGAACTGCTCGAACATCACCGCCGGGAAGCCGTACAGCAGCAGCATCACCGTGTAGTCGGGGCCGGCGATGTGCGCGTACGGGAACGCCATCGAGCCCACGTCGTCCGCCGAGAGCCGCAGGGCGTGCGCGAGACACGAACCGCCCGCGATGAGCGAACGGTCCGTGTGCAGAACGCCCTTGGGGTCCGAGGTGGTTCCCGAGGTCCAGTAGATCCACCGGACGGAGGTGCCCTCGGCGGGCGGGGCGGGCAGCACGGACGGATCGCCGTCGGGGAGGTCGTCGTACGCCTCGAAGATCCCCTTGGCGCCGAGCCGTCGCGCCAGCTCCGTGTGGTCGAAGCCGCGCCACACGCCCGGCACGGCGAAGAACTCGGCCCTGGACTCGCGCAGCGCGAAGCCGACCTCGCGGTCCCGGTAGAAGGGGATGACCGGGGACTGGACGGCACCGAGCCTGGCCAGCGCGAAGGACAGCACGGCCGTCTCGATCCGGGTCGGCAGCTGCCAGGCGACCACCGTGCCGGGGCGCACGCCCATGCCGTACAGCCCGGCCGCGACGCGTTCGGCACGCGCGCGCAGCCCGCCGAAGGAGAGGGCACGGTCGCCCTGGAGGAACACCGGCCGGTCGGGGGTGAGTTCGGCACGGCGGGCGACCAGGTCCCAGAGAGTGCGGGAGGTACTCAGCTCGTGTGCGGTGGCGTTCATGGCGTCCCCCTGCCCGGCGGAACCTCGGAACGGACGAGTTCGGAACTGACGAGTCGTCAGATCGTAGGTCCTGGCGCCTTGTCGGTCCAGAGGTGCGGGGCTAGCCTGCGATGGCCGACGATGTCTGACGAACCATCAGCTCCGTGGGGGTGCCTGCCGGTGGACCTGTCGTACACGCCCGAGGAGGAGGACTTCCGGGCGCGGCTGCGGGAGTGGCTCGCCAAGGCGCTGCCCGGCCTCCCGCCGAAGCCGGGACCGGAGGACTGGCCGGGACGCCGCGCCTACGACCTCGGCTGGCAGCGCACGCTGTACGACGCCGGGTACGCCGACGTCCACTGGGACGCCTCCCCGACCACCCGACTGATCTTCCTTGAGGAGACCGAGAAGGCCGGCGCGCCCTATGTGGGCGCCAACTTCGTCGGTCTGCTGCACGCCGGCCCCACCATCGCCGCCGAGGGCACCGAGGCGCAGCGGGCCCGCTGGCTGGCGCCGATCCTGCGCGGCGACGAGGTGTGGTGCCAGGGCTTCAGCGAACCGGACGCCGGCTCCGACCTGGCCGCGCTGCGCACGCGCGCGTGGCGCGACGGCGACGACTACGTGGTGAGCGGGTCCAAGATCTGGACCTCGCACGCGGAGGTCGCCGACTGGTGCGAGCTGCTGGTGCGGACGGACCCGGAGGCGCCCAGGCACCGGGGCATCACCTGGCTGGCCATGCCCATGGACGCGCCGGGTGTCACCGTACGGCCGCTGCGCACGCTCGCCGGGTCCAACGAGTTCGCCGAGGTGTTCCTCGACGAGGTGCGGGTGCCCGCGGCCAACCGGGTCGGTGCCGAGAACGACGGCTGGCGCGTCACCATGGTGACCCTCTCCTTCGAACGCGGCACCGCCTTCGTCGGCGAGGTCGTCGCCTGCCGCCGGGTCCTCGGCGACCTCGCGCGCGCGGCGCGTGCGAACGGCACCTGGGACGACCCGGAACTGCGCCGCCGCCTCGGCCGCCTGAACGCCGAGTTCCGGGCGCTGTGGCGGCTCACCCAGTGGAACGTCAGCGAGGCGGAGGGCAGGGGCGTGCCCGGCGTCGGGGGCTCGGTCTTCAAGCTGCGGTACTCGCACGCGCGCCAGGAGCTCTACGACGCGGCGGCCGCCGTGCTCGGGCCCGACGCGCTCGACCTGGACCGGTCCTGGGTCCTCGACCGGCTCTCCTCGCTCTCGTACACCATCGCGGCCGGGACCTCGCAGATCCAGCGGAACATCGTGGCCGAGCGGATCCTCGGGCTGCCGAAGGGGTGGTGAGCGGACGTGCGCTTTCGACTGACCCGCGACCAGGAGGCGGTGCGGGAGGGCATGCGGGAGCTGCTCGGGCGCCGGTTCGACGGCGCGGCGCTGCGGGCGGCCGCGGCCGCGGGTGCGGGTGCGGGTGTCGGTGCGGGTGCCGGTGCGCCGGGCCGTCTCGACCGGGGCCTGTGGCGGGAGCTCGGGGCCGCCGGGTTCTTCGCGCTGCGGCTGCCGGAGGCCGACGGCGGGGTCGGACTCGGGCTGCCGGAAGCCGTGTTGGTGTTCGAGGAGGCGGGGCGGGCGCTGCTGCCCGGCCCGCTGGTGGCCACCCACCTCGCGGCGGCCGACGTGCCCGGCGCGGCCACCGGGGAGGCCGTGGTGGCCCGCGTGGACGGCGGCCTGGTGGAGTGGCTGGCCGAGGCGGACGCGGTGACGGGCGACGCGTCGGGGGCCGTACCGGTGCGTTCCGTGGACCCGCTGACGCCCCTGCACCGGGTCCCGGGGCCGGCCGCCGAGGCCCCTGACCCGGTCGCCGTGCTCCTCACCGCCGCCGAGCAGCTCGGCACGGCCACGCGCGCGTGCGAGCTGGCCGTGCAACACGCCCGCACGCGCGTGCAGTTCGGCCGGCCCATCGGGGCGTTCCAGGCGGTCAAGCACCTGTGCGCCGAGATGCTGGTGCGCGCCGAGACCGCACGGGCGGCCGTCTACGCCGCCGCCGTGACCTCCGACCCCGTGGACATCGCGGCGGCCCGGCTGCTCGCCGACGAGGCCGCGGTGCGCGGCGCCCGGGACTGCCTCCAGGTGCACGGCGGGATGGGCTTCACCTGGGAGTCGGAGGTGCATCTGCATCTGAAACGGACATGGGTACGGGCGCAGCGTGGTGGAGTGAATACGGAGAGTGAGGAAATGCTCGCCGCGGAGCTGCTCGGCTGAGCGTTCGAAACGGCTCTGGCCTGCGGAATCATGGGTTCTGGTGGTCGGGATGTCGCGGATTGTGGCATACCGGAATCACTGAGCGTTGATACCGGGTTGTGTCCAACGCGTGACTCGTCACGGCCTGGAGTCGGCTGTCCCCTCGGGTACCTTCTGTGAGATGCGAGTGGTTCCGAGGACGAGCCATGCCGGCGGAGCCGTCGAAGCGGCCCCGCCGCTCATGGTGCGCACCGCCGCTCGCAGGGCGGTAAGGGCTTGTGCCCCCGCCTGTTCGACTCCCCGTCGCGAGCGTCGCACAGTATGCCGTAGGCGTACTCCTTCGCGCTGGAATATGCCCGAAGCGCTTGTTGGGGTGACTGTACGTCAACCATGCTGTCTCGTAAGGGAATCACGTTCCGTGACCCTTGCTCTGGCCGTTGTTCTGGCCATGCAGAAAATGGCTACGATCGTGGCCCTCGTCGTCCGTGTCGTCGCGGCCCCTGTCGTGGCGGCCACTCGGCACGGGTTCATGTGTCCGCCGGTTCGGATGGTGTGAGCGGTGCAGGTGCTTCAAGTGCAGCTGGAGATCCGGCCCGACCCCACGGAGGTGGGGCGGGCCAGAAGGTGGGCCCGCTCGCGCCTCGCCGGGTCCGGTATAGCGGCGGACGAGCCGCTGGCCGAGACGCTGATCCTGCTTGTCTCCGAGCTGGTCACCAATGCCGTGGTGCACACCGGCTGTCCGGCCGTGCTGCGGCTCTCGCTGCCGGGTACGGACCGGGAAGGCGCCGACGACTCGGTCACCGTACGGCTGGAGGTCGCCGACGCCAGCGACCGCGCACCCGTGCCGCGGTGCGCCGACGGTGACGCGACCGGCGGCCGGGGCCTCGCCCTCGTCGACGGGCTCGCCGACCGCTGGGGCTGGAGCCCCGAAGGCGCGGGCAAGCGCATCTGGTGCGAACTCGACCGGTGTACGCAGCCCGGGCAGGGCGCGGCGGTGGCGTACGGAGGCGGGCTGGCCTCGTACGAAGGGCTGGCCTTCGAGGCGGTGTGATCCCGGTGTGCGGCCATGCGCCGGGGTTTGCATCCGTGCGCGCCCACGGTGAACTGGGGCATAAGTCGTAAAACTCCGTACGGGTGTTGACGCCTTGTGACCGTTTGCTCACGCTTGAGGTCTGCGATTCGCAGCGAGGGGACGGCGAGGGTCTGGTGGACGGACGCCCTCGTCGAGTGTGGGTCGGGCCGGATGGCGGCGTGCGGGACCGGGCTCGGGGCGGGCCGGTGCGCGCAGCCGTCCGGATACAGGGGGAAACAGGGGGAATGGGGAGGGCCGGTGTCACGCCCGCTCGGGTGTGACACCGGCTTTCGGGAGGACGGCCGTGGCGGTCAGAGGACGGCCACGGGGGCGACCGGAGTGCCCGTCGCCCCGACGAACGGCTCGGGCATCGCCGACAGCAGGAACGCGTACCGGCCGGTTTCTCCACAGGCTGTGGACAACTCTTCGAGGTTCCAGTTCTGCCCCTGCAGCATCCCCATCTCGACCAGGTCCAGCGCGTGCACGGGCAGCCACAGGTCCTCGATCTCGGGCGGGAAGATCTCGAACGTCAGGGTGTCGTTCGCGACGGCGGCCACATCGCGCGCGTGGAACCACTCCGGGGTGCGCACCGACAGGCCCGGCGACGGATAGCCGTACCCGTGCTTGTCCCCGGCGAGATACACCTGCACCTGCCCGGTCCGTACGAGGACGATGTCACCGCTGCGGACGGTCGTCCCGGCGAACTCCTCGGCCGCGTCGAGGTCTTCCGGGGTGACCGCGTGGCCGCCCGCCAGCCGGTCCACGCCACGCGCGCGTGCCACGTCCAGCAGCACCCCGCGCGAGACGACGTGCCGCGCCTTGTCGATCCCGCCGAACTCGGCCCCGCCGTGCGCGGTGACGGTGTCCGCCGGGCGGCCGTTGTACAGCTTCCCCGAGTGCGAGACATGGGTGAGCGCATCCCAGTGGGTGCCGGCCTGCAGGCCCATGGTCACGGCGTCGTCGCTGCACGCGACCGTCCCGGGGCCGAAGAGCTCCTGGTTGATCTGCACCATGGCGTGCAGCGGATTGACCCGCCCGGGGATCATCCCGGTCTGCACGCCGTCCTCCCGGAGCGGCAGGGCGAGCGGCACGCGCCGCCCGGTCCGCACCGTCGCCGACGCCTCCCGCACCACCTCGTCGGTGATCAGGTTCAGCGTGCCGATCTCGTCGTCGGCACCCCAGCGCCCCCAGTTGTTGACGCGCTTGGCGATGTCGTGGAACGCGGGATGAAGCGCCGGCAGTGACATCTGGGTCCTCCCCAGGCCTTGTGTCCGCACATCTGACGGGTCATAAAATCTAACGGTCCGTCAGAAACCGCGGGAAGGGGCCGGGCGTGGGGAACTTCTTGGCAGGCAAGGTCGTCGCCGTGACGGGTGCGGGGCGCGGTATCGGACGGGCGGTGGCGCTGGCGGCGGCGGCCGAGGGGGCGCAGGTCGTCGTCAACGACTACGGCGTCTCGGTCGACGGCGCCTCGCCCACCAGCGAGGTCGCCGAGGCCGTCGTCAAGGAGATCGAGGCGGCGGGCGGGGACGCGGTCGCGGTGGCCGACGACATCTCCACGATGGCGGGCGGGCAGCGGGTCGTGGACACGGCGCTGTCCTCGTACGGCCGGCTCGACGGGGTCGTGTGCGTGGCGGGGATCCTGCGCGAGCGGATGCTGTTCAACATGGCCGAGGAGGAGTGGGACCCGGTGGTCGCCACCCACCTCAAGGGCACGTTCACGGTGTTCCGCGCCGCGTCGGCGGTGATGCGCGCCCAGCGTGCCGGCACGCTGATCGGCTTCACCAGCGGCAACCACCAGGGTTCGGTCTCGCAGGCCAACTACAGCGCGGCGAAGGGCGGGATCATCTCCCTGGTCCGGAGCGCGGCGCTCGGCCTCAACAAGTACGGGGTGACCGCGAACGCGGTGGCGCCGGTGGCCCGGACCCGGATGTCGGCGGGCGTGCCGACGGAGCTGACGGAGATCGGCGAACCGGAGGACGTGGCCGCGTTCGTGGTCTACCTGCTGTCGGACGCGGCGCGGGACGCGGGGGTCACCGGGCAGGTGTACACGGTGGCCGGACCGAAGATCGCGGTCTGGGCCCAGCCGCGGGAGCTGCGGGCCGCGTACGCCGACGGGGGCCCCTGGACACCGGAACGGATCGCGCAGGCGCTGCCCGGGAGCGTGGGGACGGACCCGATGCCGATGCTGGCGCGGCTGGCGGCGATGGAGGCGGCCGCGCGGGCGGGAAAGCGGCCGAACACATGAGGGGGTGGGCCGGGCGCCTGTTCGCCGTCGCGGGTCGCGGTGCGTGCGCGAGTGCCGCGCCGTCATGGTCGCTCGCGCAGTTCCTCCCCCAGCCTTCGGCCGGGGGTACCCCCAGCGCCCCTGAGTTGCTTGTCCGCGTCGGCGTCCACAGGCGCTCCCTGCCCACCTCCCTCTTCTCTCCCTTTCGTACGGCCCCACCCCGACACATCTCTGGAGGTCACCGTGGATTTCGGCGCAGCGCCGGAGGACGAGGTGTTTCGCAGCGAAGTCCGGACCTGGCTCGGTGGGCATGCCGAATCCGGTACGGACCGGCGCAGTTGGGAGCGCACCCTCGGGGCCGACGGGTGGATCGGGCTGGGGTGGGCGGAGGGCGGGTACGGGAACCGGACCGCCACGCTCACCCAGCAGGTCGCCTGGGCCGAGGAGTACGCGCGGTCGGCCGCGCCGCCCCGCTCCGGGCACATCGGGGAGAACCTGTTCGCCCCGACGCTCATCGCGCACGGCAGCGCGGAGCAGAAGGCGCGGTTCCTGCCGCCCGTCGCCGCCGGCGAGGAGCTGTGGTGTCAGGGATACAGCGAGCCCGGTGCGGGGTCCGATCTGGCCGGCGTGCGGACCGCGGCGGTACGGGAGGGGGGCGGGTATCGCATCTCCGGGCAGAAGATCTGGACCTCGCTCGCGCACGAGGCCGACTGGTGTTTCGTGCTGGCGCGGACCGAGGCGGGCTCGCGGCGCCATCACGGGCTGAGCTTCCTGCTCGTGCCCATGGACCAGCCGGGCCGCATCGAGGTCCGCCCGATCCGGCAGATGACCGGCACCAGTGACTTCAACGAGGTGTTCTTCGACGGCGCGCACGCGCGCGTGGAGCACGTCGTCGGAGGCGAGGGCAACGGGTGGCGCGTCGCGATGAGCCTGCTCGGGTTCGAACGCGGGGTGTCCACGCTCGCCCAGCAGATCGGGTTCGCCGAGGAGTTGGGGCGAGTGGTGCGGGATGCCGTGGCGAGCGGGGCCGTCGACGATCCCGTCGTGCGGGAGCGGCTGGTGCGGCAGTGGGCCGAGTTGCGGGTGATGCGGTGGAACGCGCTGCGGACGCTGGGGAACTCGGCCGCGGAGCCCGGCGCGCCCAGTGTGGCCAAGCTGCTGTGGGGCGGCTGGCACCAGCGGCTCGGTGAGCTCGCCGTGCTGGTGCGGGGCGCGGCCGCGAGCGTCGGCCCGGTCGCCTGGTCGGCCGCCGCGCCGTACGAACTGGACGCCGCCCAGCACCTGTTCCTCTTCTCCCGGGCCGACACCGTCTACGGCGGCTCGGACCAGGTCCAGCGCACGATCATCGCCGAGCGGGTGCTCGGTCTGCCGAGGGAACCGAAGGGGGTCGAGTCGTGATGCGCGGAGTCGTGTTCGACGGGAAACAGGTGCAGGTCGTCGACGATCTGGACGTGCGGGAGCCGGGGCCCGGGGAGGTGCTGGTCGCGGTGTCCGCGGCCGGGCTCTGCCACAGCGATCTGTCGGTGGTGGACGGGACCATACCCTTCCCCGTTCCCGTGGTGCTCGGCCATGAGGGCGCGGGTGTGGTGGAGGCGGTCGGTGTGGGCGTCACCCATGTGGCGCCGGGAGACCATGTCGCCCTGTCCACGCTCGCCAACTGCGGTGCCTGCGCCGACTGCGACCGGGGCCGGCCCACCATGTGCCGCAAGGCCATAGGGCGCCCGCAGCAGCCGTTCACGCGCGGTGGCCGGGCCGTGTACCAGTTCGCGTGCAACTCGGCCTTCGCGGAACGCACGGTCGTCAAGGCCGTGCAGGCGGTACGGATCCCGAAGGACGTCCCCCTGACGTCGGCCGCCCTCATCGGGTGCGGGGTGCTGACCGGGGTGGGCGCCGTCCTGAACCGCGCCCGCGTCGACCGCGGCGACACCGTGCTGGTCATCGGCACCGGCGGGATCGGTCTGAACGTCATCCAGGGTGCGCGGATCGCGGGTGCGCTGCGGATCGTGGCCGTGGACGCCAACCCGGCCAAGGAGGAGGTGGCCCGGCAGTTCGGCGCGACCGACTTCCTGACCTCGACGGAGGGCGTGAAGGACCTGCTGCCGACCGGGGTGGACCACGCCTTCGAGTGCGTCGGCCGGGTCGAACTGGTCCGGCAGGCCGTCGACCTCCTCGACCGGCACGGCCAGGCCGTCCTCCTCGGCATGCCGGCCCCCACCGCCGAGGCGTCCTTCGCCGTCGCCTCCATGTTCCTCGACAAGTCCATCCTGGGATGCCGGTACGGCTCCTCACGGCCGCAGCACGACATCGCGCTCTATGCCGGGCTGTACCGCCAGGGCAGCCTGCTGCTCGACGAGTTGGTGACCGAGACGTACCCGGTGGAGGACTTCGAGAAGGCGCGGGCGGACGCGGAGGCGGGGCGGGTGGCGCGGGGGGTGCTCACGTTCTAGGGAGCGTGCGGCGGGGAGGAGCCCCGGTCGTCGGACGTCGGCCGCGTGGAAAGGCGTTTGACGCGCGTCGGGATCCGGCGGTCGGATGGCGAGCCATGACCACAGGGCAGATGCATCCCGGCACGCACCCCATAGATGACGACCTGGTGAGGCGCCTGGTCGCCGGGCAGTTCCCGCAGTGGGCGGGGCTGGCGGTGCGGCGGTTCCCGTCCGGCGGCACGGTCAACGCCATGTACCGGCTGGGCGACGACCTGGCCGTACGGATGCCGCTGGTGCGGGGCGGGGCCGAGGACGTGTCGACGGAGCGGACGTGGCTGCCGCGACTCGCGCCCCACCTGCCCGTGCCCGTCCCCGAGGTGCTCGGGAACGGGCGGCCCGCCGAGGGGTATCCGTGGCCGTGGTCGGTGTACCGGTGGCTGGCCGGGGAGAATCCCGAGGCGGGAGCCCTGAGCGAGCCGGTGCTGCTGGCCGGCGACCTGGCCGCGTTCGTGGCGGCGATGCGCGGCATCACCCTGGCGGGTGCGCCGCAGGCTCATCGCGGCGGGCCGGTCGCCTCGCTCGACGCGGAGACCCGGGCCGCGATCGAGGAACTGCGCGGGATCCCGCAGGAGGGCGTCGACTGCGATGCCGCGGCCGCGGTGTGGGAGACGACGCTGCGGGTCCCGGACTGGGACGGGCCGCCGGTGTGGCTGCACGCCGACCTCATGCCGGGCAACCTGCTGGTGGACGGCGGCAGGCTGTCCTCTGTGATCGACTTCGGGTGCCTGGGGGTGGGCGATCCGGCGTGCGACCTGTTTCCGGCGTGGAATCTGCTGCCCGCCGACGCGCGGGAGGTCTTCCGTGAGGCGCTGGGCGTGGACGACGCGACCTGGATCCGCGGCCGCGGGCGGACCCTCTCGCAGGCGCTGATCGCACTGCCGTACTACCGGACGACGAACCCGGCGATGGCACAGAACGCCCGGCACGTGATCCGGACGGTCCTGGAAGAGGGCCATGACCTACCGTGACGTCGCGGCCGAGCAGGTCCTGGCCTGGGCCGGGACCGCCGGGGCGAGGTGCTGCGGGCCCGGAGGTCAGCTCGGGGCGCCGACGACGCCGGGGCTGTCGGGGTCGCCCGTCCCGGTCCGGAAGGTACGGCGATAGGCGGTCGGGGTGACGCCGAGCGCCGCCTGTAGGTGCTGGCGCATCGACTGGGCGGTGCCGAAGCCGGCGTCGCGGGCCACCTGGTCGACGGAGAGGCCGGTGGACTCCAGGAGGTGGCGGGCGCGTTCGACGCGCTGCTGGGTGAGCCACTGGCCGGGGCTGACGCCGGTCTCCTCGCGGAAACGGCGCGTGAAGGTCCGTACCGACATGGCCTCCTGCTCGGCCATGTCCCGCAGCTGGATGGGCTCGCGGAGGCGGCCGAGGGCCCAGGCGCGGGCCGCGGTGGTGGTGGCGACCTGGGGGTCGGGGACCGGGCGGTGGATGTACTGGGCCTGGCCGCCGTCCCGGTGCGGGGGGACGACCGTGCGGCGGGCCACGTCGTTGGCGACGGCCGTGCCGTGGTCGCGGCGGACCATGTGCAGGCACAGGTCGATGCCGGCGGCCACCCCGGCGGAGGTGAGGATGTCGCCGTCGTCGATGAAGAGGACGTCCGCGTCCACCTCCAACTGCGGGAACAGCCGCTGGAGATGGTCCGCCTCGGCCCAGTGCGTGGTCGCCGGGCGGCCGTCCAGGTAGCCGGCGGCGGCCAGGACGTAGACGCCGGTGCAGATGGAGGCGAGCCGGGTGCCGGGGCGGATGTGGGCGAGGGCGGCGGCCAGTTCGGGGGTGAGGACGCCCTGCTCGAAGACCGGGCCCAGCTCGTACGAGGCCGGGATGATCACCGTGTCGGCGGTGGCCAGCGTCTCCGGGCCGTTCGGCACGTGGATCGCGAAGTCGGCGTCGGTGTCGACCGGGCCGGGCGGGCGGACCGAGCAGGTCACGACCTCGTAGAGATGGCGCCCTCGCGCGTCCTTGGGGCGGCCGAAGATGCGGTGCGGGATGCCCAGTTCGAAGGGGAGCAGGCCGTCGAGGGCGAGGACGACGACGCGGTGCGGGCGGAAGCCGGGGTCACTGCTCATGGCCCGATCCTAACGAATACTGTCCCCCGGGCCACTCGATGGAGTGGACCCGCCGGCCGGATATTTATGGCGTGACCCAGACAAGCGAAGCGGCAGCAGCCCTCCAGGACGCGAAGCCCACCCGATCGCCGCGCATCCACCGCGCCTGGTTCGTCGCCGCCGTCACCTTCGTCACGATCATCGGCGCGGCCGCCTTCCGCTCCCTGCCCGGCCTGCTCATCGACCCCCTGCACGCGGAGTTCGGCTGGTCGCGCGGCACGATCGGCGCGGCCGTCTCCGTCAACCTCGCGCTGTACGGGCTCACCGCGCCCTTCGCGGCCGCGCTGATGGACCGTTTCGGCATACGGCGGGTGGTGGCCGTCGCCCTGACTGTCATCGCGGTCGGCTCGGGTCTGACCGTGTGGATGACGGCGGCCTGGCAGCTGATGCTCTGCTGGGGCCTGCTGGTCGGCCTCGGGTCCGGCTCGATGGCGCTCGCCTTCGCCGCCACGGTCACCAACCGCTGGTTCACCACGCGCCGCGGCCTGGTCAGCGGCATCCTCACCGCCGCCTCCGCCTCGGGCCAGCTGATCTTCCTGCCGCTGCTGTCCTGGATGGTCGAGGCGTACGACTGGCGCCCGGCCGCCGTCACCGTCGCCCTCGCCGCCCTCGCGGTCGTCCCCTTCGTCTGGCTGCTGCTGCGCGACCACCCGGCCGACGTGGACCAGAAGCCGTACGGCGCCACCGAGTTCGTACCGAAGCCGGCCCCGGTCACCGGGGCGGCCCGCAGGACGGTCGCGGTACTCCTCTCCGCCGTCCGCACCGGCCCCTTCTGGCTGCTCGCCGGCACCTTCGCGATCTGCGGGGCGTCCACCAACGGCCTGGTCCAGACCCACTTCGTGCCCGCCGCCCACGATCACGGCCTGCCGGTCACGACGGCGGCCTCGCTGCTCGCGGTCATCGGCGTCTTCGACGTCGTCGGCACGGTCGCCTCCGGCTGGTTCACCGACCGCTTCGAACCGCGCCGCCTGCTCGCCGTCTACTACGCCCTGCGCGGCATCTCCCTGCTGTTCCTGCCGATGCTCCTCGGCCCGTCGGTCCACCCCTCGATGATCTTCTTCATCATCTTCTACGGCCTCGACTGGGTCGCCACCGTCCCGCCCACCCTGGCCCTGTGCCGGGAGCGGTACGGCGACGACAGCGCCATCGTCTTCGGCTGGGTCCTCGCCTCCCACCAGATCGGGGCGGCCCTCGTCGCCTACCTCGGCGGCGTCGCCCGCGACGCCTTCGGCACCTACGACATGGTCTGGTACGCCTCCGGCACCCTGTGCGCGGCGGCGGCCCTGATGGCCCTGCTGATCCGGCGGCGGCCGGTGACCGCGGTGCCCGCCCTGGGCGTCTAGCCGGCCGGTCACGACGAACCGCTCGTCGTACGAGAACGCCTCGCTCCCGGCCCGCCCCTAGAGCCGGCCGGCCTCGGCGAGGGCGAGCAGGTCGTTCGCGGCCTCCTGGGAGCGGCGGCGCAGGGCGGCCGGGTCGGGGACCGGCCCGCCGAGCAGGGCGGTGTCCACGATCTCCGCCTGGAGGAGGGCGGAGAAGACGTGCGCGGCCCGTGCGGGGTCGCTGACCTTGCCGCGCAGCTCCGCCGGCCAGTGGGACAGGTGCCGGGTGAACAGGGCGATGCGGTCTCCGAGGATCTCCTGCTGGTAGCGGCGGCCGAGCTCCGGGAAGCGCTGCGCATCCCGGGCGACCACTCTGAACAGCGCCAGCTGCTGCTCGGACAGGATGTGCCGGAGCAGCTCGCGGCCCGCTTCCGTCAGGCCCTCCAGGGGCGGCAGGGCCAGCCACTGCGGATCCGCGGTCTGCGCGGAGGTGTCGCAGGCCTCCTGGATGACGGCGACGAAGAGATCGTCCTTGCTGTCGAAGTGCCGGTACAGCGTGGTGATGGACACGCCCGCGCTCGCGGCGATGCGGTTGACCGAGCTGCCGCCGTAGCCCTCGTCGAGGAAGGCCGCGAGGGCCGCGTTGATGATCGCCTCGCGCTTGCGTGCCATCAGGCGCGCCTTGGGGTCGTTCTCGGCCCAGGTCCGCACGGTTCCTCCTCCGGTCTCGCGTCGGCTTGACACAGCATACGACAGCGATGACTATCGTGAACATACGAAAGTGATTGCTTTCGTATGAGGCGAGGAGAGAAAGATGTCAAATACACGCACCCCGCGAGCGCTGGTACTCGGGGCCACCGGCCGGATCGGGTCGGCGGTCGTGGCCGCGCTGGAGGCGACTCCCGAGCACGTGGTTCCTGTGCGCGCTTCACGCAGCGAGGCGACCGTCGAGCAGTGGATCAAGGAGGGGAAGGAAGCGGTCCGTATCGATCTCGACGACCCCGACACCTTCCCCGGCGCGCTGTCGGGCATCGACCGGGTGTTCCTGATGACCGGCTACACCTCGGCGATGAACCACCAGACCAAGACCCTGGTGGACGCCGCCGAGGACGCCGGCGTCGGTTTCCTGGTGCACCTGGGCGTGTTCAGCGACAAACGCTCCACCGACCCGCACTTCGCCTGGCACGAACTGGTGGAGCGCTACATCGCCGGCTCCAGGCTGGCCTGGGCGAATGTGCATCCGCACGTGTTCATGGAGAACCTGCTGGGCATCAACCGGCTGCGCGACGGCGCGATGGTGTGGCCGATGGGCGACAAGCAGGTCGGCTGGATCGCCGGCGACGACATCGCGGCGGTGGTGGCCAAGGTGCTGGCCGACGGCCCCGAGACGCATGCGGGCAAGGACTACTACCTGTCCGCCGATCTCCTCAACGGCGCCGAGGTGGCCGAAGTCCTCACCGCCGCCCTCGGACGGGAGATCCCCGCGCTGGTCCTGACCCCGGACGAGCTGCACCGCATGATCGAGGCCGGGCTGGACACCGTGCCCCCCGGCATGGACGCCGCGTACGCGGCCAGCACGCTGATCTGGGCGCGACAGACCTACGAGGGCCGCTTCGACTACTCGGCGGTCACCACCGACACGGTGCGGGACCTGCTCGGCCGAGAGCCCGTCCATCTCGGCTCATGGGCCGCCGCGCATCGCCAGGAACTGCTCGACCAGCTCTCCTGAGAGAGCTGTCCCGTCGGACACCCCCTAGCCCTCCGGCCGGGCTTCCAGTGCGGCGAACCGCCCCCGATGGAACAGCAGGGGCCCGTCGGCGGCCGCGGGCGTGCCCAGTGCGGTCACCCGGCCGACCACGATGAGGTGGTCGCCCCCGGTGTGGACGGCGTGGATCGTGCAGTCGATCCATGCGGCGGCGCCCGCCAGCCGGGGGGAGCCGGAGACCGGGGCCGCGTCGTACGGCACGCCGGTGAACTTGTCCGCGCCGCTCACCGCGAAGGCGCGGCACAGCTCGCCCTGGCCCGCGCCGAGGACGTTGACGCAGAAGATGCCGGCGCGAGCGATGCGCGGCCAGGTGGCCGACGTACGGCCGACCATGAAGCAGACCAGAGGCGGGTCGAGGGAGAGGGAGGAGAAGGACTGGCAGGCGAAACCGGCCGGGGCGGACTCGCCCTCGGCGGCCGGTGCGGTGATCACGGTCACCCCGGTCGCGAAGCTGCCGAGCACGCGCCGGAACTCGGTCTGGTCGACCGGCGCCCGCTCGTCCGCGCGCACGCACCGCAACTCCGGGCGCGGCAGCGCCTCCACGGGCCCCGCCCCGGGAACCGACCTCAGATAACGGACGGCAGCCTCGGCCGCCCCTGCGTGTCCCATCACCTCTTCATTGAAAGTGACGGGGCGTCAGATGGGAAGGGGCAGGGACCCGCCATCGCCGTCATCGGCCCTGGAAATCGGGGCTTCTGCGCTCCACGAAGGCCCGTACGCCCTCCTGCGCGTCCCGGGTCGTCATGTTGATCTCCTGGGCGGCGGCCTCGGCGGCGAAGGCGGCCGCCCGGTCGGTGTCCAGGGAGGCGTTGACCAGCTGCTTCGTCAGCGCGAGGGCACGGGTCGGGCCGGTGGCCAGGCGGGCCGCCCAGTCACGCGCCGTCTTCGGCAGCTCCTCGTCCGGTACGACCCGGTTGACGAGGCCAAGGCGTTCGGCCTCCGGCGCGGAGAGCGCGTCGCCGAAGAACATCAGCTCCTTCGCGCGGTGCGGGCCGATCAGGCGGGGGAGCAGGTAGGCGCCGCCGCCGTCGGGGACCAGGCCGCGCCGCACGAACACCTCGATGAAACGGGCCGATTCGGCGGCCAGCACCAGGTCGCAGGCGAGCGCGAGGTGGGCGCCGAGACCGGCGGCGGTGCCGTTGACCGCCGCGATCACCGGCTTCTCGCAGTCGAGGACGGCGGCGACGAGCCGCTGGGCGCCGAGCCGGATGGTGCGGGCCACGTCACCTGGCACGCGTTCGGCCGCGCTGCCGCTGCCGCCGCGGAGGTCGGCGCCCGCGCAGAAGCCGCGGCCGGTGCCCGTGATGACCACCGCGCCGATCCCCGGGTCCGCGGAGGCCTCGCCGAGGAGGTGGATGACGTGGTCGCGCTGGTCGGGGGTGAGGGCGTTGAGGGCGTCGGGGCGGTCGAGGGTGAGGTGGGCGACCCGCTCCGCGGTCACGTACCGGACGGTGTCCATCAGCGGCACACCGCCAGCGCGTCCAGCGCCACCGCGCCCTGGCCCTGCTCCAGCACCATCAGCGGGTTGATGTCGAGCTCGGCGAGCTGGTCGCCGAGTTCCAGGGCCATCCGCTGGACGCGGAGGACGACTTCGACCAGCGCGTCCAGATCGGCCGGCGGCCGGCCCCGGACCCCGTCCAGCAGGGCCCGCCCGCGCAGCTCCGCGAGCATGTCCCGGGCCTGGTCCTCGCCGAACGGCGGCACACGCACGGCGGCGTCGTGCAGGACCTCGACCAGGACTCCGCCGAGCCCCACGGTCACGGTCGGCCCGAACAGGTCGTCGTGGGTGACCCCGACGACCATCTCCACGCCCCGCTCCACCATCTGGCAGACCAGTACGCCGTCCAGGGCGACCCCCTCGTAGCGGGCGATGTCGGTCAGGTCGCGGTACGCGTCCCGGACCTGGCTGGCCGAGGTCAGGCCGATCTTCACCAGGCCCAGCTCGGTCTTGTGGGCGATCTGGCCGCCGGACGCCTTCATCACCACCGGGTAGCCGACCAGCCCGGCCGCGCGCACGGCCGCCGCCGCGCTGGTCACCAGCTGCTCGCGCGGCACCCGGATGCCGTACGCGCGCAGCAGCTGCTTCGCCGCGTGCTCGCTCAGCTGCTGCCCGGGCCGCATCAGCGCGAGCGCCTTGCGGTAGGAGGGGGACGGGGTGCGCGGGGCCTCGTCGAAGGGGGAGTGGTAGTCGTTCGCGAAGCGGTGGTGGTCGAGGTAGGCGCGGACGGCGGTGAGGCAGTTGCCGACCGTGCGGAAGGTGGCCACCCGGGAGGAGCCGAGCAGGACCTCGCGGTAGGCGGCCTCGGTGCCCACCGGCGAACCCCACACCACGCACACCAGCTTGTCGGTCGCCTCGGCCGCGTCGACCAGGTCCTGGACGAGCTTGTCGCTGAGCGGCGGGAAGGGGCCGGTGATCGGGCAGACCAGCACCCCGACCTCCGGGTCGGCGAGGATCGCGTCGATGATCTTCCGGCCGCGCCAGTCACCCACCGGGTGCCCGCCGTTGTCGACCGGGTTGGCCACGCTCAGGTACTCCGGTATCCACTGGTGCAGCTCGGCCTGCCGGGCCTCGGACAGCACCGGCAGCTTCAGCCCCAGGCCGGCGGCCAGGTCGGCGACGTGCGCGCCGGTGCCGCCCGAGATCGAGTAGACGACCACCCCGTCGGCGCGCGGCGGCCGGGCCCGGGCCAGCAGGGCGGCGGTGTCCTGGAGTTCGTCGAGGCCGTCGACGCGGATCACGCCGTACTGGCGCAGCGCCGCGTCGACCACGTCGTCCGCGCCGGTCAGCTTGCCGGTGTGGGAGGCGGCGGTGCGGGCGCCGGCCTCGGTGCGGCCGACCTTCACGGCGACCACGGGCACCCGGCGGCGGGCCGCGCGGTCGGCGGCGAGCAGGAAGGCGCGGCCGTCCTTGAGGCCCTCGACGTAGCAGGCGATGGCGCCGACCTCGGGACGCTCGGCGAAGTAGGAGATGAAGTCGGCGGTCTCCAGGTCGGCCTCGTTGCCGGTCGGCGCCCAGTGCGAGAGCCGGATGCCGAGTTCCTGGGCGGCGAAGACGGGCCGGCCCTGGTGTCCCGACTGGGTGATCAGCGCGATCGCCGGGCCGTCCAGGTCGTCGCGGAACCGCTCGAAGGCGTTCAGGTTGGTGTTCGGGCCGAGCAGCCGGAGCCCGGACCGGCGTACGGCCGCCGCCAGGCGGGTCTGGGCGGCCGCGCCCTCCTCGCCGGTCTCCGCGAACCCGGAGGCGAAGGCGACGGCGAACCTCACCTTCGCCTCGGCCAGTTCCTCGATCACCGGCAGCGGGTCGGCGACCAGGAGCACCGCGAGGTCGACCTGCTCGGGCAGGTCGGCGACGGACGGGACGCAGGCGATGCCGAACACCGACGGCCGGGTCGGATGCACCGGGTGCACCCGGGCCCCGACCCGCCCGGCCCAGTCGAGCAGCTGCCGGGTGATGCCGGTGTTGGGCCGCCCTTCCGCGTCCGAGGCGCCGATCACGGCGACGGACTCGGGGCGGAAGAACCTGTCCAGATCCGGTACGTCCGCGTACAGCGGCCGTCCGCTGACGTCCAGCACGTCCGTGTCGCCCGTGTCGCCCGCGTCGGCCGCGCGGCCGTGGACGGCGGGCCCGGGACGCTGCTCACCGCAGGCGATGACCCGGGCCCGGCGGGAGTCGGTGGTGAGGGTGCCGTGGGTTGATCCAAGCATCGTTCCGCCCGCTCCTGTGTGACAGCACAATTAACTGACGCAGTGTCAGATTACTGAACTGACGCTGCGTCAGGAACTGGTCTGCACGCAAAGTTGGAGCAGGAAGTTGAGGCCGGAAGTACCTGCCGGCTCACCCGAGGGCGGCCAGCACCTCCTTCGCCACCCGCTCGCCCGACCGCACCGCCCCGTCCATGAACCCGGTCCAGAACGTCGAGGTCTCCGTCCCGGCCCAGTGGATCCCGCCCGCCGGCTCGCGCAGCGCGGCTCCGTACTCGGTCAGCACCCCGGGCGGCGCGTAGGCCACCGGACCGCCCCGCGAGAAGCCCTCATTGTCCCAGCGTTGCAGCACGAAGGAGGTGGGGGATTTGGCCTTGTCCCCGAAGTAGTTGGCGTAGTCGGCCAGAACGGCGGCCTTGACGTCGGCCTCGCCCGCCGCGTCGTACGCCCGCATCTCGTCGGCCTCGATGAAGCCCATCAGGGCGCCGTAGGAGGCGTCCGGCGGGGAGTTGTCGAAGGTCGAGCGGACCACTCCGGAGCCGCTGACCGCCTGCCCGTTGAGGCCGTCGGCCCGCCAGAACGGGGTGTCGTAGACCGCGACGGCCTTGCCGATCGAGCCCATCGGCATCCGCTGGGTGAGCTGGTCGCGGGCGGCCGGGAGGAGGGGGTCGTAGCTGATCCGGGCGGCCAGCGGGGGCGGCAGGGCGACGACCACCCGGGTGGCGTTGACCGTGATGCCGTCGGCCGTGACGACGTACGAACCGCCGGACTTGGCGATGGACCGCACCGGCGCGCTCAGCACCACCCGGTCGCCGAGGGTCGCGGCCAGCTTGATCGGGACCTGCTGGGAACCGCCGACGAAACGGGACTCCTGGGCACCGCCCGCGGTGTCGGTGAGGCGTTCCAGGGTGCCGGCGTTGGACTCGTCGCCGGCGGCGGCGATGTAGTAGAGGACGTAGAGCAGGGAGAGTTCGCGGGGCTGGGCCGAGAAGATCGACGTGCAGGCCAGGTCCAGCAGGAACTTGGCGGAGGGCACGATCGCGTTGGCGTTCAGCCAGCTCTCGAAGGTCTGCTTGTCCCACTCGGCGGCCTTGGCGGCGGTCCAGGGCGCGTCCACCGGGACCTGCGCGGCCATGCTGTCCAGCTCCGACTGCACGATCGCCGCGTTGGCGAGTCCCGCCGCGTCCACCGGCGGGACCGAGCCGAGCAGGCCGCTGGTGTCGTACGGGGTGCGCTTGCCGTCCTTGTAGAGGAGGTTGTTCCCCGTGTTGTACGTGGTGAAGGTGGCCACGCCCAGGGAGTCGGCGAGGGCCTTGATGCGGTTCTGGGTGGGGCCGATGAACTCGCCGCCGCCCTCGGTGAAGCCGCCGTTCGCCAGCTTGAGGTTCACCACCCGGCCGCCGACCCGGTCCCGGGCCTCCAGGACGGCCACCGTCCTGCCGCCGGCCACCAGGTCGCGGGCCGCGGTGAGCCCGGCGATGCCGCCGCCGACGATCGCGACGTCGACGGTCCGGGAGGCGGCGGCCGAGGCCGTGCCCGCGGAGACCGCGGTGAGGCCGACGGCCCCGGCGGCGGCACCGCCGAGGAGGGAGCGGCGGGAGAGGCGGGAGGAGGGCTGGGGGGAGGGCCGAGGGGAAAGCCGTCTTTCGCGTGCCACGTGCGTCCTCCGTGCTGGGCGAGAGGGTGGGACCGGAAAGTTGAGCAGGGCTCACATTCTGGTCCCGGGCGCGGGCGTGATGCTACCGCCGGTAACAAACAGCATCCGTCGCATGCGTCACATGGGCAACGGGGTTGATATGTAAGGAGGTTGAGGCTATCCACGCCGCCCGCGGCCGCTCGGTGGACGCCGCCCACGGCCGCTCGGCGTACACCGCCCGCGGCGATGCGGTCTACGCCGTCGGCTGCTGCTCGGACCGGGTCGGCTTCTGCCGTTTGCCGGTCGTCTTCGCGGCCGCTCTGGCCGCCGTCCTGGCGACCGCCTTCGCGATCTTCTCCGCGTCGATGGCCATCTCGCGGATGTTGCCGCTGATGGGATTGGTGTAGCCGGTGAAGTAGAGGCCGGGGGCGTTCTTCGGGGTGCGGGGGCCGTGGGTGACCGGGCGGCCGCGGTCGTCGAGCACGCCGAGGTGGCCGACCAGGCCCTCCAGGGCGCGGACGTATCCGGTCGCGGCGATCACCGCGTCGGGGGAGACGCCGGTGCCGTCGGCGAGGACGACCTTGCCGTCCTCGAAACCGTCGACGGCGGCCACGATCTCGACCTTCCCCTGGCGCACCGCGTCGATGAGGCCGACGTCCAGGATCGGGATGGCGCCCTGCTTCACCCGGCTGT
The DNA here is from genome assembly GCF_040296885.1 of Streptomyces sp. NPDC001980. Lineage (NCBI taxonomy): Bacteria > Bacillati > Actinomycetota > Actinomycetes > Kitasatosporales > Streptomycetaceae > Streptomyces > Streptomyces sp. NPDC001980. The sequence continues at coordinate 140,229 of NZ_JBEOYD010000003.1, read as the reverse complement.
ACAGGCCGCTGTCGGGGCGGGGCAGGCCGTGCGCGGCCAGGTCGGGCACGCTGACCTTGGCCATCGTGCGGGCCAGCCGGTCGACGAAGGCCGTCGGGAGCCGTCGTACCAGGATCGAGTTGTACTGGGCCGCCCAGCCGGCGGTGGAGCGGCGCACGATGTGCGGGACCGTGCGGACGGCCAGCCGCACCCGGGAGGCGCCGCCCTCGGTCAGGTCCACGGCGATCTCGGCGCCGGTGTTGCCGGGGCCGACGACGAGGACGTCCCGGCCGGCGAAGGGCTCGGCGTTGCGGTACGCGCCGGCGTGCAGGAACTCGCCGCCGAAGCCGTCCCGGCCCGGCCAGTCGGGGATGCGCGGGGTGTGGTTGAAGCCGGTGGCGATCACCACCGCGGAGCCGGTCAGCTCCCGCCCGCCGGAGGCGTGCAGCAGCCAGCCGTCGCCGTCGGGCGAGCGTTCCACGCGGGAGACCTCGACGCCGGTGACGATCTCCAGCTCGTGGTGCTCGGCGTACTTCTCCAGGTAGCGCACCACGTCCGCACGGGAGACCCAGCGGCCGAAGCGGCGCGGCATGGGCAGCCCGGGGAGCGCGGACAGGCGCCGCGTGGTGTGAAGGTGGAGACGGTCGTAGTGGCGGCGCCAGGACGCGCCGACGTCGTCCGACTTCTCCAGGACCACGGCACGGATGCCCCGGGCCCGCAGCGCGTACGCGGCGGCGAGCCCTCCGGGGCCTGCGCCGATGACGTAGACGGGCGATGCGGTGGGGGGGAACACGGCCATGAGCGCGAGCGTAATCACGCTTCACGTTGATGGGTCTCGGTCAAGACCGGAATTGGTTGCGGATTGATCACACCCGTAGGGGAAGTGGGTAGGACTTGTGACGTAGCCCACCTCATCTGTCGGAAGCGGGACCGAATCCGTTGTAAGCCGGCCGGAAAAGCGAAAGGCCCGTGACGTCGGGCCCCGGTGCGCTGGGGCCCGACGTCACGGGTGGGCGGTGTCCTTAGACAGACGGGAAAGGAACACCGCGTTCGGGGAGGCTATCGCGGCTTCGAGAGCGCCATCACGATTGTGAGAGCTTCTTACTTCCGCGGGGGCCTGTCAGTTCCGCGGGGACCAGTCGGTTCCGCGGCAGCCCGTCAATTCCGCTTGCCCTTCTTGCCCTTGCCGTAGCCCGTCACCGTGGCGATCCAGGTGATGAAGTCGGCCGGGTCGGTGTTGGCGCCGTGGCCCTCGTCCCAGTAGTAGAGGTGGTTGACGTCGTCGCCGAGGTTGTCCAGGCGGGCCGCCAGGTTCGCGGAGATGACGTGCGAGGTGTCGGAGTCGCTGGTGCCGAGGCGGATCCACCAGTGCTTGGAGCGTCGGTCGTTGACCTTCTCCACCAGGTGGAACATCGGGTTCATCAGGTTCAGCTTCTCCGGGATGTCGGCGGCGACCCGCTTGGTGCTGAGGCCGGTGGAGTCATTCTTCGCGCCGTACGCCGTGAAGTGGCGGGTCTCGGTGGTACCCGCTCCGAATTCATTGTTCTCGCCGGCCGACAGGTCGAAGGCGTCGAAGGCCGGGGTGTCCTTCTTGCGGGCGCCGACGTGGGTGAGGAAGTCGTCCCAGGTGAAAGTGGCCTTGCCATCGGAGAAGGTGATGAAGGTGTTCTTCGCCAGGTACGTCTCGCGGTCCGAGTCCGAGAGAGCGGCGAGGTACGTGGTGGCGGACGGCTGGAGGTACTGCTCGACCAGGTAGTCGTCGTAGTTGCGGGCGGTCAGCGGGCCGAAGCCGGCCAGACCGCGCAGCTTCAGGCCCGCCTGGTACTCGGCGAACCGGGCCTTCAGGTCCTTGGAGACGGACTGGTCGACCTGCTTGCCGGTGGAGAGGTCGTTGGTGCCCCAGTTCCACTCGTAGGCGCCGTCGGCGTGCTCCAGGTCGGTGATCGGGCACCAGGCGCCGACGGCGAAGACCGCGTCGGAGGCGTCGGCGGCGCCGAGCTCCTTCAGGTACTTGTCGTAGATCGGGCTGTCGCCGGACGCGCCGAGCAGCGAGGAGAGAGCGCCGCCCGCGCTCGTACCGGCGGAGACGATCCGCTCGGTGTCGCCGGGGATCAGGCCCTTGTTCGCCCTGATGTACCGGACGGCGGCCTTGAGGTCGACGATCGCGGCGGGGGCGGTGCCGTAGTACTCGCCGTCGGAGTTCTTGAGGGTACGGCCGCGGGCGCCGGGCTCGATCACGACGTACCCGGCGGCCAGCGCGAGCAGCTGGTTGCTGGAGGTGGCGCCACCGGTGGCGTTGGTGTTGCCGTTGGAGGCCGCGCTCGCGGAGGAGCTGGGCGCCGCGCCGCTCGGGGCCGCGCCGCTCGGCGGGGTGCCGCCCGCCGCGGAACCGCCGCCGCCGACCTCGGTGGCGTCGGCCACGGAGGCGGGCATGTAGCCGCCGATGGAGTTGGCGAGCAGGATCGGGGCGTTGGTCGGGTCGACCGTCGTGCCGTCGATCTCGACCGGGGCGCTGACGATCAGGGACTGGTAGGTGGCGTCCACCGGGTTGGCGACGTAGGTGATCGCCTTCCAGAAGTGGTATGTCACATTGTGCTCGGCGCCCTCGGTGTCCGTGATCGTCGTCGTCAGCTTCGCATACCCGTCCGGGTCGAACGTCAGGGAGTCCGCGGACGAGGAGGAGCTGCTCGACGCCTGCGCGCTGAGAGCGATACCGCCGACTGCCGCGACACCGGCCGTGGCGCCGATCCCCATGACCACGGTCCTGCGCTTCACTGCCCTGTGCTTCACCTTGCTGCCTCTCGTATGGGGCTCCTTGGCCTTGCGGTTGCGAACGTAATCTTCACCCGACAAAATCGTCAACAATTTCCCGGGATCTCACGGGGGACCCATAGGGCCACGGGAAATGCACAGGTTTTGCCCATCCGGGTCTAGGCTGCACTTCAGGATCTGACGTAACGTCAGATTCATGGACGCGACGAGTTCCGACGGCAGCTCCGACGCCAGTTCCGATGCCATACGCAGCGAGCGCCCGCGATACGACCACCCCGAACCGGACGCCTTCACCCGCCCCTACTGGGAGGCCGCGGCCGAGGGCCGGCTCCTGCTCCGCCGCTGCGGCTCCTGCGGCCGGGCCCACCACTACCCCCGGGAGTTCTGCCCGCACTGCTGGAGCGAGGATGTCAGCTGGGAGCGGGCGACCGGCCGCGCGACCCTGTACACCTGGTCCGTCGTCCACCGCAACGACCTCCCGCCGTTCGGCGACCGCGTCCCGTACGTGCCCGCCGTGGTCGACCTCGCGGAGGGCCCGCGCATGATGACGGAACTGGTGGCCGCCGACCTGCGGACCCTGCGCGCCGGACTGGAGCTGGAGATCGCCTTCCGGGAGGGGGCGCCGGTGTTCCGCCCGGCGCCGGCGCCGCACTGAGGCCGCGGGCCGGGCCGGGCAGGGAAACCCGCTGGGGTCTCGCCCGGCGCACGCGTTTGAATGGTCCCATGGCCCTCACCGACGAACAGCCCGCCGCCCCCGGCCCCGACGTCACCCCGCACGGTCACGGTCTGCGGCTCGACCGCTGGGACCCGGACGCGGAGGAGCAGGTCGAGGCGTGGCTGCGGGCCCGTACCGACCCGGACTTCCGCCGCTGGAACACCCCGCTCACCGTGGTGAGCGACCTCGCGGGTGCCCGTGCCGCGCTGGCCGGGCTTCGGAAGCAGGCGGCGGAGGGCACCTGTGCGCCGTTCCGGATCACGGACGCGGAGAGCGGTACGACCCTCGGCCACATCGGCATCAACATGATCGACCGCACGTTCCGGACGGCCCGGGTCGGCTACTGGGTGCTTCCCGAGGCCCGGGGCCGCCGGGTCGCCACTCGCGCCCTGGCCCTGGCGACGGACCGGGCCTTCGCCGAACTGCAACTCCACCGCCTGGAGCTGGGACACGCCCTCGGCCATGACGCGTCCTGCCGCATAGCCCGGACCTGCGGTTTCGCCTACGAGGGGACACTGCGCGGCGCGATGTTCGAGGCCGGCCGGCAGGACGCCTTCCGCGACGTACACCTGCACGCCCGCCTGGCCACGGACCCGAGCCCGGACCTGGACCGGGTCCCGGCGCGCGATTAATTCGGGTGCGGAGCACGGCGATCCGCCGGGACCATCGACCATGACTCCACAACCTCGGTCGTCCGACTGGCACTTCACCGACGACGTCGACGAATTCCTCGCCCGCGCCCGCGACTTCCTCCACTCCAGCCCGGACCTCTACACCGTTCACCTCACGGTGACGGCGCAGCTCCGGCGGCGGGGGCCTCGGGCGTACGGCGACGCCCCACCGTTCTTCGGGTTCCTGACCCGCGGCGACGGCAGCGTGGCCGCGGCCCTGCTCCACACGCCCCCGTACGCCCTGAACGTCACCCGCCTCACGGCCGACGAGACCGAGGCGCTGGCCGACCGCCTCCTCGCCCTCGGCCACCCGGTGTCCGCGATCTGCGCCGAGGGCGCCACGGCGGAGGCGTTCGTGGCGGCGTGGGAACGGCGGACGGGGGTGCCGGGAAAGCTGCACGAGCTGCAACGCCTCTACCGGCTGGCCGAGTTGACGCCCCCCTCGCCGGCGCCGGAGGGCCGGGCGAGGCCGGCCGACGCGTCCGACCGGGACCTGCTGATCCGCTGGTACGAGGGGTTCGTCGCCGACGCGGGCCTGCGGGCCGGCCGGGACGCGGCGGAGTGGGCCGACTTCCGGCTCTCGTACGGCGGCGTCACCCTCTGGGAGACCCCCGACGGCACCCCCGTCTCCATGGCCGGCGTGACCCTGGCGGTCGCCGGCCAGGTCCGGGTCGCGCCGGTCTACACCCCGCCGGAACTGCGCGGCCGCGGCTACGCCGGCGCGGTGACGACGGCGGTGGGCCGGGCGGCGCTGGCCGCGGGCGCCGCCGAGGTGCTGCTCTTCACGGACCTGGCGAACCCGACGAGCAACGCGCTCTACCAGCGGATCGGATACCGGGAAGTGGCCGACTGGGCGGTGTACCACTTCGGGGAGACGTCCTGAGCGCTCCGGTGGAAGTGCCGCGATCTTCGGTCTGCCGTCTGCCGTCTGCGGCGCCGTCGTGGCTGGTCGCGCCCGCGCGGCGGTAGCCGTATCTCGGATACAGCCCCGCGCCCCTTTGGGGCGCTGTAGAACCGTCCTCGCCTTGCGAGGCCCTCCGCAGAGGCACACGCTGGGAGGGAGGCATGCCGACCACCATATGGACCGAGCGCAGGTGGCTACGGAACCTGCGGGGATCCGCGGCCCGCGCAGGGAGCGGGTGCCCGATGAGGCTTGTCGTCGATCTCAACCGGTGCCAGGGATTCGCGCAGTGCGTCTTCCTCGCCCCGGACGTCTTCGCCCTGCACGGCGAGGAAGCGCTGCTGTTCTCCCCTCGCTTCGACGAGGAACACCGTGGCCGGGTGGAAGAGGCCGCTGCCGCCTGCCCCGTCCAGGCCATCCTGGTCGACTACTCCGACGAGCCGACGAGGCGGGTGGAGTCCCATGTCGGCTGACACGGACGTCGAGGTCCTGCGGCGCCAGGGCCGCATTGTCGTCGTCGGCGCCTCGCTGGCCGGTCTGCGCGCCGCGGAGACCCTGCGCGACCAGGGCTTCACCGGATCGCTGACCATGATCGGCGACGAGCCGTACGAACCCTACGACCGGCCGCCGCTGTCCAAGCAGGCGCTGCTCGGGCGGGCCCGGCCGGAGGACACCGCGCTGCCGCGGCGGCGCGACATCGACGCCGAATGGCGTCTGGGTGTCGCCGCCGAGGAACTGGACCGGGACGCCAAGCGGGTGATCCTGGCGAACGGCGACAGCGTCCCCTACGACCGCCTGCTGATCACCACCGGGACCAGGGCCCGGCCCTGGTTCCACCCGGAAGAGGCCGCGCTGGACGGGGTGTTCGTGCTGCGCACCCGGGACGACTCCGAGCGTCTGACCCGGAAGCTGGCCGGGGGTGTGTCCCGGGTGCTGGTGATCGGGGCCGGCTTCACGGGTTCCGAAGTCGCCTCCGCCTGCCGGGAGCTGGGCCTCGACGTGACGGTCGCCGAACGCGGCCCGGCACCGCTGGTGGGCGCGCTCGGCGGGGTGATCGGCGCGGTCGCGGACCGGCTGCAGCGCAAGCACGGCGTGGACCTGCGCTGCGGCATCAGCGTCACCGCCCTGGAAGGCGACGATGTGGGGCGGCTCAGGCGGGCCCATCTGTCCGACGGTTCGGCGATCGACGTGGAGGTGGCGGTCGTCTCGCTCGGTGCCATGCGGAACACGGACTGGCTCGCCGGCTCGGGGGTGGCCGCGGGGCCCCGGGGGATCGCCTGCGACGCCGGGTGCCGGGTGTTCGACGTCAACGGCATCGTCACCGACGACATCTACGCCGCCGGGGACGTCGCACGCAGCCCCCACCCGCTGTTCGACTACCAGTTCCTGGCGTTGGAGCACTGGGGCAACGCGGTCGAACAGGCCGAGATCGCGGCCCACAACATGATCTGCGCGGGCCCGGAGCGCCGTCCGCATCTGTGGCTGCCGATGTTCTGGTCCTCCCAGTTCGGCGTCAACATCAAGTCGGTGGGGGTGCCCTCGCTGGGCGACCAGCTGGTCGTCGCGCAGGGGGCGCTCACCGAGGAGCGGTTCGTCGCGGTGTACGGGTACCACGGCCGTTGCATTGCCGCGGTGGCCTTCGACGGGGCCAAGTGGCTGGGGTTCTACGAGGAGCAGATCGCGTCGGGTGCGCCCTTCCCGCCGGAGTACCGCACGGTCGACCGCCGGACCGCGACGCTGGAGCCGGTCGACCCTGCCTTCCCCGACCCCCATCTGCCCACCCACGGGGCCACGGTCACGCTGACGGGTCACTCACCGAGCGAACGGCGTGTCGAGTTCGTTCCGTCTCATGCCTGATCACCGGCCTTGTACCGCTCGGAGCCCCGAGGAGACGCCATGACGCCCGACCCCATCTCCGCGCAGATCACCGACTACGCCAACCGAGCCGATCCGTACCCGCTCTTCGCGGAGCTGCGCAAGACACCGGTCATACGGGAGGACGACGGCACCTACCTGGTCAGCACCTACCACGAGGTACGGAGCCTGGCCAACGACCCTCGGCTGAGCAACGACACGAGCAACCGCCCACCCGGCTACGTCCGCACCGGGCAGCCGGCGGAGGAGTCCGGCCTGCCGCCCAGCTTCATCTTCACCGACCCGCCCGTGCACGACCGGCTGCGCGACACCGTCAACCGGCCGTTCGGTCCCCCGCACAGCCCCCGGTTCCTCGACGGCCTGCGCGGGGAACTGTCCGACGTCGTCACCGAGTTGCTCGACGCCTTCGACGGCAAGGACCAGGTCGACATCGTCGAGGACTTCTCCTACCCCCTTCCCGTCACCGCCATCTGCCGGGTCCTGGGCGTGCCGCGCGAGGACGAACCGCGCTTCCACGGCTGGGCCGACGCCCTGGCGTCGTCACTCGATCCCGCATCCGGCGGCGACGACGCGCAGGAAGCGGCACAGCGGGCACGCCAGGACCTGGGCGCCTACCTGGCCGAGCTGATCGAGACCAGACGCCGCCACCCCGGCCTCGGGATCCTCAGCGCGCTCGCCCCCGACATGACACCGGCGGACCTGGAGGCCACCGCGGTGCTGCTCCTGGTCGCCGGCCACGAGACCACCGTCAACGCGATCACCAACACGACCCTCACCCTGCTGCGCCACCCCGACATCCTTGAGCGGTTCCAGAAGGAGCCGGGTCTGGCCGTCCCGCTCATCGAGGAGGTGCTGCGGTACGAGCCCCCGGTCCAGTTCGTCCCGTGGACCACTGCCCTGGCCGACATCGAGGTCGCCGGCACCACCATCCCCAAGGGCTCGCCGGTCTGGCTCATGCTGGCCGCGGCCAACCGCGACCCCGCGCGCTTCCACGACCCCGACCGGTTCGATCCCGACCGCAAGGACAACGAGCACCTGGGTTTCTACACCGGCATCCACTACTGCTTCGGCGCCCCGCTCGCCCGGATCGAACTCCACGCGGCCGTGCCCGAGTTGTTCAGGCGGGTCAAGTTCACCGGGCTCCTTGAGGACCCGCCGCCGTACCGCGCCAACGCGGTGCTGCGCGGCCCCCGCCACCTTCCCGTGGCGATCGAGGGCCTCGCGGCCTGAGCGTCGGCGCTCACGGCCACAGCAGCTCCCTGCGCCACCTCCCGTCCTCCTCCGCCACATACCGGAGCCGGACGTGCCGGCGGTCCGGGTCGCCCTGGAAGAACTCCGCCTCCTGCGGGCGCAGCCGGTAGAGGGTCCAGGTCGGGGAGGGGGCGGCCGGGTCGGCGCGGGCGCGTTCCCAGGCCGCGTCCGACTCCTCCCGCAGTTCCTCCTGCGAGGACAGGAGGCCGCTCTGGCGGCCGGTGAGGGCCGCCGCCAGGGCGCCCGTCGAGCGGGCGTGCAGGTCGGCCTGGCTCTCCTCCGAGGGGGCCGCGGTGACGGGACCGCGGAGCCGGACCTGACGGCCCAGCACCGGCCAGTAGAAGGCGAGGGCCGCGTACGGGCGGGCGCTCAGCTGGTGTCCCTTGCGGCTGGTCGCGTGCGACGCGAACGACCAGCCGTCTGCGTCCGCGCCGTGCAGCATCACGATCCGGACGTCCGCCCGGCCCTCCTCGTCCGACGTCGCCAGCGACACGGTGTGCGGCTCCGGCTGTCCGGCCGCCACCGCCTCCGCGAACCACGTGGTGAAGAGGGGGAGTGGTTCCGCCGGGGCCGCCGCCGGGTCGAACGGCCGTAGCTCCGTGGTCTCGGGGGGCCAGACGCGGAGCGACTTCAGGAGCGCGTGAAGATCCGTTGCTGCCATGTGCCGAGTATCACTCGGTACCTCCCGCACCCGTGCCATCAGCCACCTCGTGCGGCGGCCCCGGGGCCCCGCGGCCAAGCCCCGGGGCACAACCGAGCAAATCGCTGCGAACACCTGTGCCCCACCCGCACACTGTCCGGCATGAGGGGACCGAAGACCGTGAAAGTGGCCGTACGCCACGTAAGCGGCGATGCCGGACGGCGCCGGACACGGGCCGTCACCTGGGCCGCCCGCGACTTCCGGCTGGTGCGGCCGGCCGACGGGCGGGACCGGGTCGAGCTGGAGTGTCCCGTCTGCACGGCGGCCGTCCTCGCCGAGGTCGCCGACCACGCGCGCACCCGGCGGGTGCGGAACGTCTGGGCCGCCGTGTCGGTACTCTCCCTCCTCGTGTCCGTCGCCGCCCTGGGCTACGCCGTCCATGAGGGCGGCAGGGCCCTGCCCGCGGGACAGTCCCTGCCGGTCCTCTTCCCGGTCAGCGTGATCGTCGCCGTCGCCGGGCTCGTCATGACGCCCACGGCGTGGGTGCGCGGCCGCCACCACATCGGCGTCGTCCTGCTCGACGGCCCCGCCCCGCGCCGCGGCCACCGGATCGTGCCGGTACGCGGCTGAGCGCTCCGCTGGTTGTGCCGCGATGTGCCGTCAGTCGACTGGGCGCGTTCCGTCAGTGCCGGGCGAACTGGACCCCGGTGTGCTGCACCACGTCCGGGCGTACGGCGAGGGCCGGCACGGTGAGTTGCTCCCCGTAGATGTCGGTGAGGCGGATCTCGCCGCCGCAGCCGGTGCCCTGCTCGGAGAGGAAGTAGTTGTACCCGGTGCGGGTCAGCGCCAGCCAGCCGCCGCCGGTGCGGACCTCCAGGCGGGCCAGCGGGTTGCGGTGGCCGATCGCCTGGATGCCGCACCAGTACTGGGTGGAACCGGTCTTGTAGCGGATCGAGACCGTGTCGGAGACGGCCGGGCTCAGCAGGCTCCAGGTGATCGCGATCCGGCCCGCCGAGAGCGGCGCGAGCTTCGCGAACGCCTGCTGACTGAGGTCGAGTTGGCCGACCGCGCAGGGCGCCGGGCACTCGTTGGTGATCCGTACGGTGATGGACGTACCGCTCGCCGCGCGGACGGAGACGTACGCGCCACAGGCCTTCGCCGTCTCGTAGTCCGCGGTGTTCATCGCCGCGGTCATCACGTCGGAGGTCGGGCCGTAGGAGCAGGCGCCGTCGCCGTTGCCGACGTCGTAGGAGGTGGCGACGCCCTGGTAGGTGGTGCCGGGGCGGATCCGGCCGGCCGCGGGGGCAGTCGTGGTGGCGGCGGAGGCGGCGCGGTCCGTGCCGCTCGCCGGGCGCCGGGACGGGGTGGTGGACGGGGTCGCCGGTGCGGAGGCGGGCGGGGTGGTCCGCGCGCTCGCCGACGGTTTCGGTGCCGCGGTCGACGGTTTCGGTGACGTCGGGGTGGCCGGGTCCGCCGTCGGGCTAGGCGCGGCTTCGGACGCGGACACCGCACGGTCCTGCCCGGTGGCGCCGGCCGCGTCGCCGGGCCGGAAGGCCACGACCAGGGTCACGACCAGGGCGACGGCGGCCACGGCGGCCACCGCGAGCAGCGGGCCGCGGACCGGGCGCCACTCGAAGTCCCGGTCCGGCTGCGGACGGCGGCGATGTGAGGAGGAGGCCACGGAGGGATCCTTACGCGGTTCGGCGGTGCACGTCCTTCGAACGACTCGAAGCTTCCGGTACGGCAGTCGCCGCCGGAGCCCGAAAGGTTGCCGCCGCTCGTCGAGGAACTTGTCCTCCCGCTCACCCCCGCCCCAGCACCACCGTCCCCGACGAGCAGAACCAGCCCCCCGTCCCCGACGCCACCCCCAGCTCCGGCAGCCCCCCGTCCGCCCGCCGCACCTGCCGCTGCCCGGCCTCGCCGCGCAGTTGCCGTACCGCCTCCACGAGGAGGAACAGCCCGCGCATCCCGGGGTGTTGGGCCGACAGGCCGCCGCCGTCCGTGTTCACCGGAAGCTCCCCGCCCGCGACGCGCAGCCGCCCCTTCTCCACGAACGCCCCGCCCTCGCCCTTCGCGCAGAACCCGAGGTCCTCCAGGGTGACGAGGGTCATGTAGGTGAACGCGTCGTAGATCTCGGCGAAGTCGATGTCGGCGGGCACAACTCCGGCCCGCCGGAAGGCCAGTCGCCCGCTCACCGCCGCCGGGGACACCGTGAAGTCCTCCCACTCCGACATGGTGGCGTGGGAGAGGCACTCGCCCGTGCCGAGGACCCACACCGGGGCGGTCCGGCAGTCCCGTACGTACTCCTCGGCCGCCAGCAGGACCGCCGCGCCGCCGTCCGAGCGGATGCAGCAGTGCAGTTTGGTGAAGGGGTCGGCGATCATCGGTCCGGACAGGACCTCGTCGACCGTGATCGGGTCGCGGAACATGGCCTCCGGGTTCAGCGCCGCGTTGGCCCGGGCCTGGACCGCGACCTCGGCCAACTGCTCGATGGTGGTGCCGTGTTCGATCATGTGGCGGCGGGCGGCCATCGCGTACTTGGCGATGAGGGTGTGGCCGTAGGGGACCTCGAACTGCAGCGGGCCGCGGGCGCCGAAGGACAGGTTCCCGGTGCGCCGCCCCGCCCGGATGTCGGCGCGGGCCGTCGAGCCGTACACCAGCAGGACCGCGTTGGCGTGGCCCGCGGCGATCGCGTCCGCCGCGTGGGCCGCCATGACCTCCCAGGTCGAGCCGCCGACAGAGGTGGAGTCGGCCCAGGTGGGGCGCAGGCCCAGGTACTCGGCCACCTCCACCGGGGCCAGCGTGCCGAGGCCCGCCGACGCGAAGCCGTCCACCGTCTCCCGGGCGAGGCCCGCGTCGGCCAGCGCGCGCCGGGCCGCCTGGGCGTGCAGGGCGTAGGGGGTGGCCTCGTCCACCCGGCCGCAGTCGGAGAGGGCCACGCCGACCACGGCGACCTTGCGGGGTCCAGTCATGAATCTGACGGTACATCAGATACGCCGGACTCCGCCCCTGTGCATCTGCAGCCGACGCCCCTAGCATGACGGACCGTCAGATCGTCAGGAGGTCCGGTCATGGACGCCCGCTTCACCGACGAGCAGGACGAGATCCGGCGCGCCCTGCGTGAACTGCTCCACAAGCGCTGCGGCACGGAGGACGTGCGGGCCGCCGTCGACAGGCCCGAGGGGTACGACCCCGTCCTGTGGACCGCCCTCGGCGAACAGCTCGGCCTGCCCGGCCTCGCCCTCCCCGAGGCGTACGGCGGCGCCGGCTGCACGCGCACCGAAGTCGCCCTGGCGGCAGAGGAGCTGGGGCGGGCCCTGGCCCCCACCCCGTTCCTCGCCACCGCCGTGCTCGCCGCTCCGCTGCTGCTCGCCCTCGGCACCGACGCCCAGCGCGCCGAACTGCTGCCGAGGATCGCCGACGGCGGCCTCACCGCCGCCCTCGCCGTCCCCGGCACCCGGCTCGGCACCGCCCTCGCCCTCACCGGGCCGGGCGGCGCCGACTGGGCGGGCGGCGGGCGGGCCGGGGGTGTCCAGGCGCGGCACACGGCGGGCCGGTGGCGGCTGTACGGCGAGGCCGACCAGGTCCTCGACGGCCACAGCGCCGGACTGCTGCTCGTGCCCGCACACACCGGCGGGTACGCCCGCTCGCGCGTCCTCCTCTTCCTGGTGGCGGGCGACGCGGCCGGGGTCGTACGGACCCGGCGGACCAGCCTCGACGCCACCCGCGGCCAGGGCCGGGTGCAACTGCGCAATGTGGAGGCCGAGTTGCTGGGGCCCGACGAGGACACCGACGTCCGGGCCGCCCTCGCCGCCCTCGGCGACTTCGTGGCCGCAGTGCTCGCGGCCGAGGCGGTGGGGGCCGCCGACCGGGCGCTGGAGCGGACCGTGGAGTACGTGAAGCAGCGGGAGCAGTTCGGGCGGGCCATCGGGTCCTTCCAGGCGGTCAAGCACCGGCTGGCCGATGTGTACGTGGCGGTGCGGGCGGCCCGGTCGGCGGCCTACTACGCGGCCTGGGCGACCGTCCACGGGGAACCGGCCGGCGGGCTGGCGCTCGCGCAGGCGCTGGAGGCGCTGCGGACCGCCGCCGGGGAGGGGATCCAGCTGCACGGCGGGATCGGGTTCACCTGGGAGCACGAGGCGCACCTGTACTTCAAGCGGGCCGCCGGGGACGAGCTGCTGTTCGGGCCGGGGCACCGGCTGCGCGCGCACGCGGCCGAGGCGGCCGGGCTGTTCGCGGGACGGGAGGTGGCGGTGTGATCGGCGAACGGCTGGTACAGAAGGTGTCCGCCACCCGGGGGTTCGCCAGGGTGGCCCCGCACGTGGTCCCGGCCCTGGACCGGGCCGTGCACCGGCTCAGCCGCGGCCGGGTGCTGCTCAGCGCCCAGATGCTGCCGGGGGTGATCCTCACCTCCACCGGCGCGCGCAGCGGACAGCCCCGCCGTACGCCGCTGGCGTGCATGCCAGATGGGGACGGCTGGTTCCTCGTCGGCTCCAACTTCGGGCGCACCGGCCACCCCGCCTGGACGTACAACCTCCTCCACCGTCCCGACGCCGAGATCAGCTGGAAGGGCCACGACATCCTGGTCACCGCCCGCCTGCTGGAGGGGGCGGAACGGGCGGCCGCCTGGCAGCAACTGCTGGCGTTCTGGCCGCCCTACGCCGCCTACCAGGAACGGGTGGACCGGGAGATACGGATCTTCCGCCTGACCCGCCGGTAAAGCGTCCCGCTGGAAGTGCCGCGATCTGCCGCCTGCCGACTGCGGCGCCGTCGTGGCTGGTCGCGCAGTTCCCCGCGCCCCTTCGGGGCGCTCCCGAACCGCTGTCGGCCGCTACGCCGCGAACGTCCGCGCCTGGAAAGAAGCCGCAGGCAAAGCGCCCCCTAAGGGGCGCGGGGAACTGCGCGACCAGCCCCCACGCGCCCGCGGCCGAACCGCTGCCGGCGGCTGACCCCGGCGGGGGATGCCGTACGGCCGTCGGTGTTCACGTCGGGGCGTTCCGCGGAGCGGCACACGCGCTCCCCCGGGGTGCGACCTGAGGCTGGAATGACGCGTTGAGCATTCGCATTCCCGCCTCCGAAAGGCCGACGAATGACCACACGTGAACCGCACGGGTCCCAGCGGCCCGGCAGATCCCCCGCCCGCCGGCTGCGGCTCGCGGCCTGCCTCGTGAGCGCCGTGACGGTGACGGTCTCCGCGCTCGCCGCGCAGCCGGCCGGCGCCGAGGCCGGCGGCCGGGCGTCCGGGCCCGGCTGCGCCGACCTCGCTCGGACGGTCCTCGCCGACTCCCACGTCAAGAGCATCAGCTCCGAGGTCGTGCCCGCCTCCGGGACGCTCCCGGCGTACTGCCAGGTCGACCTGGTGCCCACCCGGGCCATCAACGTCCGCGTCACCCTCCCGCTCAGCACCGCCGACGCCGGTACCGGCGGCACCTACACGGGCGCCTGGAACGGCCGCGTCCTCAACACGGGCGGCGGCGGGTACGCCGGCAACCTCGGCGACCTCAGCCTGGCGGTCCAGCGCGGCGAGGTCGGCTCGACCACCGACACCGGCCACAGCTCCGCCTGGTGCGACGCGACCGACCCGAAGACCGGCCAGGCCAACGCCCAGCCCGGCTGCGGCGAGGCCGGCGGCGGCTTCGTGCTGTCCCCCTCGGGCAAGCTGAACACCCGGCAGGTCGACGACTTCATCGACCGCAGCCTGCACGAGCAGACGGTCTGGGCGCTCTCCCTCGCGAAGAGCTACTACGGCCGGGCCGCCCAGCGGAACTACTGGGTCGGCGGCTCCACCGGCGGCCGGCAGGGCTGGGAGATGGCCCAGAAGTACGGCGACGAGTACGACGGCTTCCTGCTCGGCTACCCGGCGGTCAACTGGAACCGGTTCATCATCGGCGAGGCCTGGCCCGCGGTCGTCGTCAACGAACTCCTCGGCCCCGGCGGCCTGTCACCCGCCAAGAGCGACGCCGCGAACGCCGCCGCCGTCGCAGCCTGCGACCCCGAGGACGGCGTCACCGACGGGGTCATCGCCGACCCCCGCCGCTGCACCTTCGACGCGCGCGAGGTCAAGGGCCTCACCGCCGCCGAGGCCGAGGCGATCGATCTCATCTGGGACGGTCCGCGCGACGCCGACGGCAACCGGCTGTGGGGCGGCATCACCCGGGGCACCACCTTCGCGGTCCTGCTGCCCGGCGGGAACACCATGAGCCCGCTGATCGAGACCTACGTCCGCAACTGGCTGGAGCAGGATCCGGCCTACGACTGGCGCAAGAACCTGACCATGGAGAACTTCCCGCGGTTCTTCGAGGCGTCGTACCGCAAGTTCGAGAAGACCGCGGCCACCGACAGCACCGACCTGTCCAAGGTCCGGAAGAACAACGGCAAGATCCTCTACTACGCGGGGACCAACGACCCCCTGATCGTGCCGTTCAACTCCTACAACTACCAGCAGCGCCTGTTCGACCGTTACGGCGTCCAGGGCACCCGCTCCTTCGTCCGCACCTTCTACTTCCCGGGCGTCGGCCACACCGAGCCGAACCTCAGCGGCACCACCGACGCGCGCTCGCAGCTCCTGGACGCCCTGGAGGCGTGGACCGAGCACGGCAGCGCCCCCGAGTCCTTCGACCAGAAGGGCCCCGTCCCCGGCACCGAGCGCACGGTCTGCGCCTACCCGGACACCGCCACCGCCCCCGGCGCGGGCGCCTCCTGCAAGACCAGGACGAGCGTGCCTGCCGACCTGGCCGCCCAGTCGACCACCGTCCTGGACCGCCGCTGAGAAGGCGGGGCGCGGCTAGAGCAGCCGTTCCCCCAGCAGGAGCGCCCCGATGCCGAGCATCGCCGCCCCCGAGGTGCGGGTCACCGCGCGGGCGGCCCGGGGGCGGGCGGACAGCAGGGCGCGGGAGAGGGCGCCGACGGCCAGGTAGACGGCGGCGCAGGCGGCCATGTGCAGGGCGCCGAGGACGGCGGTCTGGGCGGCCACGGGGAGGTGGGTGCCCGTCGTGACCAGGAACTGGGGGAGCACGGAGAGGTAGAGCAGCAGCGCCTTCGGGTTCAGGCCGCTGATCGCGGCGCCCCGCCAAAAGCCCTGCGGCCCGGCCCCTGCCTCCTCCGCCTCCTGCGGGACCATCGGGCGGCGCAGCACGCCCCAGCCCAGCCACAGCAGGTATCCGGCGCCGGCCACGGTCAGGGCCGTGAGCAGCTGCGGCGACCGGGCGACCAGCACCGCGAGCCCCGCGACCGCCAGCGCGGTGTGCAGCGCGTACCCGGCTGTCAGGCCCGCCACCGCACGCGGCACCGAGCGGCCGCGCACCCCGGCGGCGATCACGTACGCCCAGTCGGCGCCCGGCACGCACACCAGCAGCAGGTCGACGGCGAGGAAGGAGAGCAGGAGTCCGGCGTTCATGGAAGGGACATTAGGCGCGATTGTCCCGAAAGTGTTTCCGAAATTTGCTCGGGAGTGCCGGTTCCGGGGGAGAATCTTGCTCATGGACGACGTGGACCGGAAAATCCTTGCGGAGCTTCAGCAGGACGGGCGGCTGACCGTGACCGAGCTGGCCGGGCGGGTGCGGCTGAGCGTCTCGCCGTGCCACCGGCGGCTGCGCGAGCTGGAGCGGTCGGGGGCGATCAGCGGGTACCGGGCGGTGGTGGACGCGGCCGCCGTGGGGCTGACCTTCGAGGCGCTGGTCTTCGTCTCCATGCGGCAGGAGGACCGGGACACGGTCGCCGACTTCGAGCGGGCGCTCGCGGAGATCCCCCATGTGCTGGACGCGCAGCGGCTGTTCGGCGAACCCGACTACCTGCTGCGGGTGGCCACCGCCGACCTCGCCGCCTTCCAGCGGCTCTACGACGAACGGCTCGCGACCCTGCCGGGCGTGCAGCGCCTCACCTCGACGCTGGTGATGAAGCACGTGGTGCGGGACCGGCCGTTGCCGGCGTAGGGCGACAGGCGGTGGTTCACCGCTGCACGTGAACCACCGCCTGCCAGACAGGACCCAGGGCGCGGGCTACTTCGTCGGCTTCTTCCCGGTCACGCCCAGATGCACCAACAGCGCCAGGTTCGGCTTGAGTTCGGCCTGCTTCACACCCCAGGTCTGGAAACCCTTCTGGTGCGCGGCGACGGCGGCGAGCATCGCGACCAGCGAACCGGCCACCGCGGCCGGGTTCACGTCCTTGTCGACCCTGCCCTTGGACTGCAACTCCGTGATGGAGTCGGTCAGGGAGTTGTTCACCGAGTTCAGGATCTTCATACGGATCTTGTAGAACCGTTTGTCCCCCTCGGCCGCCCCGAGGTCGACCACGCGCAGGATCGCGTCGTTCTTGCGCCAGAACTCCAGGAAACCGTCCACGAGTTCCTGCGCGGTCGCCCAGCCGGCCTTGCCGACCCAGGAGCGCCCGGCCAGCAGCTCGGTCAACTGGCCGCCCTCGGTGGCCATTTGCTCGGCGATCTCCAGGACGGCGCCCTCGACGTCCGGGAAGTACTGGTAGAAGGTCGCGGGCGAAGTGCCCGCTTTCCGGGCGACATCGATGACCTTGACGTCCCGGTAAGGGGAGGAGCTGAGCATCTCGCTGAGGCAGTCGAGCAGCTTCTGCCGGGTCGCCTGCCCACGCCGGCCGGCCACGCGGCCGTCGACGGTACGCACTTGTCCTGTCATGCCGTCAGCTTACCGAGGGGTGATCGGAGCGCGATTCGGCCGACTGCAAATGGGGTGCGCGGGTGTATAGAGGCCGGTGCGGCTGGTCTGCGCGGTGCGGGCCGGGCGGTTACTTTGACGACATGGCCGAAAACAGGGCATCCGGATACGCGGAGGGCGTCCCCTGCTGGGTGGACGTGCAGCTCCCCGACGTCGAGGCGGGCAAGCGGTTCTACGGCGGGCTCTTCGGGTGGACCTTCGAGGACGCCGGCCCCGGGGCCGTGTGGGCCCGCCTCGACGGCGCGGGCGTCGCCCGGCTGGCGCGGAAGCGGGACGGCCGGATGCCCACCGTCTGGACGGTGTACTTCGCGACCCCGGACGTCCGGGACCTCGCCCGCCGGATCGTCGCCGCCGGCGGACAGATCGTCAACGACCCCGTGCCCGTCCGCGACCTCGGCACCGCCGCCCTGGCCGCCGACCCCACGGGCGCCGTCTTCGGCCTCTGGCAGTCCGCCGGCCACCCCGGCTTCGGAGTCCGGCACGCCCCCGGCACCTTCGCCTGGGCGCAGCTCTACACCAGCGACCTCGACGCGGCCAACACCTTCTACGGCCAGCTCTTCACCGACGCCCTCTTCGGGGTCGGCGCCGAACCGGACTTCGGCCGCGCCCCGGTGACCGAGGTGTTCGCGGCCGGGATGCCGTCCCAGTTCGTCGTCCACTTCCGCACCGGGGACGTGGGGGCCGCGGTCGGGGCCGTGCGGCAGCTGGGCGGCCGGGTCCAGACGCCGCCCTTCGAGACGTCGTACGGAAAAGTGGCCGTCGTGACCGACAATCAAGGGGCGTTCTTCGCGCTGCTGGAACGCTGAGGCCGGAAACAGGCGGGTCTCGGCAGATAAATGTCTCACTTTGTCATGGGACACCCCGATTCGTCGCCGGGTTCGCAACCTGTGCCCGGGCCAGGAAGAATCAGGGTGCGTGCCGCCACGGCGGTGCGGTGGTGAGACGCTGCACGGGGTCGCGTACATATGTGGGTGGACGAGGCCCGTACGGGGAGGTGGCAGGCAAGTGGTGGATCAGCTGACGCAGCACGATCCGCGGCGGATCGGGCCGTTCGAGGTGCTGGGACGGCTGGGGGCCGGCGGCATGGGGCTGGTCTATCTGGCGCGCTCGGCGTCCGGCCGGCGCGTGGCGATCAAGACGGTCCGGACCGAGCTCGCCGAGGACCAGCTGTTCCGGGTCCGCTTCACCCGCGAGGTGGAGGCGGCCCGCGCGGTCTCCGGCTTCTACACGGCGGCCGTCGTCGACGCCGACCCGCGGGCCGCCGTGCCGTGGCTGGCGACCGCGTACGTCCCCGCGCCCTCCCTCGAGGAGATAGTGAACGACTGCGGGCCGCTCCCGGCCCAGGCGGTCCGCTGGCTCGCGGCGGGCGTCGCCGAGGCGCTCCAGTCGATCCACGGCGCCGGCCTTGTCCACCGTGACCTCAAGCCGTCCAACGTCCTCGTCGTCGAGGACGGCCCCCGGGTCATCGACTTCGGTATCGCCTCCGGTGTCTCGAACACCCGGCTGACGATGACGAACGTCGCGGTCGGCACCCCCGCCTACATGTCCCCGGAGCAGGCCAAGGACTCCCGCAGCGTCACCGGCGCGAGCGACGTCTTCTCCCTCGGCTCCATGCTCGTCTTCGCCGCCACCGGCCACCCGCCCTTCCACGGCGCCAACCCGGTCGAGACCGTCTTCATGCTGCTGCGCGAGGGCCCGGACCTCGAAGGCCTCCCGGACGAGCTGCGCCCCCTCATCGAGTCCTGCATGCAGATGGAGGCGACCGCCCGCCCGAACCCGGCCGACCTCCAGGCCCAGCTGGCGCCCCACCTGTTCGGCTCCGGCTCCGACGACAGCGGTACGGCGTCCGCCTGGCTGCCCGAGAAGGCGGTCGGGCTGATCGAGTCCCGCCGCGGCGGCCGCCCCGCCGTGAAACCCTCCGCCAACCCCTCCGGCGCCCGCAGCGCAGGCCGCCTCGCGGTGCCCCCGCCGCCCTCCTACGACCCCGTGGTCCCGGCCCCCGTCCCGGTGGGCGTTCCCGACACCGGTCCGGTCCGCCTCGCCGGCGCCCCGGTGCCTATCGGCCCGGGACCGCGCGTCGCCGACGCCCGCGCCGCCGCCGTGAAGGCACCTCCGCCCGAGGCGGGCCTGGTGGCCAGCTGGTCCCGCCCGCACCCCGGCGTCAACGGCGCCGACCCCGCCGTACCGGCGGTCCCCGCCCTGCCCCCGGAGACCGCGTCCGGCTGGCGGCCGTGGCGGTTCCGGATGTCCAACGACGTCTGGGGCACCCCGTCCGTCGACGGCGACCTCGTCTACGTCACCTCCTTCGAGGTGCACGCCCTCGACGTGGCCACCGGCCGCCGCCGTTTCAAGACGCGGGACGTCGCCTGGTCCATGGCGGTCGCCGACGGCCGTATCCACGCCTCCGACGGCCCCACCCTGTTCGCCCTGGAGGCCCGCGAGGGCGGCGACCTGTGGCGGCTGTCCACCGACGCCTGGGTGTACGCCCTCAAGGCCGACCGCGGCACCCTCGTCACCGGCACCCGGGGCGGCGGCGTCCAGGCCTGGGAGGCCTCCAACGGGCAGAAACTCTGGGAGCTGTCCGGCGCCCAGACCGACTTCGAGGCCCCCGAGTCCGGGCCCTCCCTCCACGACGGCACGGTCTACGTCTGGCAGGACGCGCGCCTGCGGGCGCTGGACGCCCGTACCGGCGACGAACGCTGGTCCTACCCCATCGGCGACGCGGCCTCCTGCGGCGGCGTCCCGATCCGCCTCACCCACGCCGACGACGGCTTCGTGTACGCCTCCGCGGGCACCCGCGTCATCGCCCTCGACACCGCGAGCGGCCGCGTCCGCTGGCACTTCGAGGCGCCGGCCGTCTTCCTCTCCCCGCCCGCCTACGTACCCGGCCCCGCGGTCACCGGCGGCGGCATCTACCTCGCCGACTACCTCGGCACCGTCTACGCCCTCGACGCCACCGACGGCCGCGACCGCTGGCGCATCGCGACCGAGGCCCGCGCCTCCATCGAGCCGGTCCTCGTCGCCGCCGGCCACGTCCACGTCGGCAGCGGCAAGGGCCTGTACACCCTGGACGCGGTGACCGGCACGCCCAAGTGGCGCTTCCAGGCGGGCGGCGACGTGGTGGGCGCGCCGGCGGTGGCCGAGGGCCGCATCCACTTCGGCTCCACGGACCACCTGTTGTACACGCTGAAGGCCGACGACGGCCGGCTGCGCTGGAAGCTGGCCACCGGCGGGGAGATCACCGGGTCGCCGGTGGTGCGGGACGGGGTGGTGTACGCGTGCAGCAAGGACCGGTGCGTGTATGCCCTGGACGCCGAGAAGGGCACCGGTACGGCCCGGACCGTGTGAGCGCCGCGGGGCTGTGCGTCGTGGGTTCACCGCGGCGCCGTGGGGGCTGATCGCGCAGTTCCTCCCCCAGCCTTCGGCCGGGGGTACCCCCAGCGCCCCTTCAGGGGCGCGGGGAACTGCGCGACAAGCCACGACGTACCCGCAGTCGCCCGGCGGCATTCAGTGGCAACCTCTTCGGCGCCCGGGGCCTGCCCGGGGACGGCCGTCGTACCAGTAGTCGCACGGAAGGGCTGCGCACGGCGGCCGTCGCTCGGGGTGGGAGTCGGCTCCCGCAGCGAACGTTACGCCCGCGTGCCGGACCCCGCCACGCGGCGGATCAGCGGGTACGCGGCGCCGTACGCGCCCGGTTGCCGAACAGCTCCGCCTGCCGCTCACCCGGCAGGTTGCCCAGCGTGATCAGGTGCGGCGCCTGGGCCCACCCCCGCTCCCGGTCGGCCCCCTGCGCCGCCCACAGCGCCCGCACGCTGCCCTGCACCCCCTCCGTCGGATACCCGGCGATGACGGTCGCGCACCGCACGGCCGCCGCCAGCGCCTCCCCGGCGCCCGTCACTTCGGACACCAGCCCCACCTCGTACGCCCGCCGCGCGGAGACCCGCTCGGCGTTGCCCATGAGCACCATCCGGGCCACCTCCCCGTACGGCATCCGCTGCGCCATCAGCACCGACTCGTACGCGCTGACCATGCCGTAGGAGGTGTGCGGGTCGAAGAAGGCCGCGGTCTCGTCGGCGATGACGAAGTCGCACTCGCCCAGCAGGTAGAAGGCACCTCCGCAGGCCATCCCGGCCACCGCGGCGATCACCGGCTTCCACAGGTCGTTCGCCTTCGGCCCGACGGCGATCAGCGGATCGTCCTGGCTGTACGGCGAGGACGGCTGCGGCACGACGGCGTCCCGGTCGAGCCCGGTGCTGAAGGCGCGCCCGCCGGCCCCGGTGAGCACGACGGCCCGTACCGCGTCGTCGAAGCGCAACGCCCGCCAGACGTCGGAGAGTTCGCCGGCCGTCGCGAGGTCGATGGCGTTGAGCCGCTCGGGGCGGTCGAGGGTGACGACGGCGACCCCGCTCTCCTTGTCCGTGTCCAGCCGCAGGCTCACGATCGCTCCAGGACCCACTGCGGCAGACCGTACGCGAAGACCGCCTGCACCCGGGCGCCGATCCGGATCCGGTCCCGGGGGAGGGAGTTGAGCTGCGCCCCTGCCTCGGTCACCACGTTGCCCACCATCCGTACCCGGGGCGCGTCGTCGAGTTCCACGACCACCACGTTGTACGGCGCCTGGGCCGCGTACTCCGGCAGCAGCGGCGGGTGCGGGACGACGTACGACCAGATCCGGCCCCGCCCGCTCGTCGGCCGCCACTCGCTCGCGAAGGACTGGCAGTGCGGGCAGCAGGGGCGGGGCGGGAAGCGGGGTTCGCCGCAGTCGGCGCAGGTCTGGACACGGAGTTCGCCGCGGGCCGCGTACTCCCAGAAGGGGGCGCCGTCGGTGTCGGTGACCGGTCGCAGCATCTCAGCTCCGGTTGGTGAGGAGGAGGGCGGAGGTCGGGACGCCCTCGCCGGCGGTGACCAGGCAGGTGGCGGCGTCCGGCACCTGGGCGGTGCTGGTGCCGCGCAGCTGTTTGACGCCCTCGGTGATGAGGTTGAAGCCGTGGACGTAGGCCTCGCTGAGGCCCCCGCCGCCGGTGTTGATCGGCAGCCGCCCGCCGATCTCCAGGGCGCCCTGCTCGGTGAAGGCCCCGCCCTCCCCGCGGCCGCAGAAGCCGTAGCCCTCCAGGGAGAGCGGGATGAGGGCGGTGAACGCGTCGTAGATCTGGGCGACGTCGACGTCGTCGGGGGTGAGGTCCGCGTGCTTCCACAGGTGGCGGGCGGCGGTCCAGGCGGGGCCGGTGAGGGGGTCGTCGTTCCAGTAGTTGACCATGCCGTGGTGCTGGGCGGGGAGGCCCTGGGCGGCCGAGTGGACGTAGACGGGCCTGCGCCGGCAGTCCCTGGCCCGCTCCCTGCCGACCACCACACAGGCCAGCGCCCCGTCCGTCTCCAGGCAGTTGTCGTAGAGGCACAGGGGCTCGCTGATCCACCGGGAGGTCATGTACATCTCGCGGGTGAGGGGCCGGTCGTACATCACGGCGGCGGGATTCTGGTTCGCCCGGTTGCGGCAGGCGAGGGCGACGTTGAACAAGTGGTCCCGGGTGGCGCCGTACTCGTGCATGTAGCGGCGCGTGAGCATGGCTATCTCGTCGGCGGGCCGGAGCAGGCCGAAGGGGCGGGTCCACTGGGCGGGGGTCGGGAGCTGGACGGTGGTGTTGGTCCAGGGGCGGGGGCCGGAGCCTCGCTTCCGCGACCGCCATGCCACGCCCACGCTCGCCTGCCCACTGGCTATCGCGGCGACGAGGTGCGCGACCGTGGCACAGGAGCCGCCCCCGCCGTACCCCACCTTGCTGAAGAAGGTCAGGTCGCCGAAGCCGACCGCCTTGGCCAGCTCCACCTCGTCGGTCTCCTCCATGGTGAAGGAGGCGAGGGCGTCGACCTCGCCGGGGGCGATGCCGGCGTCGTCGAGGGCGGCGAGGACGGCCCGGCAGGCGAGGGTCTTCTCGTCCTCGTCGAGCCGTTTGGCGAAGGGGGTCTGCCCGATCCCGACGACGGCGGTGGCGTCCTTGACGCCTCTGAGACCGGCCATGTGCCCGTACCTCCACGGCTGTCGCGGTTTGCTGACAGCTCGTCAGGCTACAGCTAATCTGACGGTCAGTCAGCTATGCGTCCGGGGAGGCCGGTTGTGCGCGGTGACATGGAGTGGGGGACCGTTCCGGGGCTGGTGCGGTCGGCGGCGAAGCGGTACGCGGACGTCGAGGCCGTGGTGGACGGCCGCACCCGGATCACGTACGCCGAACTGGGCGCCCGGGTGGAGCGGGCGGCGGCCGCCTGCCTGGCCGCCGGCGTCGAGGCGGGCGACCGGGTGGGGATCTGGGCGCCGAACTCCCTGGACTGGATCGTCGCGGCGCTGGGCGCGGTGTCGGCGGGCGGGGTGCTGGTCCCGCTGAACACCCGCTTCAAGGGCACGGAGGCGGCGGACGTGCTGCGCAGGAGCGGGGCCCGGCTGCTGTTCGTGACGGGGACCTTCCTCGGGACGTCGTACGTGGCGTCGCTGCGCAGGGCGGCGGGGGAGGGCGGCGGGCAGGGGCCGCTGCCGGGGCTGCCCTCGCTCCGGGACGTGGTGGTGCTGTCGGAGGACGCGCCCGTCGGCTTCCGCACCTGGAAGGACTTCCTGGCGGCCGGGGAGGGCATCGGTGCAGACGAAGTCGCGGCCCGCTCGGCCGAGGTGGACGGCACCTGCCTCTCCGACATCATCTTCACCTCCGGCACGACAGGGCGCCCCAAGGGTGCGATGATCACCCACGCGCAGACCCTGCGGGCGTACGAGATCTGGGCCGACCTGGCGGGCCTGCGCACCGGCGACCGCTACCTGATCGTGAACCCCTTCTTCCACACCTTCGGCTACAAGGCCGGGGTGATCGCGTGTCTGATGCGCGGGGCGACGATGATCCCGCAGCCGGTGTTCAACGTGGCGACGGTCCTGGCGAACGTGGCGGCGGAGCGGGTGTCGGTCCTCCCCGGCCCCCCGACCCTCCACCAGTCCCTCCTCGACCACCCGGCCCGCGACACCCACGACCTCTCCGCCCTGCGCCTGGTGGTGACCGGCGCGGCCGTCGTACCCCTGCTCCTCGTCGAGCGCCTGCGCGGCGAACTCGGCGTCGAGACGGTCCTGACCGCCTACGGCCTCTCCGAGGCGAGCGGGATCGTGACGATGTGCCGCCGGGGCGACGACCCGACGGTGATCGCGTCGACGTCGGGGCGTGCGATACCCGGCACCGAGGTCCGGGTGGACGAGACCGGGGAGGTGCTGGTCCGCGGCTTCAACGTCATGCGCGGCTACTTCGAGGACCCGGCCGCGACCGCCGAGACGCTGACGGCGGACGGCTGGCTGCGCACCGGCGACGTCGGCGTCCTGGACCCGGCCGGCAACCTGCGCATCACCGACCGGCTCAAGGACATGTTCATCGTCGGCGGCTTCAACGCCTACCCGGCGGAGATAGAGCAACTGCTGGGCCTGCACCCGGAGGTGGCGGACGTGGCGGTGATCGGCGTACCGGACGGACGGCTGGGCGAGGTCGGCAAGGCGTTCGTGGTGCGGCGGCCGGGGGCGGTGCTGACGGCCGACGACCTGATCGCCTGGGCCCGCCGCGAGATGGCGAACTACAAGGTGCCGCGGACGGTGGAGTTCGTGGCGGAGCTGCCGCGGAACGCGAGCGGGAAGGTGGTGAAGGGGGAGTTGCGGGCCGGCTAGGCGGGGCGGGTGCGGGCGGCGACGGACTGGGGGCTGTGCCGGGGCTGCCGGACCGGGGTGAGGACGATGGTGTCGTCGTCCATCACCACGGGGCGGCGCCGTCGCCACCCGCCCGGCGCCTCGGCCATCACCACACCCAGCACCAGCCAGAACAGCATGTTGATCCGGTCCAGGTTGGCCGGGTCGTCCAGCATGCCGGCGAGGAAGAAGCCGGTCAGCGAGGCGAGTCCGAACGTACCGAGCACGGACTTGGCGCGGGCGGCCCGCCCCGCGCTCGACCAGGCCACGACCGTCACCGCGACGACGGCGATCAGCCCCAGCGGCCCGGTCTCCACGAGCCAGTTGAGCCACAGGTTGTGGGCGTGCACGAACACCCGCTCCCCGGGAGCCGCGGCGGATATCGCCTCGCCGGACCGCCCGAGCCCCACCCCCAGCGGGTTCTGCCGGGCCACCTGCAGTGCGGCCCGCCAGGCCTCCCCCCGCACGCCCAGCGAGTCCCCGGCCCGGGACACGGCCCAGATGACCCCGGCCGCGGCGAACAGGCCCAGCCCGCCCACCACCGCGTACAGCCGCCGCTGCGCCCGGTCGGCGAGCCGGGGCGCCAGCCAGTAGGCGACGCCGAGGACGAGGAGACCGGCGGCGGCCGCGACGTACTCGGCGCGGGAGAAGGTGGTGACCAGCGCCCCGTACCCGATGACGACCATGACGACGATCGCCGTCCGGGCCGTGCGCTCGTCCACCGACACGGCGGCGAGCAGGGCGAACGGCAGCAGCAGCACCAGGCAGGCGCCGAGCAGGTTGGGGTTGGCGAAGGTGCCGGTGGCCCGGATGAGCACGTCACCACCGCCCGCGTCGCAGGCGACGTCGGTGAGCAGTCCGGTGCGGCAGAAGCCGGTCGGGGTGGCGTTGGTGACCTGGGAGAAGGCGCTGGTGCTCGCGGCGGTGGCCCCGGCGAGGGCGAGCAGCCCGAGGGCGCGCCAGGACTCGGGCTGGGTGCGGCGCAGGCCGACGACGAGGTAGTACGTCACGACGACGGTCAGCAGGCCGCGCAGCGGGGCGGTCGGATGCCCGCCGCCGTACGTCGCCACCACCGACGCGCCGACGAGCAGCGCGACGGGCAGGTCGAGGCGGGTGCGGAAGTCCCGCAGCCGGGCGCGCCCGGGCACGGGGGCGACGAGTGCGAGCAGGCCGAGGAGCAGGGTGAGCCGGGTCGGGGTGAGGATGCCGGCGATCGGGTCGTCGGGGAAGAAGTCGGTGGCCGAGTCGAGCAGCAGCACGGCCAGCGCGCCGAGCGGCACGAACCGAACGACCTTGACGACCACGGCGGGTGCTTTCCGGTCGGAAGCCATGACACCCGAGCGTGGCCGCCGACCACGACGCGCGGGTAGCCCGCGGACAAACGGGACGGAGACCCTTTGCGGACGCTGCGGGCTCCCCCTTCCCTCGGCTCTCCGTCAATCGGAGGATCTGTGCGGCGGCGCGATGCGCGGCCCGGGAGAACCCGTACGCCGGGGACGCTCTCCCTGTGCTCCACGGCACGGGTGTGCCCGGAACACCTCGGCCGCGACGGCTCCCCCTCCGCGCCGCCGCGGCCGATCCCCGTCCCGGTGTGGCTCGGTCAGGCCTTCTCGTCCGTGGCGTGCGAGTTGTCCGGCGTGACGGTGGTGTCCTCGTCGTCCGCCTTGAGGATGGTGGCGCTGAGCGGCTCGCTGGTGGCGTGACTGTTCAGCGTGGTGATCTCGGCGCCCTCGACGGCCGCCGTCTCGGCCTCGGTCGTCTTCGTCTCGTCGCTCATCGTTCGCTCCCCTGAATGTCCTTGACGCTGTGGGCAGGAAGGCCCGCCCGGCGACTCCCCCGTAGGGCCGCCGGGCGGACGCTTCCGGGCCGCTACACCTTAAGGCGCGGGCCCAGGCCGAACCGTCTGCCCCCCGACGCGACGGATCGACAGGACGAGAGTGCCGTGGCCCGATAAACGAATGATGAACGCCCGCCAGGCTCCACCGCCCGCTCTCCGCGGGCGCTCCGCGTCAGGCGACGGCGCTCGGCCTGAGCAGGGCCCTCACCTCTTCGGCCTCGGTGGCCCCGAGCCCCTCGAAGATGGCGAGCGCCTCCCGCCAACAGACCTGCGCACGGCCCGGATGCCCGATCAGCGTCAGGGCACGGCCGAGCACGGTGAGCACGTTCCCGCGCCGCCAGTCGCCGCCGATCCCGCGCAACAGGGTGAGGGCCGACTCGGCGTTGGTCGCGGCCTGCGCGGGCCGCTCCGCCGCGAGGTCGAGTTCGGCGAGCCGGAACAGGGACATCCCCTCCCACAGCCGCATCCGGCTGTCCCGGAACACCTCCAGGGCCTCCTGGAGCCGCTCGGCGGCCTGGTCGTACTGGCCGCCCTCGGTGAGCGCGAGGCCCAGCGCGTACCGGCCGTTGGCACCCTTCAACGCGTGCCCCATGGCGTCGTACATGCCGGTCCCCTGCTGCGCCAGGGAGACCGCGCTCGCCGTCCGTCCCATCGCCAGGTGGATGCGGGAGAGGTTGCACAGCGCGCTGGCCTGGCCGGGCTCGTCGCCGCAGGCGCGGAAGCTCTCGATCGCGCGGGTGAGGTGTGCCTCGCCGTCCTCCAGCCTGTTCTGGTAGAGCGCGATGATGCCCAGCATGTTGGAGGCCCAGCACCCGGGCAGCGGGTCGCCGGCGAGATCCGAGAGCCGCACCGCCTCGGTCGCCTGCTCGTTCGCCGGTCCGAAACGGCCGATCAGGTGGTAGGCGTTGGCCAGGGCGACATGCGCGCGGGCCTCCGTCCGCAGGTCGGACGCGGCGCGCGCCGCGTCCCGCATGGAGGCCGCCGTGGTCTCGTACTCCCTGGAGTTGGCCCCCGACTCCGTCAGGTCGACGGCCGTCCACAGCAGGTCCACGGCGCGCCGGAGCAGTCCGGGCGCCGTCGACTGCCGGACGCAGGCCAGCACGGGCATGGCCTCCGCGTAGAACCAGTCCTGTGCCTCGTGGCGGTCCTGGAAGGTCAGCCCCGGGTACTCGGTGGCCGCGAGATGGTCCACCAGCCGGTCCCCGGGCCGGTCGATGGCGTAGAACGCCGCCGCGGTGGCGAGGTAGAAGTCCAGCAACCGCGACATCGCCGCCTCGCGCTCGCTCGGCGGCTGCTCGTCCCGCTCCGCGCACGCGCGCGCGTAGAGCCGCACGAGGTCGTGGAAGCGGTAGCGGCCCGGAGCCGCCGATTCCAGCAGCGAGGTGTCGACCAGGGCCTCCAGCAGGTCCTCGGTCGCCTCCACCGGCAGGTCGACCACGGCCGCGGCCGCCGCCAGCGAGATGTCCGGCCCGTCCGCCAGGCCGAGGAGGCGGAACGCCCGCGCCTGGGCCGGCTCCAGCTGGCCGTAGCCCAGTTCGAACGTCGCCTTCACCGCGAGGTCGCCGGCCTGGAGTTCGTCCAGGCGGCGGCGTTCGTCCGCGAGCTTCGCCGCCAGCACCGAAACCGTCCAGGTGCGGCGCGCCGCCAGGCGGGACGCGGCTATGCGGATGGCGAGGGGGAGGAAGCCGCAGGCCGCGACCACGTCGAGGGCCGCCTCGCGCTCGGAGGACACCCGCTCCTCGCCGACGATCTTCGTGAACAGCGACAGCGCCTCGTCCGGGGACATCACGTCCAGGTCCACCAGATGCGCACCCGCCAGGTCCACCATCCGTACCCGGGACGTCACCAGCGCCGCGCAGCCCTCCGTGCCCGGCAGCAGCGGACGTACCTGCGCCGCGTCCTTCGCGTTGTCCAGCAGGACCAGGACCCGGCGGCCGTCCAGGACCGAGCGGTACAGGGCCGCCCGGTCGTCCAGCGAGTCGGGGATGGACGAGTCCGGCGTGCCCAGGGCCCGCAGGAAGGACCCCAGGACCGTCTCCGGCTCGGCAGCCCGCGGGCCCGCGCCCTGCAGGTCCACGTACAACTGGCCGTCCGGGAAGGCCGACCGGGCGCGGTGGGCCACGTGCACCGCGAGGGTGGTCTTCCCCACGCCCCCGATGCCCGCCAGCGCCGATACGGCCATCACCCGGCCCTCCGCCGACGCCAGTACCGCGCTCAGCTCGGTGACGAAGGCGGAACGGCCCGTGAAGTCGGGCACCGTGGCCGGGAGTTGGGCCGGGCGGACGGGGGCGGACGGGGGGTCCGCCGCGGGGGAAGAGGGCTCGGCGAGGGCCGGGTCGGCCTGCAGGATCCGCTGCTGGAGGTCTCGCAGGCCCGGGCGCGGGTCGACGCCGAGTTCCTCGCCGAGCAGGCGGCGGGTGTCCGCGTACACCGCGAGGGCCTCCGCCTGCCGGCCGCTGCGGTACAGGGCGAGCATGAGGAGTTCACGGAGGCGTTCGCGGAGCGGATGGGCCGCCGTCAGGGCTGTCAGCTCCGACACCGCCTCCGCATGACAGCCCTGTTCCAGGTCCATGTCAAGGCGGGATTCCAGGAGTTGGAGACGCCACTCCTCCAGCCGGGTCCGCTGCGTGTCGGCGTACGGCCCCGGCACCCCGGCCAGCGGTTCGCCGTCCCACTGGGCGAGCGCCCGGTTCAGCACCTCGCGTGCCTGGTGCAGGTCCCCGGCGCTCTTCGCCTTCTCCGCCGCCGCCGCCAGATCCTGTGCGACCGCCAGGTCCAGCGCCCCCTCGCCCAGCCCCCGCACCGCGTACCCGCCGGACTCGCTGACCAGGACCCCCGGGTCCAGGGCCTTGCGCAGCCGGGACGCGTACGTGCGCACCGCCGCCAGCGCCTGCGACGGCGGCTCGGGACCCCACAGGGCGTCGATCAGCTCGGCCGCGGTCGCCGTCCGGCCCTCGCGCAGCAACAGGGCGGCGAGCAGCGCGCGTTGCTGTGGGGAGCCGGTGTTGAGGGGTTCCTCGGCACGCCAGGCGCGTACCGGACCGAGCACACTGAAGCGCAACGCCGCCGCCTCCGCCGAGGAGGGGGCGCGCCGCTGCTCCGGCACCCGTGGTCCACCGTCCATGCCCGTCCCCCTAGACATCCCGCTTCACCCCGTCAGTCTGCCTTGTCCGGGCGGGCCGCGTCAGCCGGGGGAGACACCGATCACAGGGCGACACGCGGTGGTCCACACGGTCTTCACACGGCCGCACCCCCGCCAGCAGGGCGGACGTCTGGCGGAACGATTCCGCGGGCAACTCGGCGTCCTCGGCGCCGGAGTCGGTGAATCCCGCCGGGGGAGTGGGCCGCCGTCGCCGTACCGCCTGACGTACCGTCATTCCCGTAGCTGACGGTTCGTCAGATCGGCGCTACCGTGAGCGCCATGGACACCCAGGACGGCACCTTCCCGCTGATCATCTCCGTCGACGACCACACCGTGGAGCCGCCGGACGTCTGGCAGTCCCGCCTCCCGAAGAAGTACCTGGACACCGGGCCGCGCATCGTCCGGGCCCCGCTGAAGGAAATGAGCTTCCTCGGCGGCCGGTTCAAGCCCGTCATGGGCAAGCCGGGTGAGGACGGCCCCATCGGCGACTGGTGGATCTACGAGGACCTGCACCGCCCCCTCACCCGCCTCGACACCGCCGTCGGCTACTCCCGCGACGAGATCAAGCTCGAAGTGATCACGTACGAGCAGATGCGGGCCGGGTCGTACGACGTGCCGCAACGGCTCGCCGACATGGACGTCAACCACGTCCAGTCCGCGCTCTGCTTCCCGACCTTCCCCCGCTTCTGCGGGCAGACCTTCACCGAGGCCAAGGACCGCGAACTGGCCCTGCTCTGCGTCCAGGCGTACAACGACTGGATGGTGGAGGAGTGGTGCGGCCCGCTGGCGCAGGGCCGTCAGATACCCCTCGCCCTCATCCCCCTGTGGGACGCCGGACTGGCCGCCGCCGAGGTCCGCCGCAACGCGGCCCGCGGTGTCCGCGCCGTCGCCTTCTCCGAGATACCCCCGCACCTCGGGCTCCCCTCCGTCCACACCGACGCCTGGGACCCCTTCCTCGCCGCCTGCGACGAGACCGGCACGGTCGTCGCCATGCACATCGGCTCCAGCAGCCGGATGCCCTCCACCTCCGCCGACGCCCCGCCCGCCGTCGGCTCCACCATCACCTTCGCCAACTGCTGCTTCTCGATGGTCGACTGGCTGATGAGCGGCAAGTTCGAGCGCTTCCCCCACCTCAAGGTGATGTACGCGGAGGGCCAGATCGGCTGGATCCCCTACATCCTGGAGCGCGCCGACGTCGTCTGGGAGGAGAACCGCGCCTGGGGCGGCGTCGCCGACAAGGTCACCCGCCCGCCCTCCGAACTCTTCGCCGAGCACGTCTACGGCTGCTTCTTCGACGACGCCTTCGGGCTGAAGAACCTGGACGCGATCGGCCTCGGCAATGTGCTGTACGAGACCGACTACCCGCACTCCGACTCCACCTGGCCGAAGTCGAGGGAGGTCGGCGAGGCCCAGATGGGCCACCTGGCCCCGGACGCGGTGGAGCGGATCGTACGGGGGAACGCGATCGAGCTGCTGGGGCTGACGCCCGACGGGCTGTGGGCGGGGCCGGGCCCGACCTCGTGAGGACCGCCCCGTACGGGGAGGGCCAGGCCATGGCCGTCCCGCGCCCGGGGCCGCGGGCGCGGGACGGTGCTGCCATGACTGCCGGTGTCAGCCGAGAAACACCGACGAGATCTTGTTGTCGAAGCCGATCGACGCCAGGTCGGCGATGTCGCCCTGGACCACCTTGGACTCGCCCTTGCAGTCCTTCTCCGACCAGATCTTCAGGGCGCCGGAGGCCCGGAGGGAGGAGGCGGAGTCGTCGCGGGCGACGTTCTGGCAGCCGGAGCCGGCCAGGCCCTCGGAGGGGTCGCCGAAGTCGGTCTCGTCGGAGAGGATCACGCTGGTCGTCACGGCCGTACCGGTCCCGGTCCCGCCGGTGCCGCCGGTGTTGTTCTGGCCCTGGCCCTGGACCCCGGCCTTCTTGCCGTCCGGCGTCACTCCGAACCATGTGCCGCCCACGCCCTGCCCGTTGGTGTCACCGGGCTTGAGGTCCTTGCTGAAGCGGTAGACCGGCCACCCTCCGATGGTCACCTGGAGGTTGCCGTCGGCCCGCTTGACCACCCCGACCTCGGACTTGTTCACGCCGTCGACGAAGATCCTGCCGCCCGGGGCGACGACGACGGGCGGCCAGGTGGTCGCGCACGCGTCGTTGCAGTTGGACTTGGACGGGTTCGCGGTGTCCTTGTCGAAGCGGTAGAGCGTGAAGCCCGCGCCGTTGACGACGACCGGGTTCAGATCGCCCGCCTTGGCCGCGCTCAGCTGCACCCACTTCTTCGCGGCCGGGGTCACGGCCGGCTTGCCGGCGCCGGTGGCCCAGTCGCCCGTCTTGGGGGTGGCGTTGTTCTGCTTCGCGGTGCCGCTGTTGAAGTGCAGGCTCTGCAGCGCGGTGCCGACACCGTCCTTGGCCACCGAGGCGGCCTCGTCGGTCGCGTTGCACGCGGTCAGCAGCAGGGACGCGGCGGCTGCGGCGGCGGCCAGTGCGGCGATGCGGTTGCGGATCATCTCGGTCTCCCCGTGTTCCGGTGCGACCCGGACCCCCCGAGCCGTCGACAGCAGGTACGGGCCCTGGCCGGACCGTCTTCAGCCGGTGACGTGCCCGGGACATGACCACGACGGTCTCGGGTCAATCGGTCGGAGAGGCGGACATTCTGCACCGGACGATCACGTCCCTCGCCCCTTGTCTGACGATGCGTCAGGTAAGACGATGGCTCCGGCAAACCTTTTATGACGATCCATCAGATGCAGGAGGGTGTGTGTCCATCCAAGCCCTGCCGGACGGGCGGCCGGCGTACGGGATGCAGCTCCCCGTCCAGTCCCAGTCCACCATCTACGCGGAGCCCTGGGAGGCCGCCGCCGGTCCCGCGGACCTGGTGGCGATCGCGCGCGCCGCGGAGCGCGCCGGCTTCGCCTACCTCGCCGTCTGCGACCACGTGGCGATCCCGCACCGGCTGGCCGCGGCCATGAGCACGGTCTGGTACGACCCGGTGGCCACCCTCGCCCACCTGGCCGCCGTGACCCAACGGGTGCGGCTGCTCAGCCATGTCGCCGTCGTGGGCCTGCGCCACCCCCTGCTCTCCGCCAAGCAGTACGCGACCCTCGACCACCTCTCCGGCGGCCGCCTGGTGCTCGGCGTCGGCGCCGGGCACGTGCGGGAGGAGTTCGAGGTGCTCGGGGTGGACTTCGGGCAGCGCGGCGCGGTGCTGGACGAGGCGATCGACGCGTTGCGCGCCGCGCTCGGCCCGGACGAGTTCCCCTCCCACCACGGCAAGTTCTACGACTTCGAGGGGCTCGGGCAGCGGCCCCGGCCCGCGCAGGAGCGGGTGCCGGTGTGGGTCGGCGGGTCGTCGCCGGCCGCCGTGCGGCGGGCCGCGCTCAAGGGCGACGGCTGGCTGCCGCAGGGCGACCCGAGGGACCGGCTGCCGGCGCAGATCGAGCGGCTGCGGCGGCTGCGCGAGGAGGCCGGCATCGAGGAGCCGATCACCGTCGGCGCGATCACGGAACCGCTGTACGTCGGCACCCCGGACTGGGCGGTGGGCCGCCGCACCCTCAGCGGTGCCCCCGAGGCCCTCGCCGAGTCGCTGCGGGCGTACGGCGCGATGGGCGTGCACCAGATCCAGGTGCGGTTCCGCAGCCGGAGCCGGGCCGAACTCATCGACCAGATCGAGGCGTTCGGGGCGGACGTCGCGCCCCGTCTCACCTGAGGGAGGCAGTGGCATGGGCAAACTGGACGGGCGGGTCGTCATCGTCACCGGGGCGGCGCGCGGACAGGGCGAGCAGGAGGCGCGGCTCTTCAGGGAGGAGGGGGCGCGGGTCGTCGTGGCGGATGTGCTGGACGATCTGGGCGAGGCCCTCGCCAAGGAGATCGGGGCGGCCTACGTCCACCTGGACGTGGGGGTGGAGGAGGAGTGGCAGGCCGCCGTCGCCGCCGCGAAGAGGGCGTACGGCCGTCTCGACGGGCTGGTGAACAACGCCGGCATCCTGCGCTTCAACGCGCTCGTGGACACGCCCCTCGAAGAGTTCATGCAGGTCGTGCAGGTCAACCAGGTCGGCTGCTTCCTGGGCATGAAGACGGTCGCGCCCGAACTGGACGACGGGGGGACCATCGTCAACACGGCGTCCTACACGGCGCTGACGGGGATGGCCGCGGTGGGCACCTATGCGGCCACCAAGCACGCGGTGCTCGGGCTCACCCGGGTCGCCGCGCTGGAACTCGCCGGCCGGCGGATACGCGTCAACGCGATCTGCCCCGGCGCCATCGACACCGCGATGTCCAACCCGGCGCGCCTGGACCCCACCGCCGACCCGGCGGAGATGAGCCGCGCGCTGGACGAGCTGTACCGCAAGCTCGTGCCGCTGGGCCGGATCGGGCGGGCGGAGGAGGTGGCCAGGCTGGCGCTCTTCCTGACCTCGGACGACTCGTCGTACATCACCGGGCAGCCGTTCGTGATCGACGGGGGGTGGCTGGCGGGGGTCAGCGTGATCTGACGACTCGTCAGCTATTGACGCTGGAAGCGGCCGGTGCGACAGTCGGCCAACGAACGGTATCTGACGGAGCGTCAGGAAATATGGGACGGTGAACCGCCTTGGAATTCGGGCTCTTTGTACAGGGATACGTGGGCAAGCGAGCCGAGACCGACCCGCTGGCCGAGCACAAGGCACTGATGGAGGAGACCGAGTACGTCATCCAGGCGGACCAGTCCGGCTTCAAGTACGCCTGGGCCTCCGAGCACCACTTCCTCGACGAGTACTCCCACCTGTCGGCCAATGACGTGTACCTGGGGTATCTCGCGCACGCGACCGAGCGGATCCATCTGGGCTCCGGGATCTTCAACCCTCTCGCCCAGGTCAACCACCCCGTGAAGGTGGCCGAGAAGGTCGCCATGCTCGACCATCTCACCGGCAACCGCTTCGAGTTCGGCAGCGGGCGCGGCGCCGGCTCCCACGAGATCCTCGGGTTCATCCCCGGTGTGACCGACATGAACTACACCAAGGAGATCTGGGAAGAGACCATCGCCGAGTTCCCCAAGATGTGGCTCCAGGACGAGTACGTCGGCTTCCAGGGCAAGCACTGGCAGCTGCCGCCGCGCAAGGTGCTGCCCAAGCCGTACGGCAAGTCGCACCCCGCGATGTGGTACGCGGCCGGTTCGCCGCCCTCGTACGCCATGGCGGCGAAGAAGGGGCTCGGGGTGCTCGGGTTCAGCATCCAGAAGGTCTCCGACATGGAGTGGGTGCTGGAGCAGTACAAGACGGCGATCGTGAACGCCGAGCCGGTCGGGGACTTCGTCAACGACAACGTCATGGTGACGACGACGGCGATCTGCGCGCCGACGCACGACGAGGCGATCCGGATCGCGGCGTCGGGCGGACTCCACTACCTGCCGTCCCTGGTGTTCCGGTACCACGACACCTTCCCGCGGCCCGAGGGCTTCCCGGTGTGGCCGGAGACGCTGCCGGAGTACACGCCGGAGTTCGTGGAGCTGCTGGTCGAGGAGGAACTGCTGATCTGTGGCGACCCCGACGAGGTGCTGCGGCAGTGCAAGCGGTGGGAGCAGGCCGGGGCGGACCAGCTGAGCTTCGGGCTGCCGGTGGGGGTGCCGAAGGAGGAGACGCTGCAGACGATCCGGTTGATCGGGGAGCACGTGATTCCGAAGATCGACACGGATCCGGTGCACCGGACTACGCGGTTCCGTCAAGGGGCTTGAGCGTCGTAGGCGGGTGCGGGTCGTGTGTGGCTGGTCGCGCAGTTCCCCGCGCCCCTGGGTAAGCAGTCCTGCCGCATACCAAGAGGTGAGCCCAATGCTCGATCACGTCATCAAGGGCGCGTCCGTTGTCGACGGAACCGGCGCGCCCGCCTACTTCGCCGACATCGGCATCCGCGACGGCCGTATCGCCGTCATCGGCACCGTCACCGAGGAATCCCGGACGGTCGAGGACGCCACCGGGCTCGTCCTCGCGCCCGGCTTCGTCGACCCGCACACCCACTACGACGCCCAGCTCTTCTGGGACCCGTATGCGACACCTTCGCTGAACCACGGGGTGACCACGGTCGCGGCAGGCAACTGCGGCTTCACCCTCGCCCCGCTCAACCTCGCCCGCCCCGCCGACGCCGACTACACCCGCCGCATGATGTCCAAGGTCGAGGGCATGTCCCTGGTCGCCCTGGAGGAGGGGGCGCCCTGGAGCTGGAGCTCCTTCGGGGAGTACCTGGACGCGCTCGAAGGGCGGATCGCCGTCAACGCCGGGTTCATGGTGGGGCACTGTGCGCTGCGCCGGTACGTGATGGGGCCGGACGCGGTCGGCGGGCAGCCGAGTGAGGAGCAACTGGCCGAGATCGTACGGCTGTTGCATGAGGCCATGGACGCGGGAGCGTGGGGCTTCTCCACCACGCAGTCCAGCACCCACTCCGACGGGGACGGGCAGCCGGTCGCCTCGCGGCACGCGCTCCCCGCCGAACTCCTGGCCCTCTCACGGGCCGTCGGGGAGCACGAGGGGACGCAGATCGAGGCGATCGTCGCCGGGTGCCTCGACCAGTTCAGCGACGCCGAGATCGAGCTGTTCGCCGAGATGAGCGCGGTGGCCGGGCGGCCCCTGAACTGGAACGTGCTGACGGTCGACGCCGCCGTCCCGGAGCGGGTGCCGCGCCAGCTCCAGGCCAGTGAACGGGCCCGGAAGGCGGGCGGCAGGGTCGTGGCGCTGACCATGCCGATCCTCACGCCCATGAACATGTCGCTCGGCACCTTCTGCGCGCTGAACCTCATCCCCGGGTGGGGGCCGATCCTCGGGCTGCCGGTTCCGGAGCGGATCGAGAAGCTGCGCGACCCGGAGGTACGGGCCGAGATGATGGAGCGCGCGAACAGCAAGGAGGCCGGAGTCTTCCGGCGGCTTGCCGACTTCGGGCGGTACGTCATCGGGGACACCTACAGCGAGGCGAACGCCGGGCTGTCGGGCCGGGTGGTACGTGACATAGCACAGGAGCGCGGCCAGGACCCCTTCCACACCCTGGTCGAGATCTGCGCCGCCGACGACCTCCGTACCGTCCTGTGGCCCATGCCCACCGACAACGACCCGGCCTCCTGGACGCTGCGCGCCGAGACCTGGCAGCACGAGGACGTCATGCTCGGCGGGTCGGACGCCGGGGCGCATCTGGACCGGATGTGCGGGGCCCCGTACACCACCCGCTTCCTCGGCGACTGCCTGCGCGGCCGCAAGCTGCTCGGCCTGGAGCAGGCCGTGAAGATGCTGACCGACGATCCCGCCCGGCTCTTCGGGCTGCGGGAACGGGGGCGGATCGCGGAGGGCTGGCATGCGGACCTGGTGCTCTTCGACCCGGAGCGGATCGCCGCCGGCCAGGCCACCCTGGTGCACGACCTGCCGGGAGACAGTCCGCGCCTGGACTCGAAGGCGATCGGCGTGCACGCGGTCTGGGTCAACGGCGTCGAGGCCATCCGGGACGACGTGGTGAGCGGCGCCGTACCGGGGAAGGTGCTGCGGTCCGGGCGGGACACCAGGACGGTGAGCACCCGGTGAGCGAGGCGGGCGAGGCGGCGGACGGGCAGCGGCTGTTCGTCGGGGGCCGGTGGGTGGCGCCGGACGACGGGTACTACGAGGTCGTCGACCCGGCGACGGAGGAGACCGTGGGCTGGGCGCCGGAGGCGTCCCGGGAGCAGGTGCTGGCGGCCTGTGCGGCCGCCCGGGAGGCCTTCGACGGCTGGTCGCGGACGCCGGCGGGGGAGCGGGCGGCGGTGCTCGGGCGGGCCGCCGACATCATCCGCGGGCGGCTGGGCGAGTACGCGGACCTCGCCCGCGCCGAGACGGGCGCGACCACCGGCACCGCCCGCGCGATGCAGGTGGGGGTGGCGGTGGCCCGGTTCCGCCGGTACGCGACCGTCGAACCGGCCGAGTGGGCGATCCCGCCGCAGATCAACGAGGCCGGGCCGATGGGGAAGGCGGGCGTGATGGGCGCGCTGGCCGTGCGCCAGCCGGTCGGCGTGGTCAGCTGCATCACCTCGTACAACAACCCGTGGGCCAACCCGGCGGGCAAGGTCGCGCCCGCGCTGGCGATGGGCAACACGGTGGTCGTGAAACCGGCCCCGCAGGACCCGCTCTCCGTCTACCGGATGGCGGAGGCGCTGGAGGCGGCGGGTGCCCCGCCGGGCGTGGTGAACGTCGTCTCCGGGCGGTCGACCGGTGTCGGCGAGGCGGCCGTGGCCTCCCCCGACGTCGACATGGTGAGCTTCACCGGTTCCACGGCCGTCGGGCAGCGCATCGCCGAGGTGTGCGGGCGGGACATGAAACGCCAGTTGATGGAGCTGGGCGGCAAGGGCGCGGCGGTCGTCCTCGACGACGCGGACGTCGGTTCGGCGGTGGCCGGGATCGGCACCACCTTCTCCTTCTACAGCGGGCAGATCTGCACGGCGCCCACCCGGGTGCTGGTGCAGCGCGGGCTGTACGACCGGCTGGTGGACGGACTGGCCGCGTACGCGGGGCGGTTGAAGGTGGGCGACCCGGCCGCGCCGGACACGGTGGTCGGGCCGTTGATCACCGCCGAGCACCGGGCGCGCGTCGAGTCGTACGTCGAACTCGGCAGGAAGGAAGGTGCGACGGTGGTGACCGGCGGTGAACGCCCGTCGCCGGAGCGGGGGTTCTACCTGGCTCCCACCGTCCTCGCCGACTGCACGAACGACATGCGGGTGGCCCGCGAGGAGATCTTCGGCCCGGTCGTCTCCGTCGTCCCCTTCGACGACGAGGAGGAGGGCATCGCCCTCGCCAACGACTCCGACTACGGCCTCATCGACTACGTCTGGTCGGGCGACGTGGCCCGGGCCTTCCGGGTGGCTCGGCGGCTCCGGGCGGGCGGGGTCGGGATCAACACCGTGGGGCGGAACATGGAGGCGCCGTTCGGGGGCTTCAAGAAGAGCGGGGTCGGCCGGGACGTGGGCTCCTACGCCCTGCACGCCTACAGCGAGGTGCAGGCGATCGTCTGGCCGGGGTGACGGTCTGTCAAAAGGTGCTAGAAGTCTGCCCGTTGAGGCCGTAAGGGGTATTACGGGAGGGCAAAGAAGGGGAAAGCCGCTTCGCTCGTGGGGGACGAGTCCGTAGCGTCCGGGATGCAGGGGGGACGGCAGGTTTCCGGTTACCGGCCCTGACTGCCCCCTTCCCTGAGCACGCACGGATCCCGTTCGGAGACCCCCCTTCATGAAGCACGTCAAGAGAATCGCCCTGACCACCACGGCCGTCGCCGCCGCGGCCGCCGCCACCCTGCTCGGCACGACGGCCGTCCAGGCCGCGTCCGCGAAGCCCGCCGCCCTCCCGGCCGTCCACGCCCCCGCCGCGCTGGCGGTCCCCGACGGCAACAAGCTGACCGGCGTCTACTCCGCGCACGGCGTGCAGACCTACACCTGCACCGACGGCGCCTGGAAGCTCCTGGAGCCCGCCGCCACCCTCTCCGACAAGCGGGACCGCGCCCACCGCCCGGTCGCCCTGCACTCCCGTGGCCCGGTCTGGGTCTCCACGGTCGACGGCAGCGCGGTGAACGCCTCCGCGGTCGCCACGTCCGCGAAGGACGGTGCCGTCCCCGAGCTGCTCCTGAAGGCCACGGCCACCCGCGGCGCCGGGACGTTCGAGGGCGTCACCTACGTCCAGCGCCTGGACACCGAGGGCGGTGTGGCCCCGGCCGCCGCCTGCACCGGCACGGACCAGGTGTCGGTGCCGTACTCGGCGACGTACGCGTTCTACAAGGCGAGCTGAGCGCTCCGCTGGAAGGGCCGCCGGGGCGCTCCTGTTCGGGGCGCTCCTGCTCAGTCGGCCAGATCGACCCGGATCGTCAGGAGCTGCGTGCCCAGCGCCTTTACGGCGGCGCTGTTGCCCCGGGGCAGGGTGCGCAGCCGGGCGACCGGGTCGTCGTCGGGCAGCAGGTGGGCGGTGCCGTGGTGCCACCGCCCACCGATCCGCACCCGCACCCGCGGGTCGGCCTGGATGTTCCGCACGTACTGGGACTTCGTCCCGAACTCCGACACCAGCCAGAAACTGTCCCCGACCCGCCGCCCGCCGAGCGGCGTCCGCCGCGGCTGACCGGAGACGCGTCCGGTGGTCTCCAGCAGGGTCTGGAAGGGCATGAGGCGGGTCAACGGGTTGGCGATGTGCCGCTGGAAGGCGGTGGTGGCACGGAATCTGCGGTCGGACATGGAATCCCGGTCTCCTGTTCGGCTGTACTTCGGTGTCGGCGGTGACTTCCAATGTCTCTCACGCAACCCCGACGAGAGACGGTGGGCCCGTGCGGATCGTGACCTGGAACCTGTGGTGGCGCTTCGGGCCGTGGGCCGAACGGCAGAAGGCGATCCTCGCCGTGCTGCGCGAGCTGCGGCCGGACGTGGTCGGCCTGCAGGAGGTGTGGGCCACGGGCGACGGGAACCTCGCGGAATGGCTCGCCGGCGAACTCGGCCTGCACTGGACCTGGGCCGCCTCCCCGGCCTCCGAGCGCTGGCAGCGGCGGATCGGGGAGCCCGGGGTCGAGATCGGCAACGCGGTGCTCAGCCGCTGGCCGGTGCTGGAGAGCGAGGCGCTGCGCCTGCCGGCCCCACCGGACCTCGACGACGGACGCCTCGCGCTCCACGCCCGCATCGCCGCCCCCGCGCACCCCGTCCCCTTCTTCACCGTCCACCTGACCTCGCAGCTCCACCTGTCGGCCGTGCGCGGCCAACAGGTCACCGCCTTGGCCGAGTTCGTCGCCGCCCACCGTGCGGGCACCGGCTTCCCGCCCGTCGTCACCGGCGACTTCAACGCCTGGCCGGACTCCGACGAGGTCCGCCGGTTCGGCGGGGTCCGCACCGCACCTGTCGTACCCGGCCAGGTCTTCCTCGACGCCTGGGAGTACGCCGACCCGGCCGCCCCCTCCGCCACCTGGGACAACGCCAACCCGTACGTCGCGCCGGGCCTCGGCCCCAGCGTCCGCGTCGACTACATCCACGTCGGCGCCCCGGCCGGCCCCGGCGGCCTCGGCACGGTGCTGGCCGTACGGCGGGCCGGGGACGGCCCGGTCGACGGGGTGTGGCCGTCGGACCACGCGGCGGTCGTCGCGGACCTGGCGGACGGGGGATCCGCGGGCTCACCGTCCGCCGGGTGACGTCAGCCCGCTCACCAGAGACCGTTGGGCTCCCGTCCGGCCGCCCGGAGCAGGATGTGCCGCGTGGAACCCATCCCGTACTTGTCGACGTCACTGGAGAGTCCGGCCACGTCCAGGAGAAGCGGCCGGATGTCGACCCCGGCGTCCCGGGCCTGCCCGCACAGGTCGTTCAGGGCAACCATCATGTCCCGGGTGTCCAGGCCCTGGTCCTCGACCGACATCTCCAGCAGCCGCCGCCGGAAGCCCTGGGGGGTCGGCTCCAAGGGCAGCGTCGTCGCCCAGCCGAACCAGCGACGCCGCTCCAGGAGGGCTCGCAGGTCGGCCCGGACGCCGTCGTCGCCCTCCTCGTAGCGGGTGAGCACGTCCCGCAGCGCCGCCTCGGCCTCCGGGCGGATCCCCGCCTCGTCCAGCGGATGCGGGCCCTCCCGCATCTTCCGCACCCAGTCGGGGTCGGTGACATCCACCGGCCGCCTCGCGATGGGCTCGACGCACGCGTCGATCAGTGCGACCCGTTCCGCAAGCTCCGCCAGTTCCCCCATGGCAGCCCTTTCCCCTCCACCCGTCAGGCGAGGTGTTCCACCGGGGCCGGCCAAAGACCCCGTTCGGAGAGGTGAAGC
This sequence comes from Streptomyces sp. NPDC001980, assembly GCF_040296885.1. NCBI lineage: Bacteria > Bacillati > Actinomycetota > Actinomycetes > Kitasatosporales > Streptomycetaceae > Streptomyces > Streptomyces sp. NPDC001980. The sequence continues at coordinate 98,324 of NZ_JBEOYD010000003.1, read as the reverse complement.
ACGAGGGCCGCGATGTTCCAGGCGTCGTCCTCGCCCCGATGGTGCCGGCCTTCGAGCCGCCGTCCGGCGATCTCCAGGGCCTGTGCCATGCCGGGGCGCTTGCGCAGACCGTACGCCTCGGTGAAGACGGCCTTGGCGTTGGTGTGCCGGCGGCCGAAAGGGTAGGGCGTCCGCGTGGCCCGACACTGCCGGGTGAACTGGTGGCGGTCGTAGTCGCCCCAGCTCACCCACGGCCGGGCGCCCGCGCGGTGCTCGGCCGCCAGCAGCCGGCACGCTTCGGCGAAGGCGACCCCCTGGTCGACCTCGGGCTGGGTGAGGCCGGTCAGCTCCGTGCAGAACTCGCCGACCGTGGACCGGGCGGGCCGCACCAGGATCCGGTGCCGGGCGAGGCGCTCGCCGGCCGCCAGGTCGACGACGGTCAGACCGATCTCGATGATCTCGCTGACCTCGCCGGGCGGCGGGGAACCGGCCCAGCAGGTCGCTTCGACGTCCACGACGTTGACGAGACCCCCGGCCCCGGTGCTGTCCATGGCGGGAAGCGTAGGGAGGCGCAGCGGCTGCGGCACCTGGTTTTCGCGGCAGTTCACCGCATACCCGCAGCCTGGTGAGGGACTGCGCGCATGTGACGATGCCCCGGTGAGCTACTTCTCGTACGAGCGCGTCGGTCCTGGTCGGCACCGGCAGCCTCTCCCGGAGCCCCGGCCGGCCGAACCAGGTCGGTGGCCGAAGCTGGAGGCCGCGCTCGCTGTGGTCAACCGCGACGTGACGGCGACCTTGCCGGGGCAGGACGCGCTGATACTGATGGCCGAACCGCCTCAGCAGTCTCCGTCCACGGGTGGAACGGGTGGAGTCGACAGGGGACGGGTCTACGTGGCGATGCCCGACGGCCGTTGGCACGGCAACCAGGTGAACGCGTACGACCCCGAGGAGGGCGACCCGCTGGAGCCGGACGACGAGGCGACGGTCCTGGAAGTGGTCGCGGACGCGGCGCAGTCGACCGTCATGGAGCTGCTCTGGCAGGTCTGGCCGGTCTGCCGGGAGCACAGGACCGGAGTGCACGTTCGTCCCGCGGGAACCGCCGACGACTGGTACCCGGGTGCGACGGACGCGGCCGGCCCGCCGGTGTGGTGGTGCCGGGGCGGCCGGGAGGGCAACGGCCACGACGTGGCCCCGGTGGGCGAGCTGGCCGCCACCCTGCCGGGCAAGGAGCGTCGCGCGCTGCGGCGCCGTGAGCGGGAAGAGGAGGGTCGCCGGTAGTCGCGGGGGCAGCCGCCGGGGCCGTCGACGGCGCCCTCCGCGCGGCGGCCCGCACCATCGGCCGAGGCTCGCCGGCCGGCCGCGACAGCCGCACCGCCGGTGCGCCCGGCCGGAGCAGTTGTCGCCCCGGGGCGTCAGGCCGGGTCGTCCCGCGGTGTGGACGAGGCGCGGCCGACGGACGGCATCGCGGTGCCGGACGAACGCTCCCGCCCGTTCCCGACAAGTAAGGGGTGTGGTCGCGAGAGCGTGGCCGCGGAAGGGGACCAGATGGAACCGGACGACTCGGACGACGAGGCTCTGCTCACCCGCTCGGCCCGTGATCCGGCGGCCTTCGAGCCGCTGGTCGAGCGGCACGCCGGTGGACTGCACGGCTATCTGACCCGCCGTGCACCCGCCGTCGCCGACGACCTGCTGGCGGAGGTCTGGTTGCAGGCCTACGCGAGCCGCCGCACCTTCGACGCCGCCCGGGGCACGGCCCGTACCTGGCTGTTCGGGGTGGCCAGGAACGTACTCGCCGCGCACTGGCGGCGGGGCGGGAGGGAACAGCCGGGGCCGGGCACGCCCGGCGACCGTGCCGACACCGACCCGTGGCAGGGGGTCGACGAACGGCTGGACGCGGCGGCGGTCGCGCCGTTCCTGCGGCACAGCATCGCCGGACTGCCCCATGTGGAGCGCGAGTTGCTGCTCCTCGTCGCCTGGGAACGGCTCACCCCGACCGAGGCCGCGGCCGTGGTCGGCATTCCCCCGGGCACCGCGAGATCCCGCCTGCACCGCGCCCGCGCCCGGCTGCGCGAGGCACTCGCGTCGACCGGCCCCAGCCCCAGCTTGCTCGACCGGACGGGAGACTTCGCATGACCACGACCGAGTTCGACCTCCTCGACTTCCCCGGCGCGGACGCCCTGACGGCCGCCGGACGGGTGGAGCCGCCGACTGCGTCGGCCGTCGCCGCGGCGCGGGCCGCCGTGGCGGAGGCGGTGGCCCGCGACACGGCGGACGCCGTCCCGCTGCCGCCGCGCGGACGGGTCCGGCGAAGGTTCGTCGGGGCGACCCTGGCCGTCGCGGCGGTCACGGCCACCGTCCTCGTCTACCCGACGGTCTCGGTCGACGGCGGCCCCCCGGCCGCGAGCGCCAACGCGGCGGCCTTCCTGAACCGCGTCGCGGACACGGCGGCGGACGGCGACAAGTCCGCCGCGGACGCCCCGTACTGGAAGGTGCGCCTGCGGACCACCGGCATGGTCAATGGCAAGGGGAGCCTGGTCCAGACGACCTGGTACAGCCGGACGGCCACCTACTCCCGGAGCAGCCCGGGAGCGGAGACGAAGATCTGCCACGACGGCTTCTGCAAGTTCCCCGGCGGGATGGTCTGGACGATCGGGAAGACCAGGCTGACCTGGGACGATCTCGCCAAGCTGCCCACCGATCCGGCGGCCCTGAAGACCCAGCTGCTCGGGGACGCGGGAAGCGGCTCCGGCTCGACCGGTTCCCTCTACAACAGGATCGTGAACCTGATCGCCGGCTCACCGGCGAGCCCCGCGTTGCGCGCGGCGCTGTTCGAGATCCTGGCCGGGATGGACGGCGTACACCTCGTCGGCCAGGCGAAGGACGCTGTGGGACGGCAGGGTACGGCCGTGGAGTGGCAGAGCCCGAAGATGCGCAGCCGCCTGATCGTCGACCCCGGCACCAGCACCGTCCTGGAATTCCGGCAGGCGAGCATCCAGAAACCGGACTTGCGGTTGGCCACGACCTTCCTGTACGTGGGCCCGGCCCAGAAGCTCGGCTGACCACCACCCGAAGCCGGATCCAGGTACCGCCTGGCGGGGCGGTACCTGGCCGGAGTCACCGCTCCGCCGTCCCCAGGAAGATCGGGTTGGTCAGCGCCGCCAGGGCGCCGGGGACGGTGCCGGCCGCCGTCTCGTGGCGGAGTTCGGCGCGGACGTAGGCGGCGTACGACGGGGTCGTCTGCCACTCCACCGCGCCCGAGCCGGCCACCGGGAGCGGGTCGCTGGTCAGCAGGACGCCCTCGTCGGTGACGAAGCGGACCGTGCAGCGCGGGACGCCGGAGGCCTCCAGGCGGACGGTCACCGTGCTGTCGGCGGCCACCTCCAGGCGTTCGCCGATGCCGGCCCGCTCGCCGCGGCTGCCCGTCGCCGTGAAGCCGACGGTCACGTTTTTCGACTCGGCGATGTAGGAGCGGCCCGCGCGCAGCCCCTCCTGGATCGCCTCGCGGGACAGGTCGTCGGCGAGGACGACGGTCTGGGGCAGGCCCACCGCGTCCGGGTCCCGGTGGGCGTCGCTGTTGCCCATCGCCGGGAGCCACTCCCGGTTGTTGCGCACCGAGGCGACCAGGGTGGCGTCCCAGGCGTTGAGGGCCACCTCGTCGTCGGGGGTGTAGGGGCCGTTCCACACCTCGACGGCGTCCGCGTCCCCGAAGCCGAACTTCCAGGCGCAGCCCACGCACGTGGCGTGCGGATGCGCGGGCACGACGAGGCCGCCGGCCTTGTGGATCTGGCGGGCGAAGTGGCCGAACCGGTTGTCGCGGGCCCGGTAGCGCCAGTCGACGAAGGTTCCGGGGTCGGTGCCGAGGGCGACGACGTGGCCGTTCCTCGTGGTGACCTCCTCGCCGAGCATGATCAGCAGGTCGTCGCCGGCCTGGTCCGCCCAGTGCGGGTGCGAGGAGTGCGTGTTGTGGTCGGAGGAGTTGATGAAGTCCAGGCCGGCCGCGCGGGCGAGGGCCGCGATCTCGGCGGGGGTGCGGCGGCCGTCGGAGTACCAGGAGTGCAGGTGGCAGTCGCCGCGGTACCAGGCGCGACCGCGGCCCTTGGCGCGGGCGGGCGGGTGGACCGGGCGGACGGGGGTGCCGGGTTCGCCGTACGTGAGCGTGATCGTCAGCTCGTACGTCAGGCCCTGCGGGGCCACCGTGTACGGGCCGAGGGCGACGTACCAGGTGCCCGCGCGGACCGGGCCCGGGAGGTAGCCGGGGGTCGCGTCGTCGGCGCGGACGAAGAACTCCGTGCGGGCGCCGCCGGACCAGCCCCGGAAGCCCTTGCCGCCCAGCTCGGTGCCGTGCTGGTCGAAGAGGCCGATGTCGAGGGCGTTGCCCGTGGTGCCGGCCGGGACGCTCGGCCTGTCGTAGGTGTAGGAGACCTTGATCTCCCGTACGCCGGTGGGCACTTCGACCGGTACGTACACGAAGTCCGGGCAACCGGGCGGCAGGGTGCCGCTCACGGTCGCCGTCTCCTGAGTCCCCTGGTCCTGACCGTCCGCCGCTGCGAAACTCACGGTTCCCAACGTAAGGGCTGCGGCCGCGCCCGTCACGAACAGCGCGCGTCTGCCGATGCCGGGGGTGTCGTCCCGGACGTCCTGGGTGTCGTCGTGCGTGTGGCCGTGCGTCTCCTCACACATGCCGCTCACTCTCCCCTCCGGACGTGAACTCCCACGGAAGGAAAGGGAATCCACAGGCATCCGTATGTCATGTGCACAGCTGTGTGAAAGACGGGGCGTGTGATGCCGACCAGTCGGTATGGACATAACGAGCCACCCCCGGTACAGATGGGGCATGCGCATAGCCGTCACGATCTTCCTCACCGACGAGACCATCGCCCCCGTCCGGCTCGCCCGTGAGCTGGAGGCACGCGGGTTCGCCGGGCTGTACCTGCCCGAGCACACGCACATCCCCGTCGAGCGGACCACCCCGTACCCGGCGGGCGGCGACCTGCCCCGCGAGTACGGCCGTACCCTCGACCCGTTCGTCGCCCTCGGCCAGGCCGCCGCCGTCACCGAGGGCCTCGGCCTCGGCACCGGCATCACCCTGGTCGCCCAGCACGACCCGATCGACCTCGCCAAGCAGATCGCCACCCTCGACCACCTGTCCGGCGGCCGCTTCACACTCGGCGTCGGCTTCGGCTGGAACGTGGAAGAGGCCGCGGATCACGGGGTGGCCTGGCGGTCGCGGCGGGAGCTGACCCGGGACCGGATGGCCCTGATGCGGGCGCTGTGGGCGGACGAACCGACCGCCTACGAGGGGGAGTTCGGGAGCGTGCGGGCCTCGTCCGCGCACCCCAAGCCCGTCCAGAAGCCGCGCGGGCCGGTCGCCGGGCCGCGCACGCTGGTCGGCGGGGCGGCGGGGCCGAAGCTGTTCGCGCACATCGCCGAGTATGCGGACGGGTGGATGCCGATCGGGGGACGCGGGCTCACCGAGTCGCTGCCGGTGCTCCGCTCGGTGTGGGCGGACGCTGGGCGCGACCCGGCCGCGCTCCAGGTGGTGCCGTACGCCGTCTTCCCGAGCGCCGGCAAGCTCGCGCACTATGCCGAGCTGGGCATCGAGGAGGTCGTGGTGCAGTTGCCTCCGGCGGGGGAGGCGGAGGTGTTGGGGGCGCTGGACGGGTACGCGGAGTACCTGTGAGGGGGGTGCGCTGAGTTTCCGGGTGCGGGTGCGGGTGCGTGGGGGTTGCTCGCGCAGTTCCCCGCGCCTCTAAAAGAAAGGCTCGCCGCAGTGCGCCCCTTCAGGGGCGCGGGGAACTGCGCGACCAGCCACAGCGCACCGGCACCCGGCCACGCATCGCAGCCCCCACTGACCCCACCGAACCCGAACGTATGCTCAAAGAATGACGACTTCCGCGACCCCCGGAACCGGCCCCACCGAGAACTCCATGCGTCGCGCCCTCAAACGCGCCCGGGACGGCGTCGCCCTCGACGTCTCCGAGGCCGCCGTCCTGCTCCAGGCGCGCGGTGCGGCCCTGGACGACCTCGCCGCGTCCGCCGCCCGGGTCCGTGACGCCGGTCTGGAAGAGGCCGGCCGGCCCGGTGTCATCACGTACTCGAAGAGCGTCTTCATCCCCCTCACCCGCCTGTGCCGCGACAAGTGCCACTACTGCACGTTCGTCACCGTCCCCGGCAAGCTCCGCCGGGCCGGGCACGGGATGTTCATGTCCCCGGACGAGGTCCTCGACGTCGCCCGCAAGGGCGCGGCCCTCGGCTGCAAGGAAGCCCTGATCACCCTCGGCGACAAGCCCGAGGACCGCTGGCCCGAGGCGCGCGAGTGGCTCGACGCGCACGGTTACGACGACACGATCGCCTATGTCCGGGCCATCTCCATCCGCATCCTGGAGGAGACCGGCCTGCTGCCGCACCTCAACCCCGGGGTGATGTCCTGGACCGACTTCCAGCGCCTGAAGCCCGTCGCGCCCTCCATGGGCATGATGCTGGAGACGACCGCCACCCGGCTGTGGTCCGAGCCCGGCGGTCCGCACCACGGCTCGCCGGACAAGGAACCGGCCGTCCGGCTGCGGGTCCTGGAGGACGCGGGCCGTTCCTCCGTCCCCTTCACCTCCGGGATCCTGATCGGCATCGGCGAGACGTACGAGGAGCGGGCCGAGTCGCTCTTCGCGCTGCGGCGCGTGGCCCGGTCGTACCACGGTGTCCAGGAACTGATCATCCAGAACTTCCGCGCCAAGCCGGACACGGCGATGCGCGGCATGCCGGACGCCGAACTGGACGAGCTGGTCGCGGCCGTGGCCGTGGCCCGGCTGGTCATGGGGCCGGCCGGCAACATCCAGGCGCCGCCCAACCTCGTCGACAGAGAGTACGAGCGGCTCATCGCGGCGGGTATCGACGACTGGGGCGGGGTCTCCCCGCTCACCATCGACCACGTCAACCCCGAGCGCCCCTGGCCGCAGATCGAGGAGCTGGCGGCGAAGTCGGCCGCCGCGGGCTTCGAGCTGCGGGAACGTCTCTGTGTGTACCCGGAGTTCGTCCGCCGCGGGGAGCCCTGGCTGGACCCGCGGCTGCGCCCGCACGTGGCCGCGCTGGCCGACCCGGAGACGGGCCTCGCGGTGCCGGACGCGGTGGTCGAGGGGCACCCCTGGCAGGAGCCGGAGGAGGTCTTCGTCGCCTCCGGCCGTACCGACCTGCACACCGCCATCGACTCCGAGGGCCGTACGACCGACCGGCGTGACGACTTCGACGAGGTGTACGGCGACTGGGGCGCGCTGCGGGAGGCGGCCGCCCCCGGGATGGCGCCGGAGCGCATCGACACGGACGTGCGCGCGGCCCTGGCGACCGCGGCCGACGACCCCACGAAGCTGACGGACGCCGAGGCCCTCGCCCTGTTCCACGCGGACGGCCCGGCCCTCGACGCGCTGACGGGGATCGCCGACGACGTACGGAAGTCGGCCGTCGGCGACGACGTCACCTACATCGTCACCCGCAACATCAACTTCACCAACGTCTGCTACACCGGCTGCCGTTTCTGCGCCTTCGCGCAGCGCCGCACCGACGCGGACGCGTACACCCTCTCCCTGGACCAGGTCGCCGACCGCGCCCAGCAGGCGTGGGACGTCGGCGCGGTCGAGGTCTGCATGCAGGGCGGCATCCACCCCGACCTGCCCGGCACCGCGTACTTCGACATCGCGAAGGCGGTCAAGGAACGCGTCCCCGGCATGCACGTGCACGCCTTCTCTCCGATGGAGGTGGTGAACGGCGCGACGCGCACCGGCATGTCGATCCGGGAGTGGCTCACGGCGGCGAAGGAGGCGGGTCTTGACACCGTCCCCGGCACGGCCGCCGAGATCCTGGACGACGAGGTGCGGTGGGTGCTGACGAAGGGCAAGCTGCCCGCCGCCACCTGGATCGAGGTGATCACCACCGCGCACGAGGTGGGCATCCGCTCCTCCTCCACCATGATGTACGGCCATGTCGACCAGCCCCGCCACTGGCTGGGCCACCTGCGCACCCTGGCCGGCATCCAGCAGCGCACCGGCGGCTTCACGGAGTTCGTGACGCTGCCCTTCATCCACACCAACGCGCCCGTCTACCTGGCCGGCATCTCCCGGCCCGGCCCGACGATGCGCGACAACCGGGCGGTGACGGCGATGGCCCGTCTCCTCCTCCACCCCTACATCCCGAACATCCAGACAAGCTGGGTAAAACTGGGCACGGAGGGTGCGGCGGAGATGCTCCGCTCGGGAGCGAACGACCTCGGCGGCACGCTGATGGAGGAGACGATCTCGCGGATGGCGGGGTCGTCGTACGGCTCGTACAAGTCGGTCCGTGACCTCGTCGCCGTGGCCGAGGCCGCCGGGCGTCCGGCGAAGCCGCGTACGACGCTGTACGGGCCGGTCTCCGAGGAACGGCAGCGGGCGGCGGAGGCCTCCGACGGGCACCTGCCTGAGCTGCTGCCGGTGCTGGACTGAGCCGTCGGGCGGCCGGGCGGCGCACAGTACGATGATCCGACCCCTGTGCGAAGAGGCAGGGGGCCTCATAGCGCTCACAGCGGAGGAGATGCGTACCCGTGGCTGCCCGACTGCTGCCTTCCTGGGTCTGGGTCACCGGTCTGACGGCGGGGGCGACGGTGGCCGTCGTCTTCCTCGCCCTCCAGGCCGACAAGGGGCCCCACCCCACGGCCGCGGCGGTCCGCCCGTCGGCGAGCGCGTCGGCGGGCGCCCACCCCTCCGCGTCACCGGCCCCGACGAAGGCCCCCACGGTGCCGGCGGCCTCCGGTTCCGGCCGCCGGGTCGTCTACTCGGTCGGCGGCAAGCGGGTGTGGATGGTCGACGCGAGCGACAAGGTGACCCGTACGTTCACGGTGTGGCCGGGGACGGTGAGCCCCGTCCCGGGCACGTACACCATCGGCAGGACCCTCTCGGCGACGACCGGCTCGGACGGCGTCCAGATCGAGCACGTCCTCTACTTCGCCTCCAGGTCGGGCCTGTCGATCGCCTTCTCCAACGCGGTCGACGGCTCCTCCCCACCGCCCGCCGCCGGCAAGCAGACCAGCGGCATCCGCATGCACAAGGCGGACGGGGCGGCGCTGTGGACGTTCGGCACGGAGCCGGACACCCGGGTGACGGTGGTCAGGTAGACCGGACGACCCGCTGAGCGGCCGCCGTCGCCCGCTGCCAGTCCTTCGCCAGCTCGGCCATGGCGGCCTTCTGCCGCGCGGTCAGCAGGGAACCGGCCAGCCGCTTCCTGATCGCCACGACCTCGGAGGGGATCCGCAGCCGCAGCGCGCAGGTACCGTCCGCCACCGCGGTCGCGATCTCCCGCCTGCGCAGCGCCGAGGTGGCGCCGGACCGCTGGTACGACGCCTTGAGCCGGACCTGGGCGTCGCTCGGCAGCGCGTAGTGGTAACCCCGGTCCGCCATGCAGGTGCTCCACTTCCGCATCAGGGCCAGGTAGGCGGCGTCGCGCTGGACGGGGCCGGTCAGCGTGGCGTTCAGGTTCTGGGGGATGGCCGCGAGTTCCGCGTAGGTGGTCAGGCTGCCGTACAGCTGCCTGCGGCTGTCCGCCTCGCAGCCCTTGACCGAGAACTCCAGGGAACCGTCCGCCATGCGGAAGGTGCGCAGGTCCGACGTGCTACCGCGCAGGGCCGTCATGTAGGCGGCCGCCTTGCCGGCGGAGAGGCTCCGGACGTAGGCGTCGTTCGACAGGGCCTTGTCCGAGGCGGTCTTGTCCGAAGCGGTCTTGTCCGAGGAGGTCCTGCCCGAGACGATCTTGCCCGATGCGTCGGCCTGCGCCGGCGTCGGGTTTCCGGCGGCGGCCGTGTACTGCTCGTACAGCCCGTAGCCCTGGCTGCGCCGCCGTCGGAGGTCCACCTGGGCGGTCGGGGTGGTCGCGGACGCCGAACCGGAGCCGGCGACCACATAGCGGAGCCCCCGGGCCGTCATGCAGGAGGCGATGAGCTGGGACTCCGCGCGGGTCAGCGAGCTCTCGGCGTTCGCGTAGGTGCCGGAATCGGTCAGCAGGTCGAGCCCGGCCGGTGTGATCGCGGCGGTCCGGGCGGCATGCGGGGCCGGGACGGAGCCCGCGCATCCGGTGAGGGCGAGAGCACCCGCCGCGGCGCAGGCGAGGAGGCCGCCGATGCGGGGCGCGCGGGACGGGTGCGTGGGCGTGGGGGCGACGGGCGTGGAGGCCGTGGGCATCGTGGAGGTGCTCCTGCCACTGGGTCTGCGACGGGGACGGGAGGTGCCGGAACGGGCGGGCGGCCGGGACCGGAACCCCGGCCGCCCGCGAGGCCGTCAACGGGGCGCGGTCAGGGCGCCACCCACGAGTTGGACGAGATCACGTCGTTCCAGGCCGCGGAGACGTCGCCGCCCACGCCCCGGTCGATCACGCCCGAACTGCCCGAGTAGTTGGCGTCGGTGTACACCACGGCGTTGTCGTTCACGCCGTCGTTGTAGAGCGACGAGGCGCAGTCGTTCCACGTCTTGGTCTGGCAGGTCGAGTGGGCGAAGGCGGTCCAGTTGGCGTTCGACCCGGACAGCTCGCCCGGCCCGTCGTTGTAGCCGCTGTTGACCCAGAAGCACAGGTTGCCGGCCGAGCAGCCGGAGGGGACGGCCGCCGGTGTGGCGACCTGGGCGGAGAGGGCCGCCGGCGCGGAGCCGGCGATGACGGAACTCCCGGACGCGACCGCGTTCCCGGACGCGACGGAGGTCCCGGACGGGTCGGCGGCCGCGGTGCCGGCCGCGGCGCCGAGCAGCAGGACGACGCCCGCCGCGACGGCCGGCATTCTCTTCATGCTCTTCATGTTGTCGCTCCCTGAACGGTGACTGAGCAGCGTGAATGGCATGGACGGGATTCACGGTGTCAGAGGCGCCAACAGGTGGCCATGATGTGCAGCGTGGCCTTAAAGAGGCAGGTCAACAGGGGGGAACCGGTTACTCCGTAAGTTTTTCGGGTTTCGTGGTCCTTTCGTGGTGTTCAGCGGCGGACGGGGCTGGCCATGCTGAAGCGGACAGGCCTGGACCGGGCCCATGGGGGTGGGGGACCGCCATGCTCCGCATTCATTTCTCGGACGTCGACCTTGCCCGGACGCGCGTGATCAGCGATCCGGACCCGCTGTGGGAGCTCGCGCAGAGCCTGCACCGCTTCCAGACCCGGCAGGGGCGCTGGGCCTACGCGCACTGGTATCGCGGCACCTGCCAGCGATTACGGGAGAACGGACAGCAGCGGATCCTGCGCGAGTTGCTGTTGCCGCTCTTCCACCGGGGCCGCTACTACCCGGACTTCCTCAATCCGGCCGAGTCGTCCGAGGGGCTGGAGGCCGGCCTGGAGGCCGTGCTGGCCGCCCCGCCCCGCCGGGTACTGGGCGAGCTGCAGACCCTCGCCGGGGTCTCGGGAGGCCCGCCCGGGGCGCCGGAACTGGCCCGCCGGGACGGCCGCCGTGAGCTGGTCCGGGCGCTGCGGGACTACCACGACACGGCGATCGCCCCGTATGGCGAGGAGATCCAGGCCCGCATCGACGCGGACCGGGCCGTCCGGTGCCGGGCGCTGCTGGACGGCGGGGTGGAGGCCCTGCTCGGCGGCCTGGGGCCGGGCATCCGCTGGAGACGGCCGGTCCTCTACGTCGGCCACCCGACCGTCGACCGGGACCTCCGGCTCGGCGGGCGGGGCCTGAAGCTCGTACCGTCCTACTTCTGCTGGCAGACACCGGTCTCGATGGCCGACCCGGACATGCCTCCGGTCCTCGTGTACCCGCTTCACCAGCAGCCGAGTCCGGTGCAGAGCGCCGGCGCCTCGCTGACCTCGCTGCTGGGCCGCACCCGGGCCACCGTGCTGCGCGCGGTCGCGGCCGGCGCGACCACCGGCGAACTCGCCCGCGTCGCCGGGGTCTCCGCGTCCTCGATCAGCCAGCACACCACCGTGCTGCGCGAAGCGGGCCTGATCACCAGCCAGCGGCAGGCCGCGAGCGTCCTGCACACCCTGACCCCGCTCGGCGCCTCCATGCTCCGCGCCAACCTCGGCTGATCACCGGGCCCGGCCCGCGCCTGTCACTCCGCGCCGGTCATTCGGCGGCCGACCGGTCCGACAGCTGTACGACGACGAGCGCGACCCCGGTCAGCACCAGCACCCGGGTCGCGGCGTCCAGCCCGTTCCACGTCTTGGACTGCCACATGGAGAACCACTCCCCGCCGATCCCGATGAACCCGGCGCCGAAGAGCAGCACGAGCATCAGCAGACCGTAGGTGGAGACGCGCCGCGCGCGTACGTTGTCACGGCGTGCCCAGAGCCAGGTCCCGGCGATCAGCACGAGCGCGGCCAGCGTCTCCCACACGATGATGAGGATGTAGGCGGTGTTCTCGAGTCCCTTGTTCGTGATGGCCCGCCACATCAGGTCGTCGTCCTTGAACGTCGTGTCCATGGCCAGCACGTGCTGGACGAAGGCCTGGTTGGTGCCGAAGTCGGTGATGTTCCCGAAGGCGACGAGGGCGATGTAGAGAGCGACCGTTCCGGTCAGAACGGCAGCGGCAAGCGAAAGCGCACGAGGCGCGTGGGAGGTGGACATGCCACCGTCCTTCCCCAACTCGGCCGTTCACACCCCCTGTTCGGCAGTTGCCGGGCGCCCTGACGTCGTGCCGCATCGGTGAACTCCTCGCACGCGGATACCTTTGTCGAAGTTTCGTGCGAGGGGATGCTCATGGATACGGCAGACGCCACCGGACGCATACGCGGCGGGGAAGCGGAGGGTCCGGACGGCTTCGCTCGGTTGCGGACGCGCGAGTTCGGCTACCTCGACGAGGGCGGACACACCTACCTCGACCACACCGGCGCCGGACTTCCCCCGCGCTCCCTCGTCATGGGCAGCGCCCGGCGGATCACCGGCGGAGTGTTCGGCAACCCGCACTCCGAGAGCCCGGCCTCCCGCGCCTCCGGACTCCTGCTGGCCGAGGCCCGGCAGGCGGTGCTCCGCCACTTCAACGCCGACCCCGACGAATACGCCGTGATCTTCACCCCCAACGCGACCGGCGCCCTGCGCCTGGTCGGTGAGGCGTACCCCTTCAGCCCCGGCAGCAGGCTCGTGATGTCGCTCGACAACCACAACTCGGTCAACGGCCTGAGGGAGTACGCGCGGGCGCGGGGAGCCGCGACCGTGTACGTACCGGGCCTGCGCATCGACGAGCGGCGGCTGCTCGCCGCCCTGTCCCCGTCCGGCCCGCGCGGGGGTGCCGGCGGCCTGCTCGCCTACCCGGCGCAGAGCAACTTCACCGGTGTCCAGCACTCGCTGGACTGGATCGCCACCGCCCAGGCGCACGGCTACGACGTCCTGCTCGACGCGGCGGCCTTCGCACCGACCAACGTCCTGGACCTGAGCCGCCACCACCCGGACTTCACCGCCGTCAGCTGGTACAAGGTCTTCGGTCACCCCACCGGCGTCGGCAGCCTGATCGCGCGCCGGGCGGCCCTCGCCAAGCTGCGCCGACCCTGGTTCTCGGGCGGCACCATCTACGCCGTCAGCGCCCAGGCCCAGTGGCACGTCCTCGCCGCCGACGAGGCCGCCTTCGAGGACGGCACCGTCAACTTCCTTTCCCTGCCGGACGTGACCGCCGGACTCGCCTGGATCGACGGCATCGGCATGGACCGCGTACACGCCCACGTCGCCGCCCTCACCGGCCAACTGCTCAGCGGCCTGCGGACGTTGCGGCACAGCGACGGCTCACCGCTGGTGCGCGTGTACGGCACCGAGCGCGCCGATGCGGACCGTGCCGACGCGGACCGCTCCGATGTGAACCGCGGCGGTACCGTCGCGCTGAACGTGCTCGGGGCGGACGGCCGGATCGTCGACGAACGCGTCGTCACGCGCGACAGCGCCGCCCACGGCATATCCCTGCGCACGGGCTGCTTCTGCAATCCGGGGGCCGGAGAGGAGGCGTTCGACCTGCCACTGAACCGGCTGCGCTCGGCGGCCGACACGCAAGTCGGTTCACTGGACGAGTACTTGGAGCTGCTGCGGCTGCCGTCGGCGGGCGCCGTCCGGGTCTCCCTGGGCGTGGCGTCCCAGCCCAGGGACATCGAGACGTTCCTGGCGTTCGTGACGGAGACCTACCGGGACCGGGTGCCGACGGTGACCGGGCTGGCCGCGCGGGAGAGCTGCTGAGCCGGTGCCGCCGAACCACCGCGCCGCGCGCCACCGCGCCGGGGATCACCGCCCCGCCCGGCTCCGCTCCGCGCCGTTCCGGCACTTGCGCAGCAGGATCACCCACGTCCAGGCCAGGAACACCAGCGCGAAGCCCGCGAGGATCACCCACCCGCGGCTCGCCGGATGCCCGAACGAATCCCCGTACGACGCCAGCAGCGGCGGACCGAGCGGCGAGCGGCCCGCCCGCCACAACGACTCCAGCCCCACCCCGCTGCCCAGCGCCTCGAACGCCCAGCGATTGGTCATCGCCCAGCTGATCGCCTTCCCGGCCACCGTCATCCGGGGCACCGGTACGAAGGCGCCCGAGAACAGCACCTGGGGGAAGCAGAGCAACGGCAGCATCAGCGTCGCCTGCCCCGGCTCCGACACCGCAGCCGACGCGAGCAGCCCCAGCGCGAGGGCGGCGGCCGAGGCCAGCACACTCGACACGAACAGCGAACCGTACGTGTCCCAGCCCGCCGCCGGCAGCCGGTCCAGGGCGCGCAGCACGATCAGCAACAGCGCGTCCGCGACCGCGAGCACCGGCAGCATGGTCGTCAGCTTCGAGGCGACGTAGGGGCCGATCCGCAGCCCCGCGAGCCACTCACGGCGCAGGACCGGCAGCTCGGTGCAGATCTGGAGCAGGCCGTACGTCAGCCCGAAGAAGAACGCGCCGAACGCGATCCAGAACATGATCATCGCCGAGGAGCCCGGATCCGGGGCCGCCGGATCGAACGCGCCGGCCCGGAACAGCACCGCGAACATCGCGACGATCATCACCGGCGAGCCCGCCAGGACGGCGACCGAGAGCCGGTTGTGCAGCATCAGCGCGGTACCGCGCCGGGTCAGCAGCGCCCACTGGCGCAGGACGCCGACCCGCGCCGGACGCCCGGACGACGGCGCTGCCTCAGGACGGGCGACATCCCCGGCCGCGGCCTGTGCCACGCGTGCGCCGCCCGCCACCGCCTCGTACACCTCCTCCACGGTGCCGACCCCGAAGGCCCCGAACAGGGCGGACGGTTCACCCGCGTACGCGACCTCGCCGCCGGCGGAGAGGAACACGACCTGGTCGGCGCGGAGCAGATCGGCGAGGACATGTGTGGTCAGTACGACGGTGGTGCCGTCCTCGGCGAGCGTGCGCAGGGTGCGCAGCAGGGCCGCGCCGGTGACCGGGTCGAGCCCGGACGTCGGCTCGTCGAGGAAGAGCACCCGGGGGCGGGTGAGCAACTCGACGGCGATACTGGCCCGTTTGCGTTCGCCGCCGCTCAGCGCGCGCACCGGGGTCTCCGCCCGCTCCGCAAGGCCGAGTGTGTCCAGCACCCGGTCGACGGTTTCCAGCACGGTCCCGGCCGCCGTGCCCGGAGCCATCCGCAGACCCGCCGCGTACACCAGGGTGCGGCGCAGCGGCAGTTCGCGGTGGATGATGTCCTCCTGCGGCACGAACCCGAAGTCCGGCCCGGGCGGCCCGGGGCGCGCCCCGTCGTGCAGCACCTCGCCCGCGGTCGGTTCGCTCAGCCCCGCCAGCGTCTGCAGCAGCACGGTCTTGCCCGCACCGCTGCTCCCGGCGACCACCGTGAGCTGCCCCGGAGCGACCTCGACGGATATGTCGTTCAGTATCCGCCCACCCCCACGGACCTCCCGGCTCACCCGACGCGCCCGCAGGCGCAGGCCGTTGACGGAGGGGACGGGAGCCTCGACGGACGCGGGAGAGTGCGGGGGCGGTGTCGACATGGGGGCAGCATGTCAGGTGAGCCCACCCGTGCTGGGCACGGGCACCCAACTCCACGGCGCCGGACCTGACTTCACTCCCTTCCGGCTACGGCCGCTGCGCCGCCATGCGGTTCCGCCAGGCGAGGGTGTCGCCGCGCACGGCCGCGTCGAGGGCCTTGCGGGCCTGGTCGAGCGGACGGTCCACGGCGTACACCGTGACTGGGCTGCCCGGTGGACGGTCCTCTCGCCGCGGCGCGAACCCCAGGTGGTCGGCGGGGGACCCGTCACATGGGGAGCGAGAACAGCCGCACTGTCCCCGAGGGCCAGCGAGCATCGTCGTGGAGGGGGGTCGTCATGGTCCGCAGTGGCATGGTCACCAGACGGTCTCCGGGTTGTTCGACGAGTACGTCCTCGACGAGGGGGTGCCATCCGAGGCGCTGATAGAGCGGCACGAGGGGAGGCCGGCAGAACAGGAGTGCGTGCTGAGGACCCATCGTGCGGGCGTGCTCCAGTGCGGCTGTGACGACGAGCCGCGCCAGCCCCTGACCTTGCATACGGGGTGCGACGGCCACCCCGCCGACGCCCACCACCTCTGTCTCGGCGTCGCCGATCGCGACCGGCAGTCGTAGCAGGCCGGTGTGTGCCACGAGCCGGTCGTCGTGTCTGATGCCGAAGTGTTCTTCTTTCGGCAGCCAGGTCAGACCGGCCGAGGCAACACCGAAGGGATCGTTGCCGGTGCCCAGGATCTCCTCCTGGTCCGCCTTCGTGTACTGGGGCAACCGCACCGCAGTCGGTGCCGCAGGGGACTGGTTCTCGGGCATTCCCCCATGATGATCTCTCCGCCGGGCACGGGCCAAGCGGATCCCCGGCCGATCCGCGCCGTCCGCGGCCCCCGGCGTCGACATCGACGGACTGGGCGTGCGCACTACCGGGAGGGGCTCGGCGCGGAGCTGTTCGCCGGCCGTTGCTGGATCTTGAGGAGCAGTGCGGGTCCGGCGCCGAGGACGAGCAGTCCGACGGCGAGCAGGAGCCACGGGTTGAGCAGGCCCTCGGTGCAACTGCTGCCGCCGGCCGAGGTGGTGCAGTAGGTGCCGGGACCGTGCCGGTTGAGGTAGGCGAGCAGGAACAGCGGCAGGCTCGCACCTGACAGCAGGCCGGGCAGGCCCCGCCAGGTGTCCCGACGCGTGGCCAGCGCGAGGGTGCCGGCCACGGGGATCGGCAGGATGAAGATCCCGATCGACAGCACGCTGAGGAGGGCGAGCAAGTAGCAGGCTCCGGTCAGAAACCAGCCCGTGAAGAGCAGCCAGGTACGTCTGTTGCTGGTCATGCCTTCTTCCTTCGTTTGAAGTTGTCCAGGAGAGAGGCGATTTTCCCGGCGTTTGAGCAGTCGCTCAAAAAGTAGAAGTCATCGGAAGCCCCGGGCAAGAGGCCAAAACCAGCCAGTGATCGACACCTCGTCAGGTCATCGGCCCCGGCGGCTCCGTCCGGACGCAGTGGTCTCTGCCAGACTCACTGTGGGCCGACTGCGGGGGAGGCGTGGATGGGGTCGACACGGCCGTCGATGCAGGAGCTGATCGGGCGGCGCCGGAGGGCCGGGTTCGTCGGGCGGGCCGAGGAGCGGGCCGCGTTCCGGCGGAACCTCGACCTGCCGCCCGAGGACGAGCGGCACCGCTTCCTCTTTCACGTGCACGGCGACGCGGGCGTCGGGAAGACCCGGCTGGTGCGGGAGTTGGAGCAGATCGCCCGGGAGGGCGGGGCGCTGACCGCGTACGTCGACGAGGGCGTGGCCGGCGTGCCCGAGGCGATGACCGTGATGGTGCGTCAGTTCGCGGCCCAGGGGCGGCGGTTCAAGGAACTGGAGCGGCTGCTGGCCGCGCACCGGGAGCGACGGCACGAGGCGGAGTCCGCGCTGGTGCTGGGCGGCGGACCGGAGGAGGGGGAGCGGCCGTCGGCGGGGAGCCTGGCCGTGGCGCGGGCGGCCCAGGTGGGACTGGGGATGGTCCCGGTGGCCGGCGCCTTCGCCGCAGCCCTGGACACGGACCGGCTCGCCCAGGGCGCCGACCGGCTCCGGGCCCGCTTCCGCAGCCAGGAGGACGCCCAGCTGGTGCTCTCCCCCGAGCGGGTACTCACCCCCGTGCTGCTGACGGAACTGGCGGGCGCGGCCGACTCCGTCCCCTGGATCGTCCTCCTCCTCGACACCTACGAGCGCACCGGCCCGTTCCTCGACCCCTGGCTGCACGACGTGATGACCACCGACCGCCATGGCGCCCTCCCCGCCAACGTCGTCGTGGTCACCTCCGGTCAGCACCCGTTCGACACGGCCCGCTGGGGCAGCTTCGCGGACTTCAGGACGGACCTGCCGCTCGGCCCCTTCACGGAGGCGGAGGCCCGGGGGCTGCTCGCGGACAAGGGGGTGCGGGACGAGCCGGTGGTCGCCGAGGTACTGCGGCTGACGGGCGGGCTTCCGGTGCTCGTCTCGACGCTGGCCGAGTCCGGGCCCGTCGGCCCCGGGGAAGTGGGGGACCCGAGCGCCACGGCGGTCGACCGGTTCCTGAAATGGGAGCGGGACCCCGTGCGCCGAGCGGCCGCGCTGGCGGGCGCGCTGCCCCGACGGCTCGACGAGGACGTGTTCCGCTCCGCCGTGGACGGCCTTGGGGACCAGACGGGTGCGCTCTTCGCATGGCTGAGGGCCATGCCGTTCGTCGGCGAGCGCGGGGGGCGGTTGCAGTACCACGACGTCGTACGGGCGCCGATGCTCCGGCTCCAGCGGCTGCGCTCACCCCAGGGCTGGACCGAGCGGCACACCCGGCTCGCCGAGGCGTACGGCAGACGGCGCGCGGAGGCCGAAGCCGGCCTGCGGCCCGACGAGTTGTGGGCGGACGAGGGGTGGCGGGAGCTGCGGCTCGGCGAGTCGTACCACCTGCTGTGCGCGAGACCTCGCGCCGCGCTCTCCGGGACTCTGGCCGATGTCGTCACCGCCTGCGCCCACGGGGACGATGCCGTACGGCCCTGGGTGCGGCTGCTGGCCGAGGCGGGCGAGGACGCGGACGCGGAGGCCGTACGGACCTGGGGCGGCGACCTCTCCGAGGCGCTCGCCGCGGGCGGGCTCGCCGGACTGCTCCGGCTGCTGCTCGGCCGCGCCCGGGGCGACGAGCCGTGGCGGGCGACGGCCTGGGCGCTGCGGGCCGACGCGCTCGGCCGGGACGGCGCGCCCGAGCGGGCCCTGGAGGAGTACGACCGCGCCCTCGCCCTGGACCCGGCCCTGGTCCGCGCCCACCGCGGCCGGGCCGTCACCCGGGGCTGGACGGGCGACTACGAAGGTGCGCTGGCCGACCTCGACCGGGTGCTCGAACTGGAGCCGGACAACCCGTGGAACGTCATCCTGCGCGGTGAGCACCACCGGCTCGCACGCCACCACGACGAAGCGGTGGCCGACCTGAGCGAGGGGATCAGACGCGACCCCACCAGCGAGTTCGCCCTGGCCTCCCGGGGCGCAGTCCACGAACGCCACGGTGACCTCGACGCGGCCCTGGCCGACTTCGACCACGCCCTGGAACTCAAGCCCGACTACGCCTGGGCCCTCGCCCGCCGCGCCCGCGTCTGGCGCGGCCTCGGCGACCAGACCCGCCGCCTCGCCGACCTGGACCGTGCCCTCGCCCTGCAACCCGACTGGGCCTGGGGCCGCTGCGAACGCGGCGACGCCCTGCGCGTCACCGGCCGCGACGAGGAGGCCCTGGCCGACTACGACCGCGCCCTCGAACTCGACCCCGGCTACGCGTCGGCATACGCCAGCCGAGGCGTGTCCCTCTCCAACCTGGGCCGCCACGAAGAGGGTCTCGCCGACCTGGACCGCGCCCTTGCGCTGAACCCCGAGTACCCGTGGGCCCGGGAACAGCGGACCGCGGTCCGACACCGCATGGCCGGTGCCGGAGAGGGGTGACTCAGGAGGCGGACTTGATCTCCCCCGCGAAGACGATGACCTGGTCGATGAGGCTGCGCCGCAGATGGACGACGTCCGTTCCCGCCAGGCGGGGGCCTCCGTCCGGCGTGGTGAAGACCCACTGGGGGCACCGGGGTGCGGGGGCCCGTCACGCCGCGCTCGTGTCCTCGGCGGCCAGGAACGGGCGCAGCAGTGTGAGCAGGGCGTGTGGCCGGTGCAGCGGGATGATGTGGCCGCAGTCCTCGATGACGTGCCCGGTGAGGTCGTCGGTGACCGGACGGAGCTGGCGTTCCAGCGCCGTACCGACAGGCCGGGCGCCCACGGCCATCGTCGGCACCGTCAGGCGGGCGGTGGCGACCGCCCGCTCGATCTGCGCCGCGCTCTCGGGCAGGGCCCGGTAGTACGAGAACGCGCAGCGCAGCGCCTGGCGGCCGGTGTACGCGCGGACGAAGGCGTCGCGGACGGCGGGGCGCACCCCGTCGCCGAGCGTCCCGGCGTGCAGGAACCAGTCGACGTAGGCGGCCTCGTGTCCCTCCAGCACGGTCTCGGCGAGGCCGGGTCCGGCGGAGTGGAAGCCGAACCACCACGGCGGCCCGTCGGCGAGGAAGTCCTCGGCGCCGGGCAGCCTGCCCAGCAGGCCCTCCATGACGGCCAGGCGCCGGACGAGGCCGGGGCGGCGCAGGGCGAGGAGGAAGGCCGGCGCGGTACCGGCGTCGATGCCCACCACCGCGGCCGAGGAGACGTCGAGCGCGGCGAGCAGCGCCGCGGCGTCCTCGGCCAGGGTGTCCGCGTCGTATCCGGAGGCGGCCCGGCCGCTCGCGCCGAACCCGCGCAGGTCCGGTGCGATGACGCGGTGGCGGCCGGCCAGACCGGCCATGACGTCCGTCCACAGCTCCCAGGTGTGCGGGAAGCCGTGCAGCAGCAGGACGGCCGGGCCCGATCCGGCGAGGGCGACGTTGAGTTCGACACCGTTGACCGGGACGCGTCGCAGCTCAGGCATGGCGGGACTCTCCGAAGGGGTGGTGAGGAAGGGTGACAGGGTCACGCTAGGGAACTAGCCTGATCCGCCCAAGACGGCACTTTCCCTTCAGGTGGTGAGCCCCAGGTGACCACGTCGAGGCCCGGCGGACGTGACCAGCGGCCCGGTGACCGCGGTGACCTGATGGATCCGCGCTGCCCGACGCGCCAGTTGCTGGACCGCATCGGCACCAAGTGGACGTCGATGGCGGTCAAGGTGCTGGCCGAGGAGGCTCCGGACGAGGTCCGCTTCGCGGAACTGCGCCGCCGGATGCCGGGCATCTCGCAGAAGATGCTGTCCGTCACCCTGCAGAGCCTGGCCCGCGACGGCCTGGTCGTCCGCCGCGTGGAGCCCACCGTGCCGCCCGCCGTCCACTACCGGCTCACCGAGCTCGGCCTGTCCCTCGAAGGCCCGCTCTCCGCTCTGCGGGTCTGGGCCGAGACACACATGTGGGAGATCGACCGCAACAACCGGCTGGCCGACGGGTCACCCCCGGCCTAGGCGGTTTCGTTTGGATCACCTGGCTGACCAGAGGAAGATGCTCGCAACGTGGAGTCCGGCCAGGTAGACGGCTGCTGTCTTCTCGTAGCGGGTGGCGATGCCTCGCCACTGTTTCAAGCGGTTGATGCAGCGTTCGACCGTGTTGCGTTGCTTGTAGGTCTCGCGGTCGAAGGCGGCCGGCACGGTCGGTCCCAGGTCACCTGTGGCTGGGTAGCACCGCCGAAAACCGCGCGGAATGGGCCGGTCGGCACTGCACCACCACAGGCCCGCTCGCAGAACTCCGCGGGGCTGCTGGACGCACCCGCCTTATCGCCGCCGCCCGGGCTTGCTGCCGGAGAGGACCCAGCACGATCGGAGACCGGAATCACGCAGCAGAAGCCGCAGGACTCCCCTCTCACCTTGCGGGGGCGCCGCGGTTTTCGTGGCTGGCCGCGGTTGGGGCGGAGCCCCCTCGCCTCCTGGAGCGGCCTACCGCGCACCAGGTTGTTCAGCTCGGTGATCGCGGTCCCTGCGTGTGGTGCTCACGCTTTCCCGTCGTCGCTTTCCCGGTCGCCGTCGGCGAGGTGCTCGCCCTGGCGAACGGGCGCGTGGGCTCCGCAGGGTCGGAAGCGGGCGAGGTATGCCGGGCTTGGGCCGCGGCGCTCGGTCAGGTGGAGGCCGGCGGCGTCGGCGAGCCGGTGCAGCCGGCCGAAGGGGATCCAGTGCCGGTCGAAGAACTCGCCGATCACCAGTCGCCCGCCTGGTGCCAGCACCCGTGCCGCCTCGCGCAGTACCCGATCCGGCTCGGGGATCTCGCCGAGCGCGGTCACGGCGTACATGGCGTCGAATGTCCCGTCGGCGTAGGGCAGTTCACGTGCGTCCGAGCGGGTGGGCGTGATCGTCGCCAGGCCGTCGCGCTCTGCGCGGCACATCACGTGGTCGAGCATCTCCTGCTGGATGTCGAGCACATCGAGCCGTCCCTCCGGCCCGAGCTGCGGGGCGACGTGCAGCGACTGCAGTCCGGTCCCCGGGCCGATCTCCAGGATCCGCTCCCCCGGCCGCGGCCGCAGTACGGCGTCCATCCGGTCGGCGGTCAGGAACGGCAACGGCACGTCGAGCAGGCCGCGTTGGGCGTACGGATAGGGCGCCGTGTCGCCCAGCCACCAGGCGGCGGCCAACGCGGCGCCGACGCCGGCGGCGACCGCCCAGCGGGTCCGGGCCGGGATCGGGGCGACGGGGGCGGTGGTGATGCGGTGCATGGTGTTCTCCGGTGGATCGATTCGGTCCGTGGCATGTGGCTGGGCGGTCGCCGTCACGCGGGCCGGCTCAGTGCCCGCAGCGCCAGCCGGCCGCACAGCGCGGCGAGCGGCAGCTCGGCGCCGAGCGCCATGGCGACCGCGGTGGCGAAGTCGCCGCCCGGGGCCGCGGTCGTGGTGTCGAACCAGGCGTCCACCGCAAGCAGCGTCGCGGTCGCGGCGGCTGCCAGGGCGTGCCGCCGGTCGCCGCGGGCGGCGAGGATGCCGGTGGCGATCAGGCCGAGCGCCTCCAGCGCGTCGAGCCCGACCCAGGCGACCGGCCAGTGCGCCGCGGTCGCGGTGGCCGGCAGGCCGGTGGCCAGCACGTACAGCCACGGCAGCAGGGCGAGCCCGCAGGCGACCAGCAGCCACCCGGCCCGCCGCATGCCCCGCGCCGGGCGCGGCTCCTCCGCCTCTTCGTGGAGCGGGATGACCTCGGCGCGGTCGAAGCCTTCGGCACCGGCCAATTCGTCAGTGCACAACACCAGTTGACGCATCGTCTTCCCCCGCTCCCCGCCGGCTCTCCCCTTCACGTGCTCCACCCTCCGCCGCACACCAGGGCGCCGTCAGTCACGCAGGGTTCCGACCCGGGGTGGAGAAAAGTGCACCCCCGAACCGGGCGGGAGCGTCATGGCACGGGGATGGCCTGCGGCTTTACCGTTTGACGCATGCAACTCACGACGTGGCTGCAGCTGGTGCTGGGCCGGCCGTTCCGCAGGGCGGGACACCGGACCGCGCTCGTCGCCGCCGGCCTGCCGCTCCACCTCGCCGTGGTGCCACTGTGGCTCTGGCTGGCCGGCACGCTGGCGGCGTTGGTGCCGGCCGCCACTCCGCTGCCCGTGCTGCTCACGCTCGTGGCGCTGCCCGTGCTGCTCACGCTCGTGGTGACACCCCTGCTGACCGTCGGGCAGCGGCGGCGCTACCGGGCGCTCGTCGGCAAGGACCTCCCGCGCCCCGCCGTACCCGGGCCGGGACGCAACTGGAAGTCGGTGGTGCGCCGGCTGACCACGCGGGCCTTGTGGCGGCAGGTCTGCTACCACGCCGTGGCGGGTCCGCTGCTCGCCGTCCTGGACCTCGCCGTCCTCGCCGTCTGGGCCGCCGCTCTCGTGGCCGCCTCCATCTACGTGTGGATCTGGGCGCTGCCCCCGCAATGGCGGGTCACCGACCTCGGGTACACCGCGCAGGCCGCGTACATCACCGCCGGCGGCCTCGCCCTGCTGTTCCTCGGGCCCCGGCTGACCGGCACTCTGGTGCGGCTGGAGACCCGGGCGGCCGAGGTCCTGCTCGGCCCCAGCCGCACGGAGAAGCTGGCCCGCCGGGTCGCCGACCTCGCCGAGAGCCGGGCCGGTGTGCTCGACGCCGCCGACGCCGAGCGGCGGCGGATCGAGCGCGACCTGCACGACGGCGCACAGCAGCGCCTCGTCTCACTCGCCGTCAACCTGGGTCTGGCCAGGTCCACCCTCGGCGACCTGCCGGAGGACGCCCGCAAGGTGATCGACGAGGCGCACCGCGAGGCGAAGGAGGCGATCGCCGAGCTGAACAACCTGGTGCGCGGCCTGCATCCGGCCGTCCTTGAGGACCGCGGCCTCGACGCCGCGCTGTCCGGGGTCGCCGCCCGGCTCCCGATCCCGGTACGCGTGGCGGTGGACCTGCCGCAGCGCCCCTCACCCACGGTCGAGGCCGTCGCGTACTTCGTGGTCTCCGAAGCCCTGACGAACGTGGTCAAACACGCCCAGGCGACCCGGGCGGACGTGACCGTGGACCGGATCGGGGAGACACTGCTGGTGGTCGTCGCGGACGACGGAGCGGGCGGCGCGGATCTCGCGGCGGCCGGCGGCACCGGGCTCGCCGGGCTCGCCAAGCGCGTCGCGTCCGTCGACGGCACGTTCTCCTGCCGCAGCCCCGCCGGGGGCCCTACCGTCATCACCGTGGAGCTGCCGTGCGCGCCGTGATCGCCGAGGATTCCCTCTTGCTGCGCATCGGCGTGGTCAAGGTGCTGGAGGCGGCCGGCTTCGAGATGTGCGCGCAAGTCGCCGACGCAGAAGGGCTGCTGGCGGCCGTCGAGGAGCACCGGCCCGACATCGCCGTGGTCGACGTGCGCATGCCGCCCGGCTTCACCGACGAGGGAGTGCGCGCCGCGCTGGTGATCCGCCGCCAGTACCCGCGTACCGCCGTGCTCCTGCTGTCGCAGTACGTGGAGGAGCGGTACGCCGCCGATCTGCTCGCCGCCAACACCTCGGGCGTCGGCTATCTGCTCAAGCAACGGGTCGCCGACGTCGAGGAGTTCGCCGAGGCGGTACGCCGGGTGGCGGCCGGCGGCACCGCGCTCGACCCGCAGGTCGTCGCGCAGCTGCTGGTGCGCCGGCACAGCGGTCCGCTCGACCGGCTGACACCGCGCGAGCGGGAGGTGCTGGAGCTGATGGCGGGCGGCCGGTCCAACTCCGGCATCGCCGCCGAGCTGGTGGTGAGCGAGAGCGCGGTCGCCAAGCACATCAACAGCATCTTCACCAAGCTCGACCTGCCCAAGGCCGACGCCGACCACCGCCGCGTCCTGGCGGTGCTGCGCTTCCTGGGCGTTGCGACCGCATAGTGCGCGATCACGCCCGCATGCCCAGTCGACAACGGTGCTGAGCCCTCACGGCCGATGGCAACTGCCGGGGCCATCCGTGAACACCTCAGGCGGCGCGGCGTCCGGGCGGTCATCCCCGTGCCGGCCGCCTTCGACCGCGAGACCTACAAGCAACGCAACACGGTCGAACGCCGCATCAACCGCTTGAAACAGTGGCGAGGCATCGCCACCCGCTACGAGAAGACAGCAGCCATCTACCTGGCCGGACTCCACGTTGCGAGCATCTTCCTCTGGTCAGCCAGGTGATCCCAACGAAACCGCCTAGGGCGCTTTTGACATCATCCGTCCATGAGCAGCGACCTGGAAGTGAGTGCTCTGGCGATCAATGTCACGATCCCGCAGGAGCTCCGCTGGACGGACACCCGACGCGGGGAAGCGTTCACACTGACCACACTCAACGTCCGGCTCCTCCCGGACGGTCACCTCGCCGTAAAGGCCTATGGCCGACCGGTCGGCGGTGGCCGGGGCGCATACGTCTCGTTCCCTGTCCCCGACAGACCCGAACTGGCGGCCCTGGTCGCCGGTGCTGCCAGCCGTGCCGGGGCGCTGTGGGCCGCCCATCGCGGTCTCGGCTGAGCCTGGTTCGACCCGAAGCCGGACGGTGGCAGCCCCGGACTTCGCCTTCGCGGCGGGGCCCGGCGGTCAGCGCCGTGCGCTCGCGGCCACGGCCTCGATGCCGGCGGTGAGGAAGGCCATGGCCGCGTCGACGGCCTGGTCGCGCTCGGGTCCCTCGGGGTACTGGAAGATCTCGGTGACCACGGCCGCGGCCGCGGCGGCGGCGAGGCGGGGGGCGATGCCGTCCGGGGCCTGGCCGGTGTCCTCGGCGATGATGCGGGCCCCCTCCTCGATGGCCGCAGCCATCCGCGCGGTGCGCACCGCCCGCAGTTCCGGGTTGGCCTCGAACATGCGCTGTTCGAGCTCGTCGGTCTCGTCGTGGCAGGCCATCTCCGCGCGCAGCCAGCCCTCCAGGGCGTGCATGACGCTCTCCCCGGGCGCGCGGCCGCGCAGCATCTCGGTCAGGTGCAGCACCGTGGCGTCGAAGGTCGCGAAGGCGATGTCCTGTTTGGAGCGGAAGTACAGCGTCACCGTGCGCGGGGACACCTCGGCCGCCGCGGCGATCTCCGCGATCGTCGTGGCGTCGTAGCCCTGCGCGGCGAAGAGCTCGAAGGCCGCGCGCGTGATCGCGGCCCGCCGCTTGGCCTTGCCGCGTTCGCGCAGGCCGTCCCCCGTCGCAACCCTCTCCATGCCGTCCAGCATAGTGGCGGACTGCATTTTTACATCACGCAGTAAAAATGCACTAGGCTGTAAAAATCTGCTGGACCGGCAGCTGCCGACCTTGAGACGAAAGAGACCTGCCGTGGCGAAACGCTTGTACACGCTGGGACGTTGGGCGGCGCGCCGCCGGGGCCGGGTGCTCGCGGTGTGGGTACTGCTCCTCGCGGTGGCCGCCGGCCTGGGCACCGCCCTCGGCGGAAAGGTGACGACACAGTTCTCGGTGCCGGGCGTCGAGTCCCAGCAGGCCCAGGACCTGCTGAAGGCGAAGTTCCCGCAGGCCGCCGGCGGCACGGCCCGGATCGTGTTCGCCGCCCCCGAGGGCGCGGAACTCTCCGGCGGGAAGGAGCGGCGCGCCATCGCCGCGACCCTCAAGGAGGTCGCCGCCGTGCCGGGGGTCGTCAACGTCTCCGACCCCGCGAAGACCGGCGCCGTGTCGAAGGACGGCACCATCGGCTACGCCGACGCACTGTTCGGCAAGCCCGCCGACAGCGTGCCCCAGTCCGCCAAGGACCGGCTCGACGACGCCCTGGACCCGGCGAAGAAGGCCGGCCTCGACGTCGAGCTGGGCGGCACCGTGTCCACCCCGCCGGCCGAGGTCGGCGGCCCTGCCGAGGTCGTCGGCGTGGTCGTGGCCTTCGTGGTGCTCGCGCTCGCGCTCAGCTCACTCGTGGCGGCCGGGCTGCCCCTGGTGACGGCCCTCGTCGGCGTCGGGGTCGGCGTGCTGACCGTTCAGTTCCTGTCCCGCTTCATCGAGATGACGAACACCGCGACTGTCCTCGCGCTGATGATCGGCCTGGCGGTCGGTATCGACTACGCCCTGTTCATCGTCTCCCGCCACCGTGAACAGCTCGCCGACCCCGAGCAGGACGTGCCCGACTCGATCGCCCGCGCCACCGGGACGGCGGGCAGCGCCGTGACCTTCGCGGGCCTCACGGTCATCATCGCGCTCGCCGCCCTCGCCACGACCGGCATCCCCTTCCTCACCGTGATGGGCCTGGCCGCCGCCGGAACCGTACTCCTCGCGGTCCTGGTGGCCCTCACCCTCGTACCGGCCCTGCTGGGCTTCCTCGGCGAACGCCTGCGCCCCAAGGCCGCACGGCCGGGGGCGAGTTCCGCGCGGACTCAGGCGCCCGGCCGCGAGCGCAGGCCCGGGGCCTGGGGTCTGGCCTGGGGCCGCCTCATGACACGCTTCCCCGTCCCGGTCCTGGTCGTGAGCGTCCTCGGGCTGCTCGCCCTCGCCCTGCCCGCCACCGGACTGCGCCTCGGCCTGCCGAGCAACGAGACCCAGCCCACCGCGAGCACCCAGCACAAGAGCTACGAACTCCTCACCAAGGGCTTCGGTCCCGGCTTCAACGCGACCCTCGTGGTCGTCGTCGACGGCACCCGCATACCGGCCGCGCAGCGCGAGACGGTCGTCGAGCAGGTAGCCGACACCGTCGGCAAGGACCCGGACATCGCGACCGTGGCCCCGCCCACGGCCACCGAGGACGGGGCGATCACCGTCCTCGGCGTCGTACCGAAGACCGGCCCCGACGACCAGAAGACCACCGACCTGGTGCACCGGCTGCGCGACCGTGCGGTGAGCCCGGTGACCGACGCGGGCGGCACGGCCTACGTCGCCGGTGCGACCGCCGCCGGAATCGACGTGTCGGCGAAGCTGTCCGCGGCGCTGCCGCTGTTCGTCACGATCATCGTGGTGCTCGCGCTGCTCCTGCTGATGCTGGCCTTCCGCTCGATCCTGGTGCCCCTCAAGGCCGTTCTCGGCTTCCTGCTGTCCATCGCGGCCGGCCTCGGCGCGGTCGTCTGGGTCTTCCAGGACGGCCACCTCACCGGACTGTTCCAGGTCGCGGCGGCGGCCCCGATCGCCTGCTTCGTGCCGGTCCTGCTGATCGGCGTCCTGTTCGGCCTCGCGATGGACTACGAGGTGTTCCTGGTCAGCCGGATGCGGGAGCACTTCCACCACCACCGGGACGCGCGGGCCGCCGTCGAGCACGGCGTGGAGCGCAGCGGCCGGGTCGTCACCGCGGCGGCCCTCATCATGGCGGCCGTCTTCGGCGGCTTCATCTTCAACCACGACCCGACCGTCAAGACGATCGGCTTCGCGCTGACCGTCGGCGTCCTCATCGACGCCTTCGTGGTCCGCCTCACCATCGTCCCCGCGGTACTGAGCCTGCTCGGCCGCCACGCCTGGGCCCTGCCCAGGTGGCTGGACCGCGCCGTGCCGAACGTGGACATCGAGGGCGACTCCCTGCCCCCACGCACCACGGACGACCGAACGGCTCCCGTCGCCGCCGAACCCGTACCGGCCGACAAGAGCTGATCAACGACTGCGTAAGAGCGGCTGCCTGGCTGCCAGAGCTGAGCCGAGGGCTTCTCACCCGGGCCGCCCGGGTGAGGAGCCGTCCCCTGTGTCACCGAACTTTCCCCCGCGCCCCGAGCCGCTGCGGCAGCCCGCAGGTGCGCAGCGCTACCGGGCGGACAGCTCCTGCGTCGCGGAGCAGAACGACGTCCATGAGGCGGCCCCGAACGCGAGCCGAGCGCCGTCCTTGTCCTTGGAGTCACGGACGTGGACGGTGGTGGTGACGGGGGATATGGCGACCTCGACGCAATCAGGGCCGTCGTTGCTGCTGTAGCTGCTCTTGAACCAGTCCAGCGCGTTGGGGGTCATGCTTCTTCTCCCAGCACTTTCTCGATGAATGTCAGTGACTCCCGTGGCGGGAGGGCCTGCGCCCGGATCATTCCATAGCGCATCTCCAGGATCTGGACTTCTCGTGGATCACTGATCACGCGACTGTGCAGCTGGGCCTCCGAGTGCCCGAGGGTCTTGCCGTCCTGGAGCTTGAGCAGTCGGATCGGTCCGCCCATGCCTGCGTGATCCTCGCGATCCGTGGGCATCACCTGGATTTCCACGTGCCTCAACCTGCCGAGTTGCAGCAGGTGTTCGAGCTGTTGGCGCAGCACCATTCTGCCTCCGATCGGCCGACGCAGTGTCACCTCTTCCTGGACAAAGGTGAGCAGCGGTAGGGGAACCCGATCGAAGACACCTCGGCGTGCCATACGTGCGGCGACCTGGCGTTCGAGCTCATCCTCCGGATATGCGGGCCGGCGCATGGCGAACAGCGCCCTTGCGTACTCCGGTGTCTGGAGCAACCCGTGCATGTTGTGGTTGGCGTACGCCCCGAGTTCGACCGCTTCCTCCTCCAACTTCGCCAGATCCCGAACCTTCTTCGGATACCGGGCCCGCTCCACGTCCTCCTTCATGAACGCGAGCTTCCCGCTCGCCCCCAGCACCTCATCGGCCTTCTCCAGGAAGTCGGGCTTGGGGATCCGCCGTCCCCGCTCCACGGCCGACACCATCTCCTCGCTGTAACCGATGGCGGCGCCGAGTTCGCCCTGTCGCAGCCCGGCGGCCTCACGCCACGCCTTGATCTGCCGCCCGACCGCCCTGAGTACGGCCTCGGCCTCCTCGTCCTCCACATCCGCCCCTTCCGACGTACGACCCGTACGACCCCGCCCGGCACCCGGACAGTCACGCTCTGTGCCGGGGTCGTTGCTGTTCAGGGTAGGAAAGGGCGACCACGCTGGGTGACATGAACCAGAAATCCCTCCCGCAAGTCGCCACCCCCACGCGCCTCTTCACGGTTCAGCTGTCCGCCACTCGAAGAGGTGCTCGACTGGCGCGGCTGCTCACCGAGCGCCAACTGGACGACTGGGGTGTGCCGTTCGCGGAGACGGCGACGCAGGTGGTGGCCGAGCTGGCGTCGAACGCGGTGCTGCACGGACGCGTGGCGGGACGGGACTTCCGGCTCGGGCTGCGGCTGCACGCCGACCGCACCCTCCGTATCGAGGTGGCCGACGCCCGGGGCGACCGCGTCCCGCGCCTCCACGATCCGGCGACCGCCGACGCGGAATCGGGGCGCGGTCTGCTGATCGTGGCGGCGTACGCGGAGCGTTGGGGCGTGGACCTGGCACCGGCCGGCTGCAAGGTCGTCTGGGCGGAGCTGGGGGCACCGGGTCGCGAGGACCCATGACCCGGTCGTTCCCGACGTCAAAGACCAAAGAACCGGGGAAAGAACCCAACCCGCCCCTACCGTCCCCGTCGATCACCCGCCGGAGTGAATATGCCGAACTCAGCTGGCGTGGAGGGGCAGTTGTGCGGCAGCGTCTGCCGCAGCAAGTCCGTACATACTTCGGCCCCCGCCGGGACTGCCATCCCACTGCGAGGGCCTGATCATCGGGAAGCAGCTGCTTCCCGATGACTGAGGCGAGAGCAGCAGCTTCCGATGACTGAGAAGAACCCTAGCGCGCCCAAGTCCGCCAAGACCCGGCATTCCCACTCCGGTGTCATCCACGTGAATGAACCTCACACCGAGAACTTCACGGTGGTCGGCAATCACCTCCTCCAGCACCCCGAGTTGTCGCTGATGGCGATCGGCCTCGCGGTCCACATCCAGTCGCTGCCCGCCGGGGCGCCGATCGGCATCAAGACGCTGGCGGCGAAGTTCCCCGAGGGGGAGATCCGGATCGCCGCCGCGCTCCGGGAGCTGGAGGAACACGGATACCTCACGCGTGCCAGGGAGCGTCTTCAATCGGGGCAAGTGAGGACCCGGACGACCTCGTACAACAAGCCGAACAGGACCGCCTCGGTTCCCGCTGCCGAGCCGCAGGCCCCGGCGCCGACACCGAAGGACTCCGCCCCCGGGACCCCGGCCGCCGACCTCCTCACCCGCCTGCGGACCTATGACTCCCGCCTGCTGCTGTCCGAACGTGACGTACGGCGGCTGGTGCCGGAGGTCTCCGCGTGGCTGGAGCGGGGTGTGCCCGCCACCGTCGTGGAGCGGACCCTGACGAGCGGCCTGCCGCAGGACCCGATCAAGCACCCGGCGGCCTTCCTCGCCCACCGCCTCGGCGACCGCCTGCCCCCGGCCCTCCCCCTCCGGGCCCCCGCACCGCCCTCACCCCCGGCCCTCCGCCCCGACCCCATGCAGAACTGCGACGGCTGCGAACGCGGGTTCCGGGCGGCTCTCCCCGGCCGCTGCCGTGACTGCCGGGCGCGGTCGGGGAGAGCGGCCTGAGACTCAGTCGGGCAGCCGGTCGAGGACCCACTCGCCGATCTCGGGGGTCATGAGGGTGTGCGGGTCGTTGTCCGCGGAGAGCAGGAAGTCGTCGAGTTCGGACTCCTCCGGCGGCAGCTCGTCGATGTTGACGTACAGGTCCTTCTGCTCGCCCAGGTCGCGGATGGCGACCGCGCTGACGGACGGCACGAAGCACACGGACCGGTGGGGCATCTCGACGCGCTCGCCGAAGGCGGTGAGGGTGTCGCCGAGGAGGCCGAACGATTCGAGCGTCCCGCCCGGCGCCCCGTCCAGTTCGGGGAAACCGCCCGTGGTGATCGTGTGCGGACCGCCGAGGACGCCGTTCAGCACGGCCACCTCCGCCGGGTCGCCCTGCGGCTGGGCGAGGAAGTACGTGCCGTCGAAGAGCGGCCCGGCACAGCTCAGCGTCTTCGCACCGGCCCCGACGCCGTTGCCCACGCCGTCGCCGCGTCCGCTGGACACTCCCATCAGACGGGGGATCCGGGGCCAGCCGCCGACCTTTTGGAGCTGCTCCTTGAACTCCGTGCGCAGCGGGCTCTCCTGCGGTGTGCCGTTCACACCGTCCAGGTACCGCCAGAGCATCTGCTGCGAGGCCGGGCTGCTGATCTGCCGCAGGTAGGTGTCGTCGACCTGGGCGAGGTAGTGCGCGAAGGCCTGGAGCCCGATCGGTACCCACGCCCCCCGGTGCGGGCTGTCGAACGACACGTAACAGCTGACCCGGTGGTCCATGCGCTGCAATTCCATCTTCGCCAGCGCGTACCGGGCGACGATGCCGCCCATGCTGAACCCGCCGACGAGCAGCCGGGTGTCGTCCAGCTGCTCGGCGATGGTCCGCATGATGGCGGCCATCATCGTCTCGGCGTTGCGGACGATCGACTCGCTGCGCTCGTCGAACCCGACGAGGACCAGCGTGCGCCCGCGGCGCCGCAGCTCGCTGACGAACGGGAACCGCCCGTTCTCCAGCCCGTCCCAGAGCCAGTCGAAGTCGGTCGGCCCGAGGTTGAACCCGTCGGCCAGGACGACCGGCCGGGCCACGCCATTCTGGCGCTCGCCGTAGTACACCCGGGCGCTGCCGCCCGGCAGCTGCCACACCTCGTCGGGCGCGGGCGCCTGGGGGGCTGCCGGCCCGCTCAGCGGGGTCACGAGTCCGATCGACCCGGCGGCTTTCCTGGCTTTCTCGGTCTTGCTGTCGGCCATGGATGTCCCTTCCACGTTGTTGTCAACGGCTCAAGGGACATGCTCGCCGCGCGAATGCGGCATTACATCCGTACTGTGGGGGTTTCACTGTATTGGCCGGGCGCGGGCCCCTGGCCGGGCACGCCGGAGTGCAGCCGCACACGCCGGGGCGTCTGGCCTGAAACCGGCCACTCGGGGCCACACAACCCACACTTCGCATACCTAACTGTCCCCCGAACGGACCGTTCCCGGTCGATTACAGTGCTGACCGCTCGTATGTACGGACGGTGCCCGTGGGGAGGTCATGGTGGTGAGTGCGACGTTGGGTGCCGTCTGGGGCCGGGTCGAACAGCAGGACTTCCGGAGCAGGGTGCGCGGGACGCTCCTCGGCACCGCCGTGGGGGACGCGCTCGGCGGGCCCGTGGACGGGCTGACGCTGGAGGAGATCCGGGCGGCCTACGGGCCCGAGGGGCTGGTCGATCTCGGGTTCGGGTACGGGCGGCGCGGGACCGTGACCCATCACACGCAGCTCACCCTCTTCACCGTGGACGGGCTGATAAGAGCCCAGGTGCGCAGGGACACGGGAGCCTGGCACCCGCCCACCGACCTGCACCGGGCCTATCTGCGGTGGGCGGCCACCCAGCGGGACTGGGGGCCGGACGAGCGGCGGGCGGAGGACGGGTGGCTGGCGCGGGAGGAGTGGCTCTACGCGCGGCGGGAGCCGACCCGCGCGCTGCTGCTCGGGCTCGGGGACGAGAAGATGGGGACGCTGGAGTCGCCGAAGAACCCGGACGACATGGGGCCGGAGGCCGTCGCGCGGTCGGCTCCGTTCGGGCTGCTCGTCGGCTGGGAGCCGCAGCTCGTCGTCCAGCTGGCCGTGGAGTGCGCGGCGCAGACGCACGGGCATCCGACCGCCTGCCTCTCGGCGGGCGCGTACGCGGTGATCGTGCACGCGCTGGCCCGCGGGGACTCGCTGGACGGCGCCGTGCAGCGGGCGCTGGCCCTGCTCGCCGCCTGGCCCGGCCACCAGCCCGTCTCCGACGCGCTCCAGCACGCGCTCGGTGCCGTACGGCAGGGGATGCCCTCCCCGGCCCGGGTCGAGGAACTGACCGGGGACGGGGCGGCGGACGGGATGCTGGCCGCGGCGGTGTACTGCGCCCTCGTCGGCGAGGACGTACGGCACGGGCTGTGCCTCGCCGTCAACCAGGCCGGACCCTCCGCCGTCGCCGGCGCCCTCACCGGCGGCCTGCTCGGCGCCCTGCACGGCGAGACGGCCCTCCCGCCGGCCTGGGTGGCCGAACTGGAGGGCCGCCAGACCGTCCTCGAACTCGCCGACGACTTCGCGATGGAGATGACCCAGGGGCCGGCCCTGCACAGTCCGGTGGGCGCGTCACCGGGGTGGCTGGCTCGGTATCCGCGTTAGGCAGGCCCCGCGGGTCCTGTCCCAGCGGTACCGGAGTCACCGGCCCTCACCAGCCCGGTCTCGTAGGCGACCACGACCGCCTGGGCGCGGTCCCGCAGCCCCAGCTTGGCGAAGATCCGGGCCACGTGGGACTTCACCGTGGCCTCGCTCAGGGTCAGTTCGGCGGCCAGCTGGGTGTTGGACAGGCCGCGGCCCAGCAGGGTGAGGACCTCCAGCTCGCGGGGGGTCAGCGCGGTCAGATCGGTGTGCACGGCGGGGGCCCGGCCGGGCTCGGCGGCGAAGCGTTCCACCAGGCGTCTGGTGATCGACGGGGCGAGCAGGGCGTCGCCGGTGCCGACCAGCCGTACGGCCGCCGCCAGGTGTTCCGGTGTGACGTCCTTGAGGAGGAAACCGCTCGCCCCGGCCGAGAGCGCCGTGTACACGTAGCGGTCCAGGTCGAAGGTGGTCAGGATCAGGATCCGGCACTCCGGGAGCCGGTCCAGGATCAGGCGGGTGGCCTCCAGGCCGTCCAGGTTCGGCATCCGGATGTCCATGAGGACGACGTCCGGCCTGAGCCTGCGGGCCGCCGCCACCGCCTCCGCGCCGTCCGACGCCTCGCCCACGACCTCGATGCCGCGGGCGGTGAGGATCAGCCGGAAACCGGTGCGGATCAGGGTCTGGTCGTCGGCGATCAGGACCCGGGGCGGCTGTCCGGAGCCGCCGACCGCCGTCACGGGCGGTCCAGGGGGATGCGGGCCCGGACCCGGTAGCCGCCGCCGAGGCGGCGCCGGGCGTCCAGGTCCCCGCCGTACACCGCCACCCGCTCCCGCAGGCCGAGCAGTCCGCGGCCCGTGCCGGGGCCGCGCCGCGGTACCGGCCGCGCAGGTCCCGCCGGTCCCCCGCCGGTCAGCACGCTCGGGCCGGTGTTCAGGACCTCCACGCGCAGCGCGTGGTCCGCGTAGCGCACGGTCACCTGGGCCGTGCCGCCGTCCTCGCCGTGCCGGAGCGCGTTGGTCAGCGCCTCCTGGACGATGCGGTAGGCGGTCACGTCGACGCCCTGGGGCAGCGGGCGCGGCTCGCCGGAGATCCGCACCTCCACGGGCAGCCCGGCGAACGAGATCCGGTCCACCAGCGGGCCGAGCCGGTCGAGGCCGGGCTGCGGTGCCGGTCCGGTCGCTCCCGGTCCGGTGCCGTCGCCCTCCGCGAGTCCGACCAGGTCGTCGTAGTCCGGGTCGGTGCCGTGCTGGGACGGCGCCAGCAGGCCCAGCAGGTGCCGTAGGTCCGTCATCGCCCCGCGTCCCGCGTCCTCCACGGCCCGCAGTGCCGCCGCGGCCTCGTCCGGCATCGTGCCGAGCACCTCCCGGGCGGCGCCCGCCTGGACCACCATGAGGCTCACGTTGTGGCTGACGATGTCGTGCAACTCCCGGGCGATACGGTCGCGTTCGGCCGCCACGGCGGCGTCCGCCGCGCTCTTCCGCTCCCGTTCCAGAAGCCAGCCGCGGTCTCCTGCGACGGCCTGCCACCGGCGGCGGGTGCGCAGCAGTGCCACGGTCAGCCAGCCGACGGCCGCGCCCGCCGCTCCCAGCGCCGCCACCAGCACGTAAGTCCCCTGCTCCGACACGGGGTTCACTCTCGCAGACCGCCGACGCGGGCGCATCGGCCGGTAGGACCCGGACCCTGCAC
This sequence comes from Streptomyces sp. NPDC001980, assembly GCF_040296885.1. NCBI lineage: Bacteria > Bacillati > Actinomycetota > Actinomycetes > Kitasatosporales > Streptomycetaceae > Streptomyces > Streptomyces sp. NPDC001980. The sequence goes on along the minus strand of NZ_JBEOYD010000003.1, from coordinate 62,471 downwards.
CTCCAGGATGAGACGCCGGCCGAGTGCAACCCGGGGGCGGATGCCCGGGCGCCCCCTTCCGTCCTAGCGTCCGGTGCATGGTCACTGACGACAGCGGAGGCGAGACCGTCGTACGACTCGACGGTGTGCGCAAGGAGTACGGCGGGACGACGGCCCTGGACGGGGTGTCGTTGCGGATCCGGGCAGGCGAGGCGGTCGCCGTGATGGGGGCCTCCGGGTGCGGCAAGTCCACGCTGCTCAACATGGTTTCCGGCCTCGACCGGCCGACGGAGGGCACGGTCGTCGTGCACGGCGAGGACGTGGGCAGCCTCAGTGAGAAGGGCCTCGCCCTGTACCGGCGGCGGCGCATCGGCATGATCTTCCAGTTCTTCAACCTGGTCGACGACCTGACCGCCCTGGACAACGTGGCGCTGGCCGCGCAGCTGACCGGTTCCCCGGTCCGGCAGGCCCGCCGCCGCGCGCTCGAACTCTTCGAGGAACTGGGCATCGCCGACCGCCGCAACGCCTACCCCGCCGTGCTGAGCGGCGGGGAGCGGCAACGCGTGGCCGTGGCACGGGCGTTGATGAACCGCCCCGCCCTGCTGCTGGCCGACGAGCCGACCGGCGCCCTGGACAGCCGGGCCGGCGAGCAGGTGATGGACTTGCTGCTCGACCTCAACCAGATCGGCCAGACGCTGATCCTGGTGACACACGACGAGCACCTCGCGCGGCGCTGCGCGAGCCGGCTGGTCCTGCTCGCCGACGGCCGGGTGGCCGGCGAACACACCCTGGAGCCGTCCGCATGAGGGCGGTGTGGTGCGCCGCCCGCGCGGCCGTGCGACGGCGCCGGCTGCAGACCCTCGTCATCTGGCTGGTGACGCTGACCTCGACCGGGGCGATCGTGGTCGCGCTGGGTCTGGTCGACTCGGCGTCCGCGCCGTTCGACAGGGCCTTCGCCAAGGAGCACGGGCCGCATGTCGTCGCCGCGTTCGACCCGGCGAAGGTGTCGGACGCGCGGTTGCGGCAGGCCGCCCGCGACTCCGGGGCCGAGGCCGTCGCCGGGCCCTTCGCCCAGGCCGCCGTCGACCTGCCGGCGGACGCCGGCAACCGGGAACTCGCGGGCGCGGTCACGATCGTGGGCCGTCCCGGTCCCGGGGGGCCGGTGGACCGGGTGGACCTGTGGGCAGGCCGGTGGGCCGCGCGGCCGGGCGAGGTCGTCCTGAACCGGCAGCCGGACTGGCGGACCGCTCTCGGGCAGCGGATCCGGCTGCCCTCGGGCACCGTCCTCACCATCGTCGGGTACGGCTACGAGATGAGCCGCACCGCGGACGCCTGGGTCGCACCGGCCCAGATGACGGCCCTGCGGCCGACGGCCACCCAGATGCTGTTCCGCTTCACGGACGCGTCGTCGCAGAGCCGGCTCCGCGCGGAACTGTCGACGGTCACCTCGGAGCTGCCGAAGGACGCGCTCACCGCCTCCCAGACGTATCTCACCCTCAAGGAGCAGATCGGCGCGACGGCCCGGGCCTACGCCCAGTACCTGATGGCCTTCGGCTTCCTCGGCGTCGTCGTGGCCGTGCTCATCGTGGCCAACGTGGTGAGCGGCGCGGTGATCTCCGGCTTCCGGCACATCGGCATCCTCAAGGCCCTGGGGTTCACCCCCGGCCAGGTGGTCGCCGTCTACCTCACCATGGTCTCGGTGCCCGCGGTCGTGGGCTGCGCCCTCGGCACGTTGGTCGGGAACGTCCTCGCGCGGCCCTTCCTGCGGTTCGTGTTCACGGGACTCGACGCGGGGATACTGCACCGCAGCGTCGGCATCGCGCCCTGGGTGAACGCCGTCGCCCTGCTCGGGATGCCCGCCGTCTGCATGGCCGCCGCGCTGGTCCCCGCGTCGCGCGCGCACCGGCTGTCCGCGGCGCGGGCGATCAGCGCGGGCACCGCCCCGCGCGCCGGGCGGGCGCTGGGACTCCAGCGGGCGCTGGCCGGCACCCGGCTGCCCCGGTCGGTGAGCCTGGGGGCGGGCCTGCCGTTCGCCCGGCCGGGGCGCAGCGGTCTCACGCTGGCCGCCGTGGTCCTGGGGGTGGCCACGGTGACGTTCGCGACCGGCCTGGCCACGACGATGACCAGGTTCGGGGAGACCGGTAACGACTACGACGTGACGGTGTACGCGAGCCGGGTCAGCCACGGCAGGGTCGTGGAGGCCGAGCACGGGGACCGTCAACTCGACGCGATGCTCCGTTCGTTGCCGGGCGCGAGCAAGGTCACCGCGCGGGGGGACGTCGAGGCGCACATCGCCGGATCCGTGCAGCCGGTGATGTTCGAGGGCCGCCGCGGTGACCTGCCGCGGCTCGGCGACGTGCTCACCGAGGGCCGGTGGAACCACGGCAGCGGCGAGGTGGTGGCCTCCTCGGCGTTCCTGCGCCGGCACGGCCTGCGCGTCGGGGACCGGCTCGTGGTGGAGAAGGGCGACCGCCGGGAGCGGGTGAGCGTCGTCGGCGAGACCATGGAGACCGACGGCCGGCTGCTCGTCGGCGACTGGTCCTCGTTCACGGCGCTCGCCGCGGGGGAGAGGCCCATCGCCTACCACGTGAAGCTCCGCGACGGCGCCGACCCGGCCGGCTACGCGCGGGCGGCACGCGCCCTGGACCCCGGCATCGATCCGGTGGTGAGCGGCTCCAACAGCGGCGCCGAGACCATCATCGGCTCCGCGACGCTCCTCACCGCCATGCTCGCCGTGGTGGCCGCGCTGGGTGTGTTCAACACGGTCGTCCTCGACACCCGCGACCGCCGCCGCGTCCTGGGCATGCTCAAGTCCATCGGCATGACGCCACGCCAGGTCACGGTGATGACGGTGACCTCGATGGGGGTGCTGGGGGTGATCGGTTCCCTGGTCGGCGTCCCGCTGGGCATCGCGGGCTACGACCTGGTGATGCCGCGCATGGCGAATGCCGTGGACATCGTCCTGCCCTCCTCCCTGACGGACGTCTGGCGGGCCGGGGTCCTGACCCTGCTGGCCCTGTCGGGCCTCGCGATCGCGGTGCTGGGGGCGTACCTGCCGGCCCGGGGCGCGGCACGGCTCACGGTCGCGGAGGCGCTGCACAACGAGTGAGGCGGCGGGGCGCGGTGGGCCGTACACATGACCAAGCGGGTCCGTCGAACGCTGCGGTTCGGCAGCGCCCCGTAAGGGCCGCTGGGGGTACCCCCCCCCCGGCCGAAGGCTGGGGGAGGAACTGCGCGACCAGCCACGACGGCGTCGCAGTCGGCAGACGGCACATCGCGGCACTTCCAGCGGAGCGCTTGGGCCCGGGGCTCCTGGTGACCGTACCCACGACTCGGCCCGCCACGGGGGCGGGCCGAGTCGCGTGCTTCGTATGCCGGTTGCCGTCGGTCAGTCCTTGACCGGCGACCCCACGGCGTCGCCGCCGCCCGCCTGTGCCGGGACCGGGACCGCCGCGGCCGCGCTGTCCCCGTCCGTGTTGACGCGCTCGATGATCGCCAGGCGTTCCGGGGTGTCCTCCGGCTTCAGGTAGCCGATGAGGATGTAGAGGACGAGGGAGACGGCCAGCGGGACCGAGACCTGGTACTGGAGCGGTACCCCGCCGTCCACGTTCCAGTTGATCGGGTAGTTCACCAGCCAGAAGGCCAACAGGCCCGCCGCCCAGCTGGTGAGCGCGGCCGTCGGGCCGGAACGGCGGAACGGGCGGAGCAGGCCCAGCATCATCGGGATCGCGATCGGGCCCATCAGACCGGCCACCCACTTGATGACCACGGTGATGATGTCCTTGAAGGTGGGGGAGTTGATCTGGGTGGCGACTGTCATCGACAGGCCCAGGAAGACGACCGTGGTGACGCGGGCCGCGATCAGGCCCGAGCGTTCGTTCCAGGCCCGTGCCCGCTGCGAGAGGACCGGGGCCACGTCACGGGTGAAGACGGCCGCGATCGCGTTGGCGTCGGAGGAGCACATCGCCATCGTGTGGGAGAAGAAGCCGACGACGACCAGGCCCAGCAGGCCGTGCGGGAGGAGCTGTTCGGTCATCAGGCCGTAGGAGTCGGAGCCGTCCGGCTTCTGGGCGTGGACCAGGAGCGGCGACATCCACATGGGGAAGAACAGGACCACCGGCCAGACCAGCCAGAGGGCGGCGGACAGGCGGGCGCTGCGCTCGGCCTCCTTCGGGCTGCCCGTCGCCATGTAGCGCTGGGCCTGGTTGAGCATGCCGCCGTTGTACTCGAAGAGCTTGATGAAGAGGAAGGCGAGCAGGAAGACCGTGCCGTAGGGGCCGACCAGCGGCTTGCCGTGGCCGTGCAGGGCCGGCTGGTCCCAGGCGTCGAAGAAGCCGATGCCCTTGTCGTTCAGCTTCAGGACGACGGCCACGAACATCGAGATGCCGGCCAGGAGCTGGATGATGAACTGGCCGAGCTCGGTGAGCGCGTCCGCCCACAGGCCGCCGATCGTGCAGTAGACCGCCGTGATCGCGCCGGTGATGAAGATGCCCTGGTTGAGGGAGACCCCGGTGAACACCGACAGCAGGGTGGCGATCGCCGCCCACTTCGCGGCCACGTCCACGATCTTCAGCAGCATGCCGGACCAGGCCAGCGCCTGCTGGGTGGAGAGGTTGTAGCGGCTCTTCAGGTATTCGAGGGGGGACGCCACGTGCAGGCGGGAGCGGAGCCGGTTGATGCGCGGGGCGAAGAGTTTCGAGCCGATCGCGATGCCGAGCGCGATCGGGAAGGACCAGGTGACGAAGGACGTCACGCCGTAGGTGTAGGCGATGCCCGCGTACCCCGTGAACATCACCGCGCTGTAGCCCGACATGTGGTGCGAGATGCCGGACAGCCACCAGGGCATCTTGCCGCCCGCGGTGAAGAAGTCACTGACGTTGTCCACGCGTTTGTGCGACCAGACGCCGATCGCGACCATCACACCGAAGTAGCCGATGAGCACGGCCCAGTCGAGCCCGTTCATGCGCCCCCCTTCCAGGGTCCGCCTACTGAACTCCGCTCAGCTGGCTGGCACTTCGCATAAGCGGAGTGGGGACGGGGAAGGCCGCGAAGTGCCCGCTCATCGTGGGTTCCGTTGCGCGGGCACGACAAGCGGGCGTAAGGTCAAGGGAAAGTAAAATCGTTCGTCTTCCTGACCTTGGTTCATGAGTATGAACTACTCGATGGTCCGTGCATGACCCCTCAGCGCATCAGCTCCCCCGCGTTGACCAGCAGCGACTGGCCCGTGATGGCCCGCGCCCGGTCCGACGCCAGGAACACCGCCGCGTCCGCCACGTCCCCGTCCGTCGCCAGCTCCGGCAGCGCCATCCGCCCGGTCAGCCGGCCCAGCACCTCGTCCTCCGGCACCCCTTCCGTGTGCGCGGTGAACTGGACGTACGCCTGCACCGGCGGCCCCCACATCCAGCCCGGCAGCACCGTGTTGACCCGGATCCGGTGCGGTCCCAGCTCCCGGGCCAGCGAGTACATCGCGCTGGTCAGCGCACCCTTGGAGGCGGCGTACGCGGCCTGCCTCACCTGTGAGGGCGCGGCGACGGCGGACTGGGTGCCGATGAAGACGACCGAGCCGCCCCCCGCGGCCTTCATCCCCGGCAGGCACGCCCGGGTCATCCGCAGCGTCCCCAGCAGGTTCACGTCGATCACCGAGGACCAGGTCGCGAAGTCGGCGTCCTCGACCCCGCCGAAGTAGGAGTCCCAGGCGGCGACATGGACCACCGAGTCGACCCCGCCGAACCGCTCCCCGGCCAGCGCGGCCAGCGCCTCGCACTGGCCCTCGTCGGTGATGTCGGTGGGCAGGAACGCGGTCCGGGTGCCCTCCGGATCGATCCCGGCCGCGCTCTTCGCGAGGTTCGCCTCGGTCCGAGCGCCCAGCACCGCGTTCCCGCCGTCCCGCACGACGGCCGCCGCGACCTGGTGCCCGAGCCCGGCGCCGACTCCCGAGACGACGACGGTCTTGCCCGCGAGCAGCGACATGGAAGCCTCCTGAACCCTGACGCTTTGTCTGACGGAGCGTCAGGGTAGGGGCGGCCACCGGAAAGGGGAACCGCATGAGCGACGGCACCCGCGGTGACGTCTACGCCGAACTCGCCGTGAGGTGCACCATTTTCCTGGGGTCGACGATCCGGTCGAAGTCCTGTGCCGTGATGTAGCCGGTGGCAAGGGCGGCTTCGCGCAGTGTGGTCCCCTCGTCCTCCGCCTTGTGCGCGATCCGGCTGGCCTTGTCGTAGCCGATCTCCGGCGAGAGCGCGGTGACGAGCATCAAGGAGCGGGAGAGGTAGTCGTCGATCTGTTGGCGGTGCAGCTCGACGCCTTCGATGCAGAAGGTGCGCAGCTTCTCGCCGGCGTCTCCGAGAATGCGGGCGGAGTGCAGGAAGTTGTTGATGATGACGGGCCGCATGGCATTGAGTTCGAAGTTGCCCTGGGTGCCGGCGAAGGCGATGGCGCTGTCCTCGGCGAGGACTTGGATGCAGACCATGAGCATCGCTTCGCACTGGGTCGGGTTGACCTTGCCGGGCATGATGGAACTGCCCGGCTCGTTGGCGGGCAGGGCGAGTTCACTGATGCCGCAGCGGGGGCCGGAGGCGAGCCAGCGGATGTCGTTGGCGATCTTCATCAACGGCACGGCGAGCGCCCTCAGTCCGGCCGAAGCCGCCACCATGGCATCCAGGCTGCCCTGGGCGGCAAAGGAGTTGGAGGCCGTGGTGAACGGGTAGCCGGCCAGTCGTGCGATCTCCTGCGTCACCTGGGCACCGAAGCCCTCGGGGGCGTTGAGACCGGTGCCGACCGCGGTCCCTCCTACGGCCAGTTCGTACAGTCCCGGCAGGGTGGCCTCGATGCGGTCGACGGCGTCGGAGACCTGGGCGGCGTAGCCGGACCACTCCTGGCCCACGGACAGCGGGACGGCGTCCTCCAGGTGGGTGCGTCCGATCTTGACGATGTCCCACCACACTCGGGACTTGGCCTCCACGGCGTGTTGAAGGTCCCGCACCTTCGGGAGCATGTGCTCGTGGATCTCGCGGACGGCGGCGATGTGCATCGCGGTGGGGAAGGTGTCGTTGGAGGACTGTCCCATGTTGACGTGGTCGTTGGGGTGGACGGGCGTCTTGGACCCCAGCGTGCCGCCGACCAGCTGGATCGCCCGGTTGCTGATGACCTCGTTGACGTTCATGTTGCTCTGCGTGCCGGACCCGGTCTGCCACACGTACAGGGGGAAGTGGTCGTCCAGCGAGCCGGAGATCACCTCGTCGGCGACGCGGGCGATCAGGTCGGCCTTCCAGCCGGGCAGGCGACCCTCGCGCCCGTTGACGAGCGCGGCGGCCTTCTTGACGTAGCCGTACGCGTGGTAGACGGCCTTCGGCATGCGGTCGTCGCCGATGGAGAAGTGGATCAGGGACCGCTGCGTCTGGGCGCCCCAGTACCGGTCGGCGGGCACCTCGACGGCGCCCATCGAGTCCGTTTCGCGGCGGGTGCCCGTGGCGGTGATGCCGATCGGGATGTCCAGCAGCTTCGGCGGCTGCCCGGCGGCGGCGTCCTGGTGGCCGGCGGTCATGGCGACGCCTCCTTCTCGGACAGCGGTCCGTAGACCGGCTGCCACATGATGTCCTGCACGGCCTGGACCAGATCGGTCGGCCGGCGGGTGGCGACGTTGTCCTGGACGGCCGCACGTACCACCGCCACGGCTACCGTCGCCGAGGAAGCGCGCAGGTTCGCCACCGGCGGCAGCAGCGGCGCGCCCGGGGCCCTGGCGTCGACCTGCCCGGCCACCGCCTCCGCGGCGGCGAGCAGCATCCCGGCGGTGAGCCGGGTGGCTCCGGCGACGACGGTGCCCAGGCCCAGACCGGGGTAGAGCAGAGCGTTGTTGGCCTGCCCGATGACGTGGCGGACTCCGCCGTGTTCGACGGGGTCGACCGGGATGCCCGTCGCCGTCAGGACCTTGCCGTCGGTCCAGGCCAGCAGGTCGGCCGGCATGGCCTCGATCTTCTCCGTGGGGTTGGACAGCGGGAAGACGATCGGCCGCTCGACATGCTCGGCCATCGCGGTGACGACCTCCTTGTCGAAGGCGCCCGGCGAGGTCGAGGTGCCGATCAGCATGGTGGGGTGGACGTGCCGGACGGTGGTCAGCAGGTCGATGTCCCCGTCCGCCCAGCCCTGCACCTCCGGGGCCGGCCGTGCGTAGGGGGCCTGGTAGTCACGCAGGTCCGGCATGCCCTCGACCAGCAGCCCCTGCTTGTCGACCAGCCACACCCGGCGGGTGGCGTCCTGGGGCTCCAGTCCGTCGCGGACCATCGAGTCACGCAGCTGGTCGGCGATGCCCACCCCGGCCGTGCCGGCGCCGAAGACCACGACGCGCTGGTCACGGAAGGACTCGCCGGTGATCTTCAACGCCGACACCGCGGCGGCCAGGGTGATCGCCCCGGTGCCCTGCATGTCGTCGTTGAACATCCGGTAGCGGTCCCCGTACGTCTCCAGGATGCGTCGGGCATTGCCCGGCCCGAAGTCCTCGAAATGCAGCAGCGCGTTCGGATACAGCTCCGAGACCGTCTCCAGGTAGTTCTCGATGAACGAGTCGTACGCCTTCCCACGCACCCGGCTGTGGCGTACGCCCAGGTAGAGGGGATCATTCAGCAGGTTCTCGTTGTCGGTGCCGACGTCCATGACCACCGGCACGCAGCGGGCGGGATGCAGCCCCGCCGCAGCGGTGTAGACGGCGAGCTTGCCCACCGAGATCTGGATGCCCTGCACACCCCAGTCGCCGATACCCAGGATCTCCTCGGCGTCGGTGACCACCACCAGATCGACCTCGTCCCGGTGGAGCTGAAGGGCCTCGAACGAGCTGCGCACATCCTGCGGCCGGTCGATGGACAGGAACACCCCGCGCGGGCTCCGGTACTCGTGGCTGTACCGCTTGATCGCCTCACCCACGGTCGGGTCGTAGACGATCGGCAGCAACTCGGCGAGGTGATCTTGCAACAGCCGGTAGTACAGCACCTCATTGCGGTCGTGCACCTGCTCGAGATTGATGAACATCGCCAGATCGGTCGGCTCCTGCTGCACCTGCTCGTAGGCACGAATCGCCTGCTGGTCAAGGGTGAGCACAGCGTCCGGCAACCGGCCCGCCAGCCCGAGGCGCTCCCGCTCCTCCGCCGTGAAAGCGGTACCCCGATTGGTCAGCGGATCCAACAGGACAGGATGCGTGTGTATCGGCATGAGAACCCCTCTATAGGCATGACTCCGGTTGTCCACCCCCTATTTCCATGCTTGTCCCGTTCTCCGGGCAGTGCCACTGGGGACGCCCGCGCATTCCGGCGCCATGGTCCGCCGCCGTACCGTCGATCAGCTGCCGACGCGGTCGGGGCGGCGGGCGGCCGGCCCGACTCTTGCCCACGGGCAACGACGGCTCAGGTCAGGCGAACTGGCCACTCGTCAGATCGCCACGCATGTTCCCTCGGCGTCGCCCCCGACGAGTCCGGTCGGCGCCCTGCGCAGAACGGAGGGCGCGATCCCCGTCGAGGGCTGCCGGTACTGCCCGTCCACGCCCGAACCCCTCGTCAACGCCACCGTCGACCTGCGCGGGCGGTCGGACATGCCCCTTATCGACGCATCGCGGCGAAATGCGGGAAAATGGCGCTGGAGGTTGTTTCGGTATGTGCCAGGGAGCCGCAGATGGACGACTCGGACGAACTCCTCCGAGGGGACGACCCGGCGTCTCTTCTGACGCTTGACGGTGTCATCCGCAGCCTCAACGATGCGATGGCCACCGCGCTGGGCAAGCCGGCGGAGCAGTGCCTGGGACGTGACTTCGGACATATGTGGCCCGTAAACCAGCGGATGTCGGCCGAGGGCCTCGTAGCCCACGCCGCCAAGACGAAGACGGTCGCGATGCGGGTGCTGGACTTCCCCGGGCCGGGCGAAGCACCCGTTGCCTGCTTGATCGAGGCGCGGATGGTCGAGGATCCCGCCGGTGACGGGCACCTGGTCTGGGTGCGCGCACTGGATGCGCGAAACGACCTGGCCAGCCTGGTGATCCCGTTCCGGCTGGCCACCACGGCCGCCCAGCTCGGTCTGTGGATGTACTCACCCTGTGACCACCAGCTGGAGTGGCTCGGTGGCGCACCCACCCTGGCGGTGCTCTTCCCGGATCCCACTACGCCGCTTTCCACAGTGATCTCGGCAGTGCACCCCGACGACCGGGAGGCCTTGCGGAAACTCCTGCGCTCGGTCTCCGCCCGGCAGTCCCCCTGGGTGAGGTTGCGGTACCGCCCCCAGCACGAGGGCTGGCACCAACTGGCCGCCCAGACCCGTCGGATCCAGCTGGGATACGGCGGCCCCGAGCGGATCCTCGGAATGCTCCGCGACGACACCAAGAAGGAGAAGCGCAGGGAGAAGGCGCTGGCCGCACTGGCTGCCGAGCGACAGCGCGCCAAGGACGTCGCCGACTTCTCCTCCGCCCTGATCACCGCAGCCACGGAGCAGGAGCTGCAGCAGGTCGCCCTGACCCGGCTCGCCGCAACCTTCGGCGCCACCGGCGCCCTGCTCGCGCTCGTCGACGAAGGCCGGCTGCGCGTCTCCACCGATGCCGGGATAGCCATGTGGGAGGTCGACGTCCTGCACGGCCTGTCACTGGACCATCCGAGCGCCCTGACCGATGCGATCCGCACCGGCAGGCCGCAGCTCATCCTCGGCCAGGCGGACTACCTCCGCCGCTGGCCGCACGGGGTCGACTTCCCGCGGCTCGGCCGACTCGGCTCCGACTACGCCGTGTCCATCACCCCCCTCAGCGAGACCGGCGACCAGCCACTCGGGGCGTGGCTGGTGACCTACGGCAGCGGATACCGGCCGCATTTGGACGAGCGGACCCTCATGGGCACTCTGGCCGACCTGGCAGGCCAGGCACTGAGGCGCATCAGGTTGCAGCAGGCACGGGTCGAGCTGGCCACGGCACTGCAGCAGACCATGCTTCCCACGCTGCCCGAGCACCTCCCGGGCCTGGAGGTCTCCGCCCGCTACCGGCCCAGCCGGGACGGGCTGGACATCGGCGGAGACTGGTACGACGCCTTCGTCCTGCCCGACGGCGCGATCGCCCTGGAGATCGGCGACGCCCAAGGGCACGACGTGGACGCCGCCGCGGCCATGGGACAGGTACGCGCCTCCATACGCACGATCGCCGCCCACGAACCGGATCCCGCAACCGTGCTGACGCGCACCAACGACCTGCTCGTCACGATGCACGCGACACGATTCGCCAGCTGCACCTTGCTGCACATCGACCCGGACAACGGACAGGTCACCGGCGCCAGCGCCGGCCACGTGCCGTTGCTGTGCGCGCGCCAGGACGGCAGCCACAGCATCCACGAGCTGTCGGGCGGGCCGGTCCTGGGAGTCATGCCCGACACCGAGTACCGCGAGGAGACCTTCACCCTGGACAAGGACAGCACGCTGGTCATGGTCACCGACGGCGTGGTCGAAGGACCGGGCCTCACGCTGGAAGACGGGCTGGAGCGGGCCGGAACACTGGCCGGCTCGGCCCTCCGCGACAGACTGAGCGCCGAGGAGACCGCCGACCGCATCCTCGACGCCGCGGCCGCGGTGGGCCACCTCGACGACGTGGCCGTGCTGGTCATCCGACGCACCTGACGGCGCCCACGCCCTCAGCCGCGATGCCGAGGACTCCCACCGTGACGGCGCACCTTCGTGCCGTCTCCGGACGGCTGCATGACCGTGGAGCCGAGGTACTTGACGGCGAGCAGGGCGATCTCAAGATCGGTATGTCCTGCCCGGACCGAGTGGCCCATGATCCTCTCGGCCTTGCGGATGCGGTAATGCACGGTGTTCTTGTGCAGGATCTCGTTGCTTGCCGTAGCGGTGTAACTGCATCCGGTCGCAAGGAAGTCATGCAGGGTCTCTCGCATCTGTGCGCACTGCTCGTCGTCGACGGCCAGCGGCCCGAGGACTCTCCCCACCCAGGTGCGCAGATCCGGGAGGTTCCTGCACATCAACGCGACGGGAGCGACCTGGGGGTACGCGGTGAACCGGTGGCCGGGATCCGCCGCCGTGGCAAGCTCCTGTGCGCGTAGCGCCTCCCTGCTCGTGCTGCGGAACCCCTCGATCCCGTGCTGCACGCTTCCGGCGCACACCTGCGCGGAGGGCTCGCCGCTCTCGACCACACCGGACAGCAGTTCCCAGGAGACCTCGCCGTGTGCACCGAAGGGCAGCCAGACCCAGGCCAGCCCTTCGTCCCGGGGTACGAACAGCGGTCCGGCGGGACAGTCGAGTTCCTTTGCGATCCTGTGCGTGAGCCGGTCGAGCCGGACCAGCCCGGCGCCGCCGGCCAGCCCCGGCAGCCACGCCACCAGCCCGAGGTGATGCTGTCGCAGGCGGTAGCCGAGAGCGGTTTCCGCCGCGTCGAGGTCCACCTCTTCCTCGGCCAGGATGGACCGCACGCGCGCGGAACGCATGGCGTGCCGGCTCAGCAGCCAGCGTTCTCTCTCCAGGCGGTACACCTCGATGACATGCTCGGTGATGCTGTCGATGTAATCGAAGCTCACTTTCAGCATGTGCCGGTTGACGGCGGCGGAGACGACGTCGTCGGCGCCCCGGCGGGCGAGCTCGTCCAGGCACCATTGCAGGAAACGCCAGTGCCCGATCCTGTAGGCCCGGATCAATGCGCTGACGGAGACATCCCTCTGAGCCAGCCTCCTGGCATGCTCATTGGCTGCGGATAGCCCCTCAAGATTTTCCAGAGGGATATCGTTCTCAAAGATGTGCAGCAAAGTGGCAACATTTTCCTGGACGCTCGCCAGCAGGATTCTCTCGACGGCGTCATCCCCCCTGACCTGCGGGATTTCAATGAGCAGGTGTTCCCATACGTCGTGCGAGATCTCCGTGAGGTGTGACTCTATGTTCGCCGCACTCACGGACAGTTCTCGTACAGGTTCCGGAATCTCCATGCCCACGCCCCAAAGGCTACAAGGTGGCGCCGAGCGGTGATCGATTTGTTTCCATGTCACAAACCGCAACCAGAAGATGGTGATTTACATCCGGCACCTCTCCCGTTTCCCGCTCTTACTCTCGTTCTTACTGTCGCGATCCGGACGGCACGGCCCCTGGAAATCCACGTGAGGGGAGAGAATCGGTGACCGAGATGTTTCAAGGCGGCCTCTGTGAGCGACTGGCCCCCCAGGAGACGCCCGACGCCGCCATCGCGATGATCGACGCCGAGGGGACGGTGGTGGGATGGACGAGTACGGCCCAGCGGCTTGTCGGTCACCCGGCCGCGGAAGTGGTCGGCCGGGCCGTCTCCACACTCCTGCCGGTCACCCGCCGAACACTCCTGGAGTGGGCGTCGAACGAGGAGTGCCTGGCCCGGGGCGGCTGGTCCGGCACCGCGACCGTCCGGCACCGCGACGGCCATACCCTCAAGGCGAGCCTGCGGTTCTCACTGCTGTGGGGGAAGGACCGGGACATCCACTGGCTCATCTCCGGCACCGACATCGCCTCGCTCTCCCCGGTGGCGACCACCGGATGGGTACGGGACTCACTTCTCACCCGTACACCGATCGGCGTCGTGGTTCACGACCGGGACCTGCACTGTGTCTGGACCAACGACGCGATGGAGCGGCAGGACGGCGTTCCCCGCGGTCGGCGGCTGGGACGCCGTCTCCCGGAGGCGCTGCCCGGCATCGAGGCCGAAAGGCTTGAGGGGGTGATCCGGCAGGTCCTGGACAGCGGCGTCACCACGGTCCACGAGTACCGCGTGTGGCCGCCGGGGGATCCGCGCCGTGAGCATGCGATCGCGGCCTCGTACTTCTGCCTGCAGGGCGCCGACGGCCGGGCCATGGGGGTGTGCTGCACGAGTGTGGACGTCACCGGCAGCCAGCGGGCGCGCGAGCGGCTGGCCATCCTCAGCGAGGCCAGCACGCGCACGGGGAACAGTCTGGACGTGATGCAGATCGGTCAGGAGCTGGCGGACCTCGCCGTACCCCTGCTGGCCGACTACGTCAACGTCGACCTGGCCGAGTCGATCCAGTTCGGCGAAGCACCCTTCGCCCGCATCGGCCCGTCGGACGACCAGCGCCGCATTCTCCGGCGCGCGGGCATCGCCTCGATCCACCGAGGGGTCCCCGAGTCGCCGTGGGCCCGCGGTGAGCTGGTCGCCGTGCCACCCGACTCGCCCTTCACGAAGGTCCTTTCCTCCGGCCGTTCCCATCTGGAACCGGTCCTGGACCGCTCTCCGGGCACCTGGTTCGACCGGGACCCCGACCGGGCGCGGACCGTGCGCGAGAACGGCATGCACTCCCTGTTGGTCGTCCCGATCCGCACCCGGCACACCTTCCTCGGTACGGCGGTGTTCATCCGCACGGAGGAACCCGCGCCGTTCCAGGAGGACGACCTGCTCCTCGCCGAGGAACTCGTCAGCAGGACGGCGCTCGCCCTGGACAACGCCCGCCGCTACGCACGGGAACGCAGTGCGGCCCTCACCCTGCAACGCGACCTGCTCCCGCAGCGTCTGAGGGAGGGCACGGCCATCGAGACGGCCTCACGCTATCTGCCGGCCGATGCGGACAACGGCGTCGGGGGCGACTGGTTCGACGTCATCCCCCTGTCCGGTGCCCGGACAGCGCTCGTCGTGGGCGACGTGGTGGGTCACGGCATCAACGCGGCGGCGACCATGGGCCGGCTCCGCACCGTGGTGCACACGCTCGCGGATCTCGACCTGCCCCCCGACGAGCTGCTGACCCACCTCGACGACACGGTCCGGCGGCTGGCCGAGGAGGACGCCGACTCCCAGGACCCGACCCGCGTCACCGGTGCGACCTGTCTGTATGCCGTCTACGACCCCGTCACCCGGAAGTGCACCATGGCACGGGCCGGGCACCCCCCGCCCGCGGTCATCGGCCCCCACGGCAAGGTCGCCTTCCCCGACCTGCCCTCCGGAACGCCGCTCGGCGTCGGGCTGGGGGTCCCTTTCGAGGCCGTCGAGCTGGATCTGCCCGAGGACAGCAGGCTCGCCCTGTACACCGACGGCCTGATCGAGAACCGCGACCACGACATCGACGCCGGCATGAAGCACCTGGGCGGCGCCCTGGCCTGCCCCGGCCGGTCTCTCGAAGACCTCTGCTCCTCAGTGATCGCGACGATGCCGACTCAGTCGCCGGGCGACGATGTCACCCTGCTCGTCGCGCAGACCCATGCGCTGGACCCAGGACAGACCACGTGCTGGGAACTGCCCAGCGACCCGGCCGTCGTCCGCCGTGCCCGCACCTTGGTCACCCGACGACTGGCCCAGTGGGGACTGGAACGTCTGGAGGCATCCACCGAGCTGATCATCAGCGAACTGGTCACCAATGCCGTCCGCCACGCCACCGGCCCGATCCGCCTGCGCCTGATCCGGCACCAGGTCCTGACCTGCGAGGTGTCCGACACCAGCGACACCCTCCCCCGGCTGCGCCATGCGTGCACCAACGACGAAGGCGGCCGCGGCCTCTACATCGTCGCGCAGCTCTGCCGACGCCACGGAGCCAGGTACCTGACGGGCGGCGGCAAAACCGTGTGGGCCGAACAGGAACTCGACCCCGGGATCTGAGGGGCTCACCGCAGCTCGTCCGTGTAACGGTCCGTGCCCGGGACCGTGGGGATGAACGGCGCGACGAACTGCACGTCACCGAGGCCGGAAGCGGCCACCGCCGTGTCCAGGTCCGCGAAGTGGTCCCGCCAGCTCTCGCGGGGGTCCTGCTGGAGGAACCACAGCAGGGTCAGCCGGGTCCCGACCCCTTCGACCTGCTTGACGTAGGTCATCCGGTCCAGGGGCAGCGGTGTCGGCGCGAAGACGGTCACCATGGCCGCCGGGGAGCCGGCCAGCCGTTTCGGAAGGTGGTCGTCGCGCAGCCAGGCGAGCAGTTCCGCGCGCTGCTCGGGGGACCTGGCGTCGACGACCTGGACGACGAGCCCGGCGTAGGGGTGGTCGAGGGCGTGGATGTCACGGGGACCCTGGTCGCCGTCGCGGTAGACGGTCCCGGCGTGGTCCTGGAAGGCGGTGAAGACGTGCGTACGGTCCTGGAAGACCCGGTGGTCGCGGTTGAGGCGCTTGTTGATGCCGACGGTCCACCGCATGTGGTCGGCGTAGCGGCCGGCGGTGATCCAGTAGACGGATATGTAGCAGCCCGCGGTCACCGGCTGCGCGACGGCAGACTTCTCGGGGTAGCGCAGGAGCTGGAGGTCCCGGGTGGCGACCCAGCGGCGCCCTGCGTACATCCACGGCATGGCCATCGCGCCGGCGATGAAGTGGTCGTCCTCGTACCAGCGGTTGTACGCGCGCTCGTGGCCGGGGTGCGGCTCGACCATGGTGATGAGCGCGTGCCCGAGGTCGGCTCCGTAAGGGCCGACGGCGGCCAGTTCCGCGTACAGGTCGCTGCGGGTGTCGGCTGCGTGCGTCGCGTCGTCTGTCATACCGTCAGGTGTAGCTGACGGAGCATCAGATCGGGAGAGGGGCAACCCGATTTGGTCCGAAGGGTGACGGCGGGGCGCGCCGGGTGCCGGGCGGGGCGGCCGAGTTGGGACATCCGGCGTCGTGACTTCGCGCAGTACGCGCCGGATTTCCACCCCGCGCCGGCGGCGGGCGGAGGCCGTGTCCCCATACAGGGATGACCGACGCAACCGCAGCGACGACGACCGTTCCTGCCGTTCCGGCGCGCGACCGCACCACCTGGGCGGAACTCTTCTTCGACCTGGTCCTCGCGTTCGGCGTGGGCCAGGTCGCCCACCCGGTGGCCGTGCACCCGAGCTGGCCGGTGCTGGGCGAATGCCTGCTCGTGCTGGTCCCGCTCTGGTGGGCCTGGGTGGACGTGGTCATGGCGATGAACGCCGTGCTGGAGACCAGCCTGCAACGGGTGTTCCTGCTGCTGACCGCCCTCGCCGTCTACGGCATGGCGGTGGCCGCCCCGCTCGCCCTGGAGGACCGGGAGGCGGCCCTGCTGTACTCCGGAAGCTACCTCGCCCTGCGCCTGCTGATCGGGGAGGCGATCCGCAAGGAGTGCGCCCTCTACACCATCCACCCCTACCGGGCCGGACTCGCCTTCGCCCTGGTCCTGTTCGCCTGCGCAACCGTGCCGGCGCCCTGGCGCGAGGTCTGCTGGACCTGCGCCGTCGTGACGGAGATCGCCGCGCCCGTCGTACTCAGCGGCCATCTGCGCCAGTTGGCGTTCGGCGTCAACCATCTGCCCGAACGGTTCGGCCTGTTCGTGATGATCGCCCTCGGGGAGAACGTCTTCGCCGTCGGCGCCGGCGCCGCCACCGGCACCCTCGCCCCGGCCGAACTGACCGCCCTCGTCCTCGCCTTCCTGGTCGGCTGCGCCCTGTGGTGGCTCTACTTCCACCTGGTGGCCTCGGCCGTCGCACACGCCCTGCGCACCCATCCGACCCCGTCCGTCGTCGTCCGCGACGTGCTCAGCTACGGCCATCTGGTGCTGGTCGTCGGGCTGTTGCTGGTCTCCGTCGGCGCCACCCGCACCGTCCGCCACCCCCTGCACACCCCGGACGGGCTGAGCGCCGCCCTGCTGCCGTCCGGCGCCGCCCTCTTCATGCTGGCGTTCTGCTACACCCGGCGCCGCATGTTCGGCGCCGCGTCCGCCACCCGCTTCTACTGCGGCCTCGCCCTGCTCGCCCTCGCCCTGCCGGTCTGGCGGCTCCCGGGCGTGGCCACGCTCGCCGTCACCACCGTGCTGCTCCTGCTGGTCAACGCGGTGGAGCACTGGCTGATCAGCTCCGGGCGCCAGGTGCCGCTGATCCTGCGGAACCGGGCGTTCGGGGCGGCCTGACGACGGTCAGGCGACGGCTGACGACGGCCCGACGACGACCTGACGTAGTAGGCCGACGGACCTGGGGGAGTGCCGGAGGGCCTTCCGGAGCGGCCTCGGCGGGACGCGGAGCGTTTCTAGGTTCGCCGTATGGAACTTTCCGGCTCCCGCCTTTCCGGCACCGATGACGAAGAGGAGGTGGCTTGATGCCGTCCCGCAACGCCTTACCCGCCCTGCTCTCCCTGTCGCTCGGCTACTTCAGCCTCGGGACGATCTCGCTGGCGGTCGTCGGCCTGAACGGCCCGATCGGCGACGACCTGCACGTCCAGCCGGCCACGGTGGGCATCCTGGTCACCGTCTTCGCGCTGACCTTCGCGGTCTGCGCGCCCACCGCCCCCATCCTGCTGCGCCGGTGGAACCGCAAGCGGGTGCTGCTCGTCGGCGTCGGCCTGCTCACCGTCGGCGCGGCCCTCGGCGCCCTCGCGCCCAACTACGGCTTCCTCACGGTCACCCGGGTGCTCGGCGCGATGGGGGCCGCGGTCTTCGGGCCCGGCGCCTCGGCGGCCGGCGCGCTGATCGTGCCGCCCGAGCGCCGGCAGCGGGCCCTCGCCACGGTGTTCGGCGGCATGACGGCCGCCGCGGTGCTCGGCGTGCCGCTGGCCTCGTTCCTCGGCGGCTCGCTGGGCTGGCGCCCGGCCCTGCTCGGCGTGGCCGCGCTGTCGGCGCTCTCCTTCGTGGCGGTCCTGCTGTTCGTCCCGGAGATCCCGGTCGGCGAACCGCCGACGGTCGGCGCCTACCACGAGGCGATGCGCACCCCGGCCACCGCCGCCACGGTCACCACGACGCTGCTGTTCATGGCCGCCCAGTTCACCGTCTACGGCATCGCGGGCGCCTACCTGAAGGACCGCTTCGGCGCGTCCTCCGGGCTGATCTCGCTGACGCTGCTCGCCTTCGGCGTCATCGGGGTGGCGGGCAACGCGTTCGCGCCGCGGATCGCCGAGCGGCTCGGCGGCGGGCGCACGGTGAGCGTCGCCGTGCTCGGCCTCGCGCTGGGGTTCGCGCTGCTGCTGGTCGCTCCGCACTCCGCGCCCGGGGTCGTCTTCTTCGCGTTCTGGGCGTTCTTCAGCCAGATGTACCAGGCGCCGCAGCAGGCCAGGCTGGTGGAGCTGGTGCCGCTGCAGCCCGGTCTGATCCTCGCGCTGAACGCCGCCGCGCTCTACCTCGGGATGAGCCTCGGCAGCTTCATCGGCAGCTCGCTGCTGCCGGACCTGGGGGCCGGGCCCATTCCGTGGGCGGCCCTGGGCGTCCTCGTCCTGGCCGGACTGGCCCACTTGTCCTCGGTCCGGCAGGTCGCCGCAGCGGCGACCGCCGAGCGGCCGGTGACCCCCGTACACACCAGCTGAGCGCCGATGCCTCGTCGGTCGTCTGCGGCGCCGTCGTGGCTGGTCGCGCAGTTCCCCGCGCCCCTATCGGGGCGTTGTCCCTCAAGTCAGTTCAAGGAGAACCCCATGAGCAGCCACCAGGTGAACTTCGTTCGCGAGTACATCGAGACCGTCTGGAACCAGGGGCGGACCGAGCTGGCCGACAAGTACCTGGCCGAGGACCTCATCCAGCACAACCCGAACCTGCCCGACGGGCGGGCCCCGCTGGTCGAGTTCGTCGACGGCTTCCACAAGCAGTACCCGCGGGCCCGGTTCGAGATCCGCCGTGCGGCCGGCTCGGGAGACCTGGTCTTCCTGCACACCCGGTTCCGCGGCGACCCGGACGACCGCGGCATGGTCGTCGTGGAGGTCTTCCGGATCGACGAGGGACTGATCGTCGAGCACTGGGACGTCCGTGACGAGATCCCCGAGACCACCGTCAGCGGACACGAGGTCGTCTGACCGCCCCGTCCGCCGGCTCCCCCTGCCGCCCGGGAGGCTCCGCGCCTCCCGGGCGGCGGCCGTTTCCGACCAGCGCATACCCACGGATCAGGAGACAGTTGTGACACGACAGCAGCAGCCGGCCCGGCGGCCCGCCGCCGGACTCACCCGCCGCGGACTCCTCGGCTCGGCGGCCGCCGCCGGGGCCGGCGCGGCCCTCCTCCCGGCCCCCGCCCGCGCCGCGGAGGAAACGGCCGGCACCCCCGCCGCGGTCACCGTCGGCGCCTCCGACGCCCGCTATCTCGACCTCACCTCGCGCGGCTACAACGCGAGATTCACCGCCGCCCCCGACTCCGTGCGGCTCGTGCACAGCACCGACCAGGTGGTGGCCGTCGTCCAGGAGGCGGTGCGCGACGGCAGACGGATCGGGGTGCGCGGCGGCGGGCACTGCCTGGACGGGCTCGTCGACGACCCGGACGTACGGATACTCGTCGACATGTCCGAGATGGACGCGGTCCGCCACGACCCGGCGCGCCGGGCCTTCCTCGTCGAGGGCGGCGCCACCCTCGGACACGTCTACCGGACCCTCTACCTGGAGTGGGGTGTGGCGCTGCCGGGTGGCACCTGCCCGACCGTCGGGGTCGGCGGGCACGTCACCGGCGGCGGCTACGGCGCGATGTGCCGGCAGCACGGCGCGGTCGTGGACCACCTGTACGCCGTGGAGGTGGTGACCGTCGACGCCTCCGGCACCGCCCGCGCGGTGGTCGCCACCCGGGAGCCGGACGACCCGCACCGAGAGCTGTGGTGGGCCCACACCGGCGGGGGCGGCGGCACCTTCGGCATCGTCACCCGCTACTGGTTCCGCTCCCCGGACGCCTCCGGCACCGACCCCGCCGGCCTGCTGCCCAGGCCCCCGAAGACGCTCCTGAAGTCCACGGTCACCATCAAGTGGAGCGACCTGACCGAGGCGGCCTTCACCGCCCTGATCGCGGACCACGGCGCCTGGCACGCCCGCAACAGCGTGGCCGGCTCCGCCTACGACAGCCTGCACAGCGTGCTCATCCTCTACAACCGCGTCCAGGGCAGCCTGGTGCTCAACTCCCAGATCGACGGGACCCTTCCGGACGCGGCCGCGCTGCTGGACGCGTACGTCACGGCGGTGGCGGGCGGTATCGGGGCGCCGTACGCCGAGGTCCGCTCGTCCTGGCCCTGGATGAAGACCACCCTCAAGGACCCCTACGACACCGGCCTGTACAACCGGACCAAGTCCAAGGGGGCCTACCTGCGCAAGGGCTGGTCCGCCGCGCAGGCCTCGACGCTCTACGGCCATCTCTCCGACGCCGGCTACGACGGTCACGCCGGGATCCTGCTCTACTCCTACGGCGGCAAGGTCAACACCGTCGCGTCCTCGGCCACCGCCCTGGCCCAGCGGGACTCGGTCCTGAAGGCCAACTTCACGACGTACTGGCCCGACGCCGCCTCCGACGACCGGCACGTCACCTGGATGCGGAACCTCTACCGGGACCTGTACACGGCCACCGGCGGGGTGCCGGTGCCGGACGACACCAACGACGGGTCGTACATCAACTACCCGGACACGGACCTCACCGACCCGGCCTGGAACACCTCGGGGGTGTCCTGGCAGAGCCTCTACTTCAAGGACAACCTGGCCCGGCTGCAGGCCGTGAAGGCCGCCTGGGATCCGCGGAACGTCTTCCACCACCGGCTGTCCGTCACCGCGCCCTAGCGGAGACGCAGAGGGGCATGGACGAGCCCCCGCCTCGCTGTGGTGAGGCGGGGGATCGTCCCGTTCGGGGGAGCGGCGGGGGTCAGCCGAAGCTGGCCGGGAACGCCACCCCGGTCAGCGACTCGCTCAGCCTGCGCAGCTGGGCGCGGGCGCTCTCGTCGTACGCCTGGGCGCCCGCCCGGGACCGCGTGGAGCGGTTGAAGTAGACGCCCGAGACGTCGTCCAGGGCCGGGTCGGTGATCAGCCGCAGGGTGTTGCGCATACCGTCCGCGACCGTGCTCTGCGGGGTGAACAGGTTCACCACCATCTTGGTCGGCATGTACGACGCCGGGTGCAGCGCGTTGGCCGTGACCCCGGTGCCGCGCAGCCGCTCGGCCAGGTCGAAGGTGAGCGAGATCTGGGCGAGCTTGGCCTGGCAGTAGGCCTGCACGCCGTCCCAGTTGCGCTCCAGCATCACGTCGCGGAAGTCGATCGGTGCCTGGCCCGCGGAGCTGACGTTGATGATGCGGGCCGGGGCCGAGGCCACCAGCAGCGGGGCGAGCCGGCAGCTGAGGATGTAGGCCGCCAGGTAGTCGACCTGGAAGGTGAGCTCCAGGCCGTCCTGGCTCTCCTGGCGGGCCAGCTCGACGCCGATGCCCGCGTTGTTCACCAGTACGTCCAGCCGGTCGTACGTGGTGAGGATCCGCTCGGCGAGCTTGCCGATGTCCTCCAGGGAGGAGAAGTCGGCCAGTTCGTAGCTGAGCCGGCCGGTGGCGCCGGCCGCGCGCAGCTCGGCCAGCAGGTCCGCGCCCTTGGACGCGCTGCGGCCGTGCAGGATCAGCGACGCGCCCTGCGCGGCGAGTTCACGGGCGACCGCACGGCCGAGACCGTCGGTCGCGCCGGTGATGAGAATGGTCTGCTCGGGAACGGCCTTCATCGTGGGGAACTCTCCTGTCAGGCGTACGTTGCCAGTTTTTCGGTGGACTGGTCGGTGTATCCCTGGCTGACCTCCACCACGACGCCGTCCGGGTCGGAGACCCAGACCGTCTTCCAGCCGGGGATGAACTCGTCGAACGTCAGCGGCCCGAGCGTCGTCTCCAGCTCGCCCTCGGCCGTGGCGAGGAACGCGTCCACGTCGTCGACCTGGAAGGCGAGGTGGCGGGCGGTGCCGGGGGCGGCCGGGCCGTCCTTCGCGGCCGGGAAGAGCGGCTCCGCGTCGGTGGCGAACAGCTCCAGGTACACGGGGCCGTTGCGCAGGAACACCACGCGGACGCCGTCGGCCTCCACCACCCGGGCCCGGCGGAAGCCGAAGTGCCGGGTGTAGAAGTCCTCGGTGGCCTTCTGGTCAAGGCAGTTGAGGCCCACGTGCGACCAGCGCAGGCCGTGCGGGGCGGCGGTCGTCATGGCCGTCACTTCCCGGTGACCGGGGCGAACGGCACGGTGTCGTGGACGTTCGTCATGTAGGTGATGAGCCCGCCGCGGACGCGGAAGTAGTTGCACACCGCGGCCTCGACCGTGATGCCGTCCGGGGTGCGGGCGGTGATGTCGGAGACCACCGCGGCCTGTTCGCCGTCCACGACGACAAAGCGGGGGACGTTGGCGAAGGAGGCGTACATCTGCGGGAAGCCCTTCATCATCTCGCGGAGCGTCTCGCGTCCCTCGACGTGCCCGGCCAGCTGCTCGTCCATGGTCTGGTCGATCGCGAACAGGTCGCACCAGGCGTCCCAGTCGCCCTCGTTGGCCAGCCGGTAGTACGTGTCGACCACTTCTCGGGTGCTCATGCGGCCGTCCTTTCCTGCTGCTGCGAGTCTGTGGTGGGGTCAGGGGAGGGGCACGCCGAGCCGGCGCATCAGGCCCGTGGTGTCGGCCTGGACCCAGCGCTCGACGACCTTGCCGTCCTCCAGGCGGTAGACCTCCAGGCTGGTCCAGGAGACCTCCTTGCCGGTCGGCTCCTGGCCGAAGAACGGCGCGATGTGCCGGCCGTGGAAGGTGATGTGCATGATCACCTTGTCCGGGGCGGCCGGGTACAGGGCGTCGAGGTGCACGGTGAAGTCCAGCGCGTCGTGCGCGGCCTTGATGATCCCCTTGAGCTCGTCGAGGCTCTCGACGCTCCAGGCCGGGTTGTTGTCCCGGAAGGTAGGCCCGAACAGCTCGTCGAGGTCGTCGTAGCGGCGCTCGTTGACCGCGTCGCTGACCTGCCGGACCACCGTGTAGTTGAGGTCGTCGGAGGACACCTGGGCGCGCAGGCCGAGCAGGTCGTCCTGGGCCCAGCGCTCGGCGAACAGGCCGTTCTCGGCCCGCCAGATCTCGGTGGTGGACCACTCGACCTTGCGGCCGGTGGCCGGGAAGCCGAGCACGTCGCCGAGGTGGGTGCCGGTGAGCTTCACCCGGGTGACGAGCCGGTCCTCGCCGAGCGGCGCGCCCTCCTCCAGCTCGCCCTTGAGGTCGAGCGACTCGTGCGCGCCGCGCACCGCGTCCAGGTAGGTGTCGATGCCGGTGATGTCGAAGCCGGGGTGGTGGTCGGTGAAGTCCGGGCTGAGGACGGCGCGGACCCCTTGCAGGTCGCCGGCGTTCAGCGCGTCGAGGAAGCGGGAGTAGAGCTTCTGGATCTCCTGCTGGTCACGGGTGGACATGGTGCATCCCCTCGGTCGGTCGGGCGGCGGAGGAAAGCGGCCGGGAGGTGCCGAGGGCGAACGCCGCCGCGCGCTCGCCGATCATGACGCTGGGTGCGTGGGTGTTGCCGGCCACGATGGACGGCATCACGGAGGCGTCGGCGACCCTGAGGCCCTCGACGCCGTGGACGCGCAGTTCGGGGTCGGTGACGGCGTCCGGGCCCGTGCCCATCCGGCAGGTGCCGGCCGGGTGCCACAGGGTGGTGGCGTTGGCGGCGACGTAGGCGCGCAGCTCGGCCGGGGTCGTGACGTCCTTGCCGGGGCCGAGTTCGTCGCCGCGGAAGGCGTCGAGGGCCCGGGTGGCGGCGAGCTCGCGGGCCAGCTCGACCCCGTACACCAGGACGTCGAGGTCGGCCGCCGAGGTGAGGTAGCCGGCGCTGATCACCGCGTTGGACTCGGGGTCGGCGTCGCGCAGCCGTACCCGGCCCCGGCTGTGCGGGAGCACGGCGATCGGGGCGAAGGTGAGGCCGGGGCCCTCCCACTGGTCGGCGGGCGCACCGGCGGGCAGGAACTTGACCGGGCCGAAGGTGAACTGCAGGTCGGGCGGCCCGGCCGGGTCGGCGGCCGGGGTGTGGGTGAACAGCCCGGCCTCGGAGAGCAGGGCGCCGGGCGGGTGCTCCTGGAGGGACTGGTAGCAGACCGGGGTGAAGAGGTGGTCCTGGAGTCCGGCGCCCACGCCCGGCAGGTCGCGCACGCAGTGGATGCCGTGCGCCCTGAGGTGGTCGGCCGGGCCGATCCCCGACAGCATCAGGAGCTTCGGTGACTCGAACGCGCCCGCGGACACGATGACTTCGCGGTCGGCGCGGAGGTGCGCCGGGGCGCCGTCCCGGACGTACTCGACGCCGGTGACCCGGTCCCCGTCGAGCAGCAGCCGGGTGGTGCGGGCGCCGGTCAGCACGGTCAGGTTGGGCCGGTCGAGGGCCGGGCGCAGATAGGCGTCGGCGGCGCTGCACCGCCCTCCCGCGTCGTCGCGGTTGGTCTGGTACAGGAAGCCGAAGCCGTCCTGCCGGGCGCCGTTGTAGTCGCCGTCGCTCGCGGCGTCGTGGCCGAGCTCACCGGCCGCGGCCACGAAGGCGGACGCAAGGGGGGACGGACGGTCCAGCTGCCGTACCCGGACCGGGCCGTCGGCCCCGCGCAGCTGCGAGCCGCCGCCGGAGTAGCTCTCGGCGGCCCGGAAGAACGGCAGGACCTCGTCGTACGACCAGCCGCTCGCGCCCTCGGCGACCCAGCGGTCGTAGTCGTGACGGCTGCCGCGCACCCACATCAGGGCGTTGACGGAGCTGCACCCGCCGAGGACCTTGCCGCGGGCCACCGGGATCCGGCGCCCGTCCATGCCGGCCTCGGGCTCGGTGACGTAGCCCCAGTCGATCTCGCCGCGCCAGTCGGCGGTGAGCAGGGAGAGGACCGAGGCGGCGTCGGCGTGGTGGATCTCGGGACGTTCGTCCGGGCCGCCGGCCTCCAGCAGGATCACGGTCACGGACGGGTCCGCGCTGAGCCGGGCGGCCACGGCGCAGCCGGCGGAACCCGCGCCGACCACCACGTAGTCGGCGCCCAGTGGCACCGGGGGAGTCGCATTCGACGGCATGACAGCCTCCAAACGGTGACGGGGTCAGAGGGCGGCCGGCTCGCCGACCTGGTAGTCGACGATCACCGGGGCGGCGCCGGGCGCGGGGCGTTCGAGCTGCCACTGCTGGTTGATCCGGAACGAGGACACGGTGCCGTCGGCGGTCGACTTCGCCGTCCACACGACGGTCAGGTCGATGCCGATCCGGGCTCCGGTCTCCTGGTGGACGAGCTTCTCCACGGTGTGGTCCTGCTCGCTGTAGGCCTCACCGACGGCCGCGTACCAGTCGAGGAAGTCCGCGTGGCTGTGCAGGGTCCGCTCCGGGAAGGCCATCTCCAGGCCCTCGTCGGCGACGTAGCGCAGCAGCTCCGCGACCGGGGCGTGCACGTTGAGCAGGCCGAACCAGCGCTGCACGAACTCCTCGATCTCCCGGTCGGAGCCGGTCTGTTCGGTGGACATGGATGTCTCCGCTCATCGGGGTCCCGCCCCCGGGGGAACCGGGAGCGATACGCGTCCGATGACCCCACAGCCAGGGCGCACCGCGCGCCGTGCGCCGTAACTCCGGCGGCACTGTGCGAAGTCGCAGCTCCGGCTCGGGCAACTCGCCTTCCGCAGCGGCCGTACCGCCCGGTAGCGACGCCCCCGCAGGCGTTGGCCACAACATGCCGTAGTGCATTCGGCCACTTGGGCATGTGCCGTGAGCACGGGCGGCGGCGATGGTCCGGACGAAGTGCCCCGCCGTAGACAGGAATCCGCCACTTGGCACCGTCCCGCCGAAACCGGGAGGAATCCCATGAGCAGGCGCATCCTCGTCGTCCTGTCCGAACACGGCTACTGGGGCGAGGAGTTGATCGGCCCCCTGGAGACCTTCGACCAGGCCGGCTACCACGTCACCTTCGCCACCCCCACCGGCAAGCGGCCGCAGGCCCTGCCGCCGAGCATGGACCCCGAGTACGTCGACCCGCCGCTCGGCCGGTCCGTCACCACGCCCGAGATGGCGGCCAAGGTGCGGGCCGTCGAGGAGTCGGACCGGCTCGACAACCCCCTCGACCTCGCGTCCTGGCTGCCCGACCGGCCCTACCGCTCCCGCCCGTACTTCCTGCGCGACTGGGAGGCCTACCACAGCCGCCTGGAGCAGATCCGCCGGCAGATCGCCGACCGCTACGACGCGCTGCTGATCGTCGGCGGCAGCGGACCCATCGTGGACCTCGCCAACAACTGGCGGGTGCACGACCTGATCCTCGCCTTCCGCGCCCTGGACCGGCCGATCGCCGCCGAGTGCTACGGCGTCGCCTGCCTGGCCTTCGCCCGCGACCAGGAGACCCGGACGTCCATCATCCGCGGCAAGCACGTCACCGGGCACTGCATCGAGTACGACTACAAGGACGGCACCGGGTTCCTCGGCACCGACTTCGTGATGGGCCCGCCGCCGTACCCGCTGGAGTACATCCTCCGCGACGCCACCGCGCCCGGCGGCGCCTACCACGGCAACTTCGGCAAGGAGACCTCGGTCATCGTCGACTACCCGTTCATCACGGGCCGGTCGACCCCGGACTCCTACCTGACCGGCCAGAAGACCGTCGAGGTCCTCGAACAGGGCCTGCGCCAGTGGGGGTTCAGGACCTCCTGACGTCCTGACATCCCGTCCCGCGAGAGGTGACCAGCATGGACAGCAGGCCCGCGCGCGTCGCGCTCCTGGAGCAACTGGAGGCCGAAGGCGTCCGGTACATGTTCGGCAACCCCGGCACGGTCGAGCAGGGGTTCCTCGACGAACTGCGCTCCTTCCCCTCGATCCAGTACATCCTGGCCCTGCAGGAGGCCACGGCCGTCGGCATGGCGGACGGCCACGCCCGCGCCACCCGCACCCCGGCGGTCCTGCAACTGCACTCCGGGGTCGGCCTCGGCAACGGCATCGGCATGCTCTACCAGGCCATGCGCGGCCACGCCCCGATCGTCACCCTGGTCGGCGAGGCCGGGCTGCGGTACGCCGGGCTGGACGCCCAGATGGCGGCCGACCTGGTCGGCATGGCGGAGCCGGTCACCAAGTGGGCGACCCGGGTGCTCGACCCCGACTCCACGCTGCGCGTGCTGCGCCGCGCCTTCAAGGTGGCCGGAACCCCGCCGTACGGGCCGGTCCTGGTGGTGCTGCCGGCCGACGTGATGGACGCCGGCACCCGGGAGGCGGTCGTCCCGGTCTCCTACCCGGACACCCGCAGCCGGCCCGCCGCGGACACCGTCGCCCGGGCCGCCGCGCTGCTCGCCGGGGCCCGCCGCCCGCTGATCGTGGCCGGCGACGGAGTGCACTTCGCGGGCGCCCAGGCCGAACTGGCGCGGCTGGCCGAGGTGTGGGGCGCCGACGTGTACGGCGCCGACTGGGCGGAGGTCAACCTCTCCGTCCAGCACCCGGCCTACGCGGGCCAGTTGGGGCACATGTTCGGCGAGCAGAGCCGACGCATCACCGGCGCCGCCGACGGTGTCCTGATCGTCGGCACCTACGCCCTGCCCGAGGTGTTCCCGGCCCTGTACGACGTCTTCGCCGAGGGCACCCCGGTGGTCCACGTGGACCTCGACACCGACGCCATCGCCAAGAACTTCCCGGTCGACCTCGGCATCGTGGCCGACCCGAAGGCCACCCTCGGGCTGCTCGCCGACGCGCTCCACGGGGAGATGGGCGACGAGCGGCGGACGGAGGCGGCCGAACGGCTGCGGGTGCGGGCCGCCGAGCGGGCCGACGCCCTGGCCGGCGCCCGGGACCGGGACCTGGCCGACGGCGAGGCACAGTCCGTGCCCACCGCCGCCTTCGCCAGGGAACTCGCCCGGCGACTCCCGCCGGATGCCCTGCTGTTCGACGAGGCGCTGACCGCGTCCCCGGCGCTCTTCCGCCACCTGCCGCCCACCGTGCCCGGCCAGTGGATGCAGACCCGCGGCGGCTCCCTCGGCGTCGGCCTGCCCGGCGCGCTCGGCGCCCAGCTCGCCCACCCCGACCGCACGGTGGTCGGCTTCACCGGCGACGGCGGCAGCATGTACACCTTCCAGGCCCTGTGGACGGCCGCCCGTTACGGCCTGCCCACCAAGTTCGTGATCTGCAACAACGGCAGCTACCGGCTGCTGGAGGACAACATCGAGGAGTACTGGCGGGAGACCGGCATACCGGCCCACGAACAGCCCGGCATGTTCGACCTCTCCCACCCGCCCATCGACTTCACGGGCCTCGCCCGCTCCCTCGGGGTGGCCGCCGTACGGGTGGAGAAGCCCGGGCAGGCCGAGGGCGCGGTGGCCCAGGCCCTCGCCCATCACGGGCCGTTCCTCGTCGACCTGGTGACGGCCAAGGGAAAGGGGTGATTGCCGTGCGACTGAACGGACACAAGATCGCCGTCCTGATGGAGAGCGACTTCTACGAGCCCGAGATCCTCTACTACCGCTACCGCTTCCCCGAGGAGGGCGCCGAGGTCCACTTCCTGACCCGGCTCTGGGGCAACGAGGGCATGACCTTCCAGGGGCACGAGCACCGCATGCCCTTCGAGGTCACCGAGTCCTTCGAGGACCTCGACGAGTTCGCGCTCAAGGAGTACTCGGCGGTGATCGTCCCCTCCGGGATGGTCTCCGACCGCCTCCGCTACACCGACGACCCCGAACAGTTGCCGCCCGCCGCGCAGTTCCTGCGCCGCGCGTTCGCCGACCCGGCGATCGTCAAGGGCATCATCTGCCACGGCATGTGGCTCGCCGCTCCGGTCCCGAACCTGATGCGCGGGCGGCGCGCGGTGGTGCACAACAACCTGCTGGGCGACCTGCGGAACATGGGCGGCGAGTACGTCGACCAGGACGTCGTCGTCCACGACGACCTGGTCACCGGCCGCACCGGCAACCACTGCCACGTCTTCGCCCGCACCATCATCGACCTGCTCGCCGACCGTCAGCCCGCCGAGCCCGCCCCGGCCGCCCAGGCAGCCCAGGCCGGGCAGGGCTGACGGGACGCGAACGGGGAGAGGAGCGATCATCATGACACCGGTGACCGGGCGCATCCCCGTCCTCGACGTCCGCCCCCGGGTGCGGGACGGGGAACTGCCCGCCAAGGCCGTGACCGGCGAGCACCTCGACATCACGGCCACCGTCTTCCGCGAGGGCCACGGCGTGATCGCCGCGGACGTGGTCCTGCGCGGCCCCGAGGGAGCCCCCGCCCGGCGGGTGCCGATGACCCTCGTCGACGCGGACGCCGACCGCTGGAGCGCCACCGTGGTCCCCGACGCCGAGGGCCTGTGGACCTTCCGGGTCGAGGCCTGGGCCGACCCGCTGGCCACCTGGCGCCGGGACGCCGCGCTGAAGACCGAGGCCGGCGTCGACACCGAACTCACCCTGCGCGAGGGCGTGCTGCTGCACGAACGGGCTGCACACGGAGACAACGACATCACCGACTGGGGCCGGCGGGAGGAGGTCCGGGCCGCGGTCGCCGCGCTCCGGGACACCCTGGGCCCGGCCTCGGCCCGGCTGGCGGCCGTCACCAACCCCCGGGTGACGGCCGCCCTGGGCCGCTACGCGGTGCGCGAACTGGTCACCGCCTCCCGGCCGTTGCCGCTGCGCGTGGAGCGGCGGCGGGCCCTGGTGGGGTCCTGGTACGAGCTGTTCCCGCGGTCGGAGGGCGCGGTCGTGACGGCGGACGGGCGGACGGTGAGCGGCACCCTGCGGACCGCCGCCGCCCGGCTGCCCGCCGTCGCGGCGATGGGCTTCGACGTGGTGTACCTGCCGCCCGTCCACCCCATCGGCGCCACCCACCGCAAGGGCCCCGACAACGTTCTCGTGGCGGGCCCCGACGACGTCGGCTCGCCCTGGGCCATCGGCTCCTGGGAGGGCGGCCACGACGCGGTCCACCCCGACCTCGGCACCCTGGACGACTTCCGGTACTTCGTCGCCACCGCCCGGGACCTGGGCCTGGAGGTGGCCGTCGACTTCGCCCTCCAGTGCTCCCCCGACCACCCCTGGGTGACCGGCCACCCCGAGTGGTTCCACCACCGGGTGGACGGCTCGGTCGCCTACGCCGAGAACCCGCCCAAGACCTACGAGGACATCCACCCCCTCGACTTCGACACCGACTTCGAGGGCCTGTACGCCGAGGCGCTGCGCGTTCTGCGGCACTGGATGGGCCAGGGCGTACGGATCTTCCGCGTCGACAACCCGCACACCAAGCCGGTGCACTTCTGGGAGCGGCTGATCGCCGAGATCAACGCCACCGACCCGGACGTGCTGTTCCTGGCCGAGGCGTTCACCCGCCGGGCTATGGTGCACGCCCTGGCCCAGGCCGGCTTCCAGCAGTCGTACACCTACTTCACCTGGAAGAACACCAAGCAGGAGCTGACCGAGTACCTGCCCGAACTCACCGGGGACAGCGCCGACTTCCTGCGGCCCAACCTGTTCGTGAACACCCCGGACATCCTGCACGCCTACCTCCAGCACGGCGGCCGGCCCGCCTTCGAGGTCCGGGCCGTGCTGGCGGCGACCGCCGCGCCCAGCTGGGGCGTGTACGCCGGGTACGAACTGTGCGAGAACACCCCGCTCACCGAGGGCACCGAGGACTACCTCGCCTCGGAGAAGTACCAGGTGCGGCCCCGCGACTGGGCGGCCGCCGAGGCCGAGGGGCGGACCATCGCCCCGCTGATCACCCTGCTCAACCGGCTCCGCCGGACCCGTCCGGCCCTCCAGGAACTGCGCAACCTGCGGCTCCAGCACACCGACAACGACCGGATCCTCGCCTACTCCAAACACGTGGAGCTGCCCGAGGGCGGCACCGACGTGGTGCTGGTCGTCGTCAACCTGGATCCGCACCGGGTCCAGGAGGCCACCGTGACCTGCGACCTGGCGGCCCTCGGTCTGCCCGTCGACGGCACGCTCAAGCTCCGCGACGAACTCACGGGAGCGGCCTACGCCTGGGGCGAGTCCACCTACGTGCGCCTCGACCCGGCCCACCAGGTCGCGCACGTACTGACGACCGAGGAGGCGTCATGAGGACGGAGACGAGGACCGCGGCGAGGACGGCGACGAGGACGGCCGCGAGGGCGGAGATCCTGCAGCCGCTGCTGCCCGCGCTCGGGCCGTGGATGGCGGGCCGCCGCTGGTTCGACGCGCGCTATGCCGGCGCCCCGCTGACCGCCGAGGCGGCCTCGGTGGTCGGCGACGAACCCCCGCTGCTGCTGCACGCCGTGGTCGCGGCGGACGGCGCCGCCGGACCGCTGCGCGTCCAGCTCCTGCTGGGCCTGCGCCCGGAGCTGCCGGACCGGCTGGCCCCCGCCGCGATCGCCACCGTGCCGGCCGGCCCCTGGCAGGGCTGGCGGGTCTACGACGCGCTGGCCGACGGCACCCTGCTCGCCCTGCTGCTGCGCACCCTGGCGGGCGGCGGCGCCGAACACGGGCCGCGCCTGGAGCGCAGCTCCCGCTATCCGCTGCCCGTCGGCCTGGTACCGCGGCCGCTCCAGGTGGAGCAGAGCAACACCTCCGTGGCCTACGGCGACCGGGTCCTGCTGAAGATCTTCCGCCGCCCGGAGCCGGGACCGCACACCGAGGTCGAGGCGCTGCGGGCGCTCACCGGCCAGGACTGCGCCCGCACCCCCCACCTCTACGGGGCGGTGCACAGCGACGCCCCCGGCGCGGAGGGCCTGGTGCTCGGCCTCGTCGAGGAGTTCCTGCCGGACGCCCGGGAGGGCTGGGAAGAGGCGGTACGGCAGGCCACCGACTCCGTGGCCGGCACCGGCCGCGGCGGCCCGGCCGGCGGCGGCTTCACCGCGGACGCGGCCGCCCTGGGCCGGGCCGTCGCCGACGTGCACGGCGCGCTCGGCGAGGCGTTCGGGCGGACCCGGCTGACCGTCGAGGACGTGGCCGAGGAGACGGCCCGGATGACCATGCGCCTCAAGGAGGCCGCCGAGGAGGTCCCGGCCCTCGCCCGGTACACCGCACGGCTCGCCGCCCTCTTCGACGACTGCGCCCGGGTCGCCGGGCGCGGCTGCCCGCTCTACGTCCAGCGCACCCACGGCGACCTGCACCTGGGGCAGGCGCTGCGAGCCCACGACGGCTGGCGGATCGTGGACTTCGAGGGCGAACCGGCCCAGCCCGCCGCCGAACGCGCCCGCCCGCAGCCGGTGCTCAAGGACGTCGCCGGCATGCTGCGCTCCTTCGACTACGCGGCCCGCACCGGGCTCGCCGCCGTCGAGGACGGTGACCCGGCGGAGTCCTCGCCGGCGGACCGGCTGCGGCGGCGCCGGCGCGCCTCCGCCTGGGCGGTGCGCAACCGGCGGGCGTTCGTCGCCGGGTACGCGGCCGCCGGGCACGAGGACCCGGACTGCCACCCCGTGCTGCTCCGCGCGTTCGAGGCGGACAAGGCCGTCTACGAGGCCGTGTACGAGTCCCGGCTGCGCCCCGACCGGCTACCGGTCCCGCTCGCCGCGGTACACCGGCTGGCCACCGCCCCGCACTGACGGCCGCCCTCCCCG
This sequence comes from Streptomyces sp. NPDC001980, assembly GCF_040296885.1. Classification (NCBI taxonomy): domain Bacteria; kingdom Bacillati; phylum Actinomycetota; class Actinomycetes; order Kitasatosporales; family Streptomycetaceae; genus Streptomyces; species Streptomyces sp. NPDC001980. The sequence continues at coordinate 29,404 of NZ_JBEOYD010000003.1, read as the reverse complement.
GGAACCGCTGCACCAGCAGCAGCGGCACCGGACTCGGTGTCCGAGCCGGTGCCGTACCGGGCGTACAACTCGGCGTCGAACCCGGCGTCGAACCGGCCTCGAATCCGGCGGTGAAAGGGCCGGAACCGGCACAGGGGAATCGGTGCCCGGCGGACTTTCAATTCTCTTTGTCGTGCGGGTATTTCACGGCGGTTCCGGAAGGGGAATTCAGGTGGTGCGCGGAACGCGGCGGAGCGGGTCAGGAACGGCCCTGCTCGGTGAAGGACGCGCTCGGGTCGCGGTTCGGGGCCAGACCGGCCGACGACAGCGCCTGGTCGTACGCCTGCAGGGCCGCCGTGCTGTTGCCCTGGCGGCGCCACAGGTCGCCCACGTAGCGCCAGTTGAGCGCGGTCTGGTGGGACGGCGGGAACTGGCGCAGCTGCCGGGTCGCGGCCTGCAGGCACTGGGCCGCCTGTTCGTAGTCGCCGCGCAGCAGATGGATCTCGGCGAGCGTGGCGCGCGCGCCGACGGCCTGGATGCGGGACTCCGGACCGGTGAGGCCGAGGGCCCGCTCCGCGTGGGCCGCGGCCTCGTCCCAGTTGCCGAGCATCGCGTCCGCGTCGGCCAGCCCGATCTCGCACTGGGCCAGCTCGGGGGCGTTGCCGACCTCGGCCAGCAACTGCTGGGCTTCCTCAAGGAGTTGCTTGGCGCGGGCCGGTTCGGGCTGGTCGACCTGGAGGAGCAGCGAGCCGCAGTTCATCTTGAGCATGGCGACATGGCGGATGTTGTCGTCCTCGGACATCAGCGCCAGTGCCCGCTCCACCAGGGCCAGCGCCTCGTTCAGCTGGCCGCGGGAGCGGGCCACGAGGCCCGCGTTCCAGAAGACGGCACCCCGCGCGGCCCGTGCCCCCTGCTTCTCGGCGGCGTCCAGGAGCCGGACGCCGAGCAGCTGGGCCCGGGTGAGGTCGCCGCGCATGTGGTACGAGGCCATGAGCGTGGCGCCGAGCTGGACGTGGTCGACCGTGACGTCGAGGCCGAGGGCGTCGAGGCGGGACATGGCCCGCTCGGCGATCTCGATGCTCGTCGTGATGTCGCCGGCGTTGCGGTAGCAGCGGCACAGGGCGACCGACACCGTGCACCAGTCGGCGGAGCCGGGCGGCAGTTCGGGGTCGCGCTGGAGGTCCTCGAGGATCGTGATGGCGGCCTCGATCCGGTCGAGCTTCTCCAGGGCGGAGGCCTGGGCGATGCGGGCGCGCCGGGTCATCGACGGGTCGAGCAGGGACGGCTTGGCCAGGAGGTCGCTCAGGGTCTGGAGGGCCTCGCCGTTGCTGCCGTTGCGCAGGGCCATCTCGCCGAAGGCCAGCCGCAGCCGGGTCTCCTCCAGTTCGTGGTCGTCGCGTCCGCTCCGCAGGTACTCCACGGAGCACCCCAGGCGCTCGGCGAGCGCGGCGAGCACCGAGTCCGACGGCGCGCCGCGCTTCCCCGACTCGATCAGGGAGATGTAGCTCGCCGAAATCTCACCGGACGCGAGGTCCTGCTGCTTGAGTCCACGTTTGCCGCGCAACACCCTGATGCGCTCGCCCAGTCCTGCGGCCGTCGCGTTGCCGAGTGGATCCATGCCAACTCCTCGGTGCAGTACTTGACTGTCGGGATGACAGATTGATGTTACCAGTAAGTTGATATCTACCCAATGGGCTTCCGGTGATCTTTTAGTGGCTCTCCACCGCATTCTGCAGCGAAGTTCTCTGATCGCTTCAGGTAGCACTTTATGCGGTGCGCGATATTCCGTTTGATTATGATTAATTTTGCTAGAAACTACTTGACTGTGTTAGTAATTCAATGTTGACTGTAATTGTCAAGGCGCATCCTTCTGTTGTTCAGGGGAGGGGATTTTCGTGAGCAATAAAATAATCGCGCTCTTCGCAATCGTCGTCCTGGTCAGTGGTCTCGTCGCGGGCGGCCTGTGGCTGAACGATTCCGGGCCGGGCAACCGTCCGCAGCACGAAGGCATGGCCGAGTCCAGCGGTGGGAGTGGTGGTTGCTGCTGATCACACACGCGCTTCGTACGGGACCGGGTCCGGTCCGGCGGTCGCACTACGGCCGTCGGACCGGACCCGGTCCCCCGTCGTGCGGGAAATGGCAGGAGACGGTGTGGTCGGCGGCCGGCCCGGCCGCCCGCGCGCGCGGTGTCTCCTCCGCGCAGCGCCGCCGCTCGGCGGCGGAGAGCACGGCCTGGACGGGACAGCGGGCCCGGAAGCCGCACCCGGAGGCGGCGCGGGGACCCGGCCCGGGGTCGGCGGGCAGCACGATCCGGCGCCGGGAGCGCTCGACGACCGGATCCGGCAGCGGGACGGCCGAGAGCAGCGCCCGGGTGTAGGGATGGCGCGGCCGGCCGAACACCTCGGCCACGCCGCCCGTCTCCACCGTGCGGCCCGCGTACATGACCGACACCCGGTCGGCGAGCTGCCGGACCACCGCGAGGTCGTGCGAGACCAGCAGGTACGCCGGGCCCAGCTCCCGCTTCAGCCGCAGCAGCAGGTCCAGGATCCCGGCCTGCACCGACACGTCCAGCGCGGACACCGGTTCGTCGAGCAGCAGCAGCGCGGGCCCGACCGCCAGGGCCCGCGCGATGGCGACGCGCTGCCGCTGTCCCCCGGAGAACCGGTGCGGGTAGTCGTCGGCGTCCGCCGGGCGCAGCCCCACCTGGGACAGCAGCCGCGGCACCCGCGCCGCGACGACGGCCGGCGGGACCCGGGCGGCGTGCAGCGGCTCGGCGACGATGTCTCCCACCGGCATCCGCGGATCCAGGCTCGACATCGGGTCCTGCGGCACCAGTTGGACCGCCGTCCGCAGCTCGCGCGCCGCCCGCCGGGAGAGCAGCGCGGTGTCCCGCCCGAGCACCTCCACCCGCCCGGCCTGCGGAGCCGCCAGCGCGGCGATCTCCCGCAGCGTCGTGCTCTTCCCGGCCCCGGACTCCCCGACCAGCGCCAGCGTCTGCCCCCGCCGCACCTCCAGATCGACCCACTCGACGGCCCGCACGGCGGGGGCACGGCGGTGCCGGAACCCCGGCACCCGGTACGACCGACCGAGCCCGGAGACCGACAGCACGACGTCGGCGGTGGTGCCGTCTGCCGTGCTGCCCCGTTCCGATGCCTCCGTCGGCGGCCCGAACAGCTCGGCCGCGGTCAGCTGCCGGACCTCCGGGATCCTCCGGCAGGCCGCCGTGTGGGCGCCGGGTGCCGAGTCGTCGGCGCGGGACGGGCTGTCGACCCCCGTGAGCGGGGGCTCGGCCGCGTGGCAGTCCGGTTCCGCCAGGGGGCAGCGCGGGGCGAAGGGGCAGCCCGGGCCGAGGGTGCCCGGGGCGGGGGCGGTGCCCGGGACCGGGGTGGGCGGGACCCGGGCGTCGAGGCGGGGCACGGAGCCGAGGAGGCCGAGGGTGTACGGCATCCGGGGGCGGCTGAGCACCGCCTCCGCCGGGCCCGTCTCCACCACCCGCCCCGCGTACAGGACCGCGACCCGGTCCGCGGCGCCCGCGACCACGCCGAGGTCGTGGGTGACGAGGAGCAGCGCCGCCCCCGTCTCCCGCCGGGCGGCCGCGAGCGCCTCAAGCACCTGGGCCTGGACGGTCACGTCGAGCGCGCTGGTCGGCTCGTCCGCGACGAGGACCGCGGGCCGGTTCGCCACCGCCATCGCGATCATGGCCCGTTGGAGCATCCCGCCGGACAGCTGGTGGGGGAGGGCGCGGGCCGCGCGGGACGGCTGCGGCACCCCCGCGAAGTCCAGGAGTTCCACGGCCCGCCGCAGGGCCGTCTCGCGGCGCGGGCGCGGGCGTTCGTGGATGCGCAGGGCCTCCGCGATCTGGTCGCCGACCCGCAGCACCGGGGTGAAGGCGTGCAGCGGGTCCTGGAAGACCATGGCGATCCGGCGGCCGCGGAGGCCGGCCAGCTCCCGCTCCGGCCGTCCCAGCAGCTCCTCGCCCAGCAGCCGTACCGAACCGCCCACCTGGGCGCCGGGCGGGGCCAGACCGAGCAGGGACAGCGCGGTGAGCGACTTGCCCGCGCCGGACTCGCCCACCAGGCCCAGCACCTCGCCGCGGCGCAGCGCGAGGTCCACACCGCGCACCACGGGCACGGGCGGCCGCCGTCGCCCGCCGCCGAAGGCGACCGTCAGACCACGCACCTCCAGGACCGGGCTCGCCGTCCCGCGCGCCGCCGGGCCCGCGCTCATCAGGCCAGCCCCGACACGGCACCGCGGGGCGGCCCGGACGGCCGTACCGTCGTCGGGTCCAGGGCGTCGCGCAGAGCGTTGCCGAGGAGGCCGACCGCCAGGACGAACGCGATGAGCAGGCCCGCCGGGAAGAAGAACATCCACGGATACACCAGGGCCACGTCGGACGCGTCCGCGATCAGCGTGCCCAGGGAGACGTCGGGCGGCTGGACGCCGAAGCCGAAGTAGGACAGCCCGGCCTCGCTGACCACCGCCCCGGCCACCGTGACGGTCGCGTCGGTGATCAGGAACGAGGCCAGGTGCGGCAGCACGTGCCGCCAGATGACCCGCACCGGCCCGACCCCCATCAGCCCCGCCACCACCACGAACTGCTGCTCCTTCAGGGACCGCGTCATGCCGCGCACCGCCCGTGCGGTGACCATCCAGCCCAGCAGGGCGAGCAGCCCGGCCAGCGCGAGCCAGCCCCACCGCCGCAGCCGCGGCGCGAGCACCACGAGGACGAGGAAGCCGGGGAGCACGAGCAGCAGGTCCGCCGCGAACATCAGCAACCGGTCCGTCCAGCCGCCGAAGTAGCCCGCACAGGTCCCCACCGCCGCCGCAAGACCAGTGGCGACCGCGGCCACCAGCGCCCCGATCAGCAGCGACTTCCGCAACCCGTGCGCGGCCTGGGCGAACACGTCCTGCCCGATCCGGTTCGTGCCCATCCAGTGCCGGGCGTCCGGCGGCTGTCGCAGCGCGGTGTAGTCGACGTCCGAGTAGGACCACCGGCACACGTACGGCCCCACGACCGCGAGCACCACCAGGGCCACCAGCAGCCCGAGCCCGCACAGCGCCCCCGGGTGCCGGGCCAGCCGGCCCAGCACCGCCCGCCCGCGCCGCCCCGCTCTCACGGTTCCCGCACCCGGGGATCGAGCAGTGCGTGCAGGACGTCCGCGACCAGCCCCGCCAGCAGCACGACGGCCGCGGCGAAGCCGTCGACCGCCACGACCGAGTTCACGTCCCCCTTCTCCACCGAGTCGATCAGCCAGCTGCCCATGCCGGGCCAGCCGAAGACCCGCTCGGTGAACACGGCCCCGGTGACCAGGGTGAGGACGCCGAAGGAGAAGAAGACCGTCATCGGCACCAGCGAGATCCGCAGCCCGTGCCGCAGCAGCGCGCGGCCCGGGGTGAGCCCCTTGGCGCGGGCGGTGCGCAGGTGGTCCGCGCCGAGCACGTCCAGGGTGGCGGCCCGCTGGTAGCGGCTGTACAGGGCGATCGCGGCGAGCGCCACGCAGAGCGCCGGGAGCACCAGGTGGGCCGCCGTGTCCCGCAGGTGGACGGTCCAGTCGCCCCGGAGCCCGGGGGTGGTCTCGCCGGTGTACTTGACGACGTTGCCGCCCGCGGCCCGGTTGACCGCGAGGGCCCCGGTCTTCAGCAGCAGTGCCAGCACGAAGGTGGGCACGCACAGCACCGCGAAGGAGAACCCGGCCAGTGTCCGGTCGCCGAGCCCGCCGCGCCGGACCGCCGCCCACACGCCGGCCAGGGTGCCGACGACCGTACCGGCCACCGTGCCCACCAGCAGCAGCCGCACCGACACGCCGACCCGGCGGCCGAACTCGGCGCTCACGGACTGGTCGTCGATGGTGCGGCCCAGGTCGCCGTGGACGGCGCGGTCCGCCCAGTGCGCGAAGCGCTCCGGCAGCGGGGCGCGGTCGTCCATGCCGAGCCGGGACAGCTCGCGGTCGACGACCCGGGCCGGTGGCGGCGGCCTGCGGTCCTCGAAGTACGCGCGGGGATCGAGGGCGGTGGAGGCGAGGGCGTAGGAGAGGACCAGGGAGACGAGGAACAGGACCGTGCAGCGGACCAGGCGCCTGGTGATCAGGAAGAACATGGCACTCCTGACGGAGGGGAGTCTGCCTTCTCTTCATTTGAGGGAAACATCGTGATGTTAAGCTCCGACGCCGCAATTCCCAGGGAAACGGGGGCAGTTGACGGCCCCTTGGTGCCGGAGAGGCTGACAGGTGGAGCGATTACGGGGATGGCCCGCGTGGGTGGCCGTCTGGGCGCTCATCGTCCTCACGGCGACCGGATGCACCGCGTCCGGCGGGCACGACGATTCCCGGCACCAGGCGCTGCCGACCTACGGCACCTACGACATCAACGCCCTGCCGTCCGGGGACCTCCGCTCCGGCGGGACCCTGACCGTGCCGATCACACAGATGATCACGCAGTTCAACTTCAACCACGTCGACGGCGCCCTGGACGACGTGTGGACCGTCGACACGATGACGGAGCCGCGGCTCTTCACCCGCGACGCCGAGGGCGTCCCCCGCATCGTGCGGGACTACCTGACCTCCGCCACCGTCTCCACCGCCGGCTCGCGCCAGGTCGTCACCTACCGGCTCGATCCGAAGGCCCGCTGGTCCGACGGCAGGGCCCTGAGCTGGCGGGACTTCGCCGCCCAGTGGCACGCGGTCGGGGGCGGCGACGACCGGTACCTGGTCGCCGACCCGAGCGGCTACGACCGGATCGCCGACGTCCGCCAGGGCGCCGACGCGCACGAGGTCCAGGTCACCTTCAAGCAGCCGTACGCCGACTGGCGCAGGCTCTTCACACCGCTCTTCCCGGCCGTCGCCTACGACAGCCCGCAGCACTTCGACTCCGACTGGCAGGGCCGGCTCCCGGTCACCGCGGGCCCCTTCCGGCTCGCCTCCGTCGACCGTACGGCGCAGACCCTCACCCTCGTCCCGGACACCGCCTGGTGGGGCACCCGGCCCCGGCTCGACCGGATCGTCTTCCGCGTCCTCGACCCCGACGCCGCCCTGCAGGCCTTCCTCAACGGCGAGGTCGACGTCGTCAACGCGGCCACCAGCGAGGCCTACGCCCAGCTGGCGAAGGCGCCGGACACCGCCATCCGGGTCGGCTCCGCCTGGGACGAGGTGCACGTCACGCTGAACGGCGCCAGTGGGCCGCTGGCCGACCGGGCGGTGCGCAACGCCCTCCAGCAGGCCGTGGACCGCCCGGCGCTGGCCCAGGTCGCGGCCTCGGGCCTGCCGGTGAAGGTGCCGTTGCTCGGCAACCACTTCTTCATGACCAACCAGCCCGGCTACGCCGACGACTCCGGCCCGTACGGCCGCTTCGACCTGGAGGCCGCCGAGCGCGCCCTCGACCGCGCGGGCTGGCGCAGCCAGGGCGACGGGCAGCCGAGGGCCAAGGACGGCCGCAGCCTCACCCTGCGCCTGGTGCTGAGCGAGGGCACCAACCGGCTCGGCGAGGACCTGGCCCAGCTCGTCCAGCAGATGCTGGCCCGGGCCGGGGTCCGCGTCGACATCGAGAAGGTGCCCGCCACCGCCTACGGCCCCCAGTACCTCGACAAGGGCAACTTCGACCTCGCCATCTTCCGGTTCACCGGACTGACGTACCCGAGCTCCGCCTACGCCGTCTACCGACGCCCGGCCGGCGGGCAGGTCTTCGAGAACTACGGCCGGGTCGGCTCCGCGCAGGTCGACAAGCTGCTCGACCGGGCCGCCGGCACCCTCGACGAACGGGCCGCGCAGCGTCTCTACAACGAGGCGGACGCCCAGATCTGGCGGCTCGGCCACGACATCGAGCTCTACCAGCGCCCCCAGATCCTCGCCGTCCGCAAGGGCCTCGCCAACTACGGCGTCCCGGGCCTCGGCGACATCGACTTCGCGAAGGTCGGCTGGGAGAAGTGAACACGGCGCGGCCCCGCGCGGACGTGTCCGCACGGGGCCGTTCCGGTCGTTCCGGTCGTTCTGGTGGCGCTGTTCAGGCATGCGGTGCGCTCAGGGCTCTCTCGTCGGCCTGCTGGCGCACCATGTCGAAGCCGAGCGCGGCCGAGGCCAGCGTCACGTGGTGGTGCCAGCCGCGGAAGGAGCGGCCCTCGAAGTCGCCGAGGCCGAACTCGTCGTGCATCCGGCCCAGCGCCTCCCCGGCGAACCTGCGCAGCCGGGCCAGCAGCACGATCTCCGCGAGCCGCCGGACCGGCAGGTTGGTCAGCCAGTAGGCCCGCGGCTGCGGCCGGCCGTAGGGCCAGTCCGCAAGCAGCATCCGCGCCCGCGGCGACCCGCTCGGGCAGCCCTCGGGAGAGCGCTCGGCCCGCAGCAGCACCGGGACGGTCAGGAACTCCGAGTGCCACATGCGTTCGGTCACCGGGTCGTGCCAGGTCACCGACGTCCGCTCGGTGTGCCGGACGGCGTGCGCGGCGAGGTCGGCCAGGGCGCCGCCGGTGCCGCCGGCCCGGCCGCGGGGGAGGAGCACCGGGGTGTGCGGCGATGCCTGGACCACATAGCCGAGACCGCGGGCCTCCAGCCCCCGCAGCAGGGGGTCGGGGTCCCCGTCGCCGCGCCAGTCGGCCAGCACCGGCAGCGGTTCAAGGGACCACTCGTCGAGCATCTCGTCGAGCGTCTCCAGCACATAGCTCCACCGCGGGCGGCAGCGCTCGTGGTCCGGTAAGTGCGCCTGGCCGCGCAGGCCCTCGTCGCGGTCCCAGCGGGTCGGCAGCACCAGCCGCCAGTTCACCGGGACCCCGCCGGCGTGCCCCACCAGCGAGGTCGCCAGCGCCAGCTGGCAGTTGACGGTGCGTTCCTGGGAGGCCGCGTACTGGCGGGCCACGCCGACCGAACGGTCGCCGTTCTTGGCGAAGACGACCTCGTCGACCGACCAGGCCTCGGCCCGGAAGGCCCGGACCATCTGCCCGGCCAGCCGGCCGCGCACCGGCGCGGACGCCCACGGGCTCTGGTTCACGAACTGCTGGATCTGCTGCACCGCCCGCCGCCCCAGCACCTGTTCGGTGATCCGGGCCGGCGTCTTGCGGCCGGGCACGGCCAGCAGGCCGCGCAGGTAGACCTCCCCCCAGCGCCGCTGGTCGGCCCGGGTGAACTGGCCGAACAGCTCGCCGCAGTAGGCCGGCAGGTCGCGGGCACCGGGCGGGGCACCCGGGGTACGCACGGACGGTAACGGGAGTGCGAGGGTCGCGAGATCACTCATGGTTGCAGTCGTCACCACCCTCCAGCAGGAAGGCGTCCGTGGCGAGCAGCGCGTCCGCGACGTCCGGCAGGGCGCAGCCCACGATGACGAAGTCGACGTCGAGCCCCGCCTTGGTCCGCTGGAACAGCAGCTCGTTGATGGCGGACCGGCACATCTCGCTGGTCTCGCAGAGGTGGAACTCCACCCGCCCCGGGGTGGCCGCCATGACCTCGCCGAGGATCCTGCGGAACTTGCCCAGCTCGGCGGCGTCGATCACACCGCGGCAGCTGATGTGGGCGGTGCCGCCGTCGAACTCGCTGCGCATCCGCAGCCGCATCTGCGCGGGCTCCAGCTCCACCCGCACCCGCACCGGTTCGGTGCCCTCGGGCAGCCGCACGGTCAGGTCCTTGGCGTCGAAGTTCTGGTACGGCTGCCCGTCCACCCACACCCGGGTCAGCTCCGCCGAGCCGGCCGGCAGCAGGTCCGGCGCCACCCGCAGCAGCCGCTCCGGGAGGTCGTCGGGGCGTGGCCGGAAGTGCAGGGTCACCGGGTCGTTGCCGAGCAGCAGACCGGTGTAGGTCGCCGACAGGTAGCACAGCTCCAGCGCGTGGTAGCCCGCCATCGCGTGGCTGCCCTTGAGCCGCTCGGTGCCCAGCAGGTACGGGATGCCGTTGGCCAGGACGTTGAAGTAGACGCCGCCGTCCTCGTAGTCGAGGAAGTACGCGTTGTAGAACGCCGCCGCCTCCCGGGCCAGCCGCAGGTGCTCGGGGTCGTCGGTGGTGCCGGCCAGGATGAGGTAGGCGAGGATCGCCTGCTCCTGCTGCCACCAGGCCTTGCGGTCGTGCCAGACCATGCGGTGGATGCCGCTGTCCGGGTCGGGCTGCCGCTCCACCACGTCGTACCAGCCGCTGCGCAGGCCGTCGCTGCCCACCGAGGGCATCAGCTCGGCGATCCGCTCCGCCGTGGTGAGGTACTCGGGCTTGTCGTGCAGGGCCTTGATGCGGGTCAGGTTCCAGGTGATCTTCAGGTTGTGGCCGACCACCGCGCGGTCCTGCTGCCAGCCCCAGGTGCGGTCCGGGCTCCAGTCGGCGTGGAACCGTTCCTGCACGAACGGGGAGTTGGGCTCGTCCGGGAACCGCCTGACGATCGTGTCCGCGGTCTCCTCAAGGAGGGCGGCGAAGTCAGAACGCCCGGTCGCCAGGTAGGCGTTGATCAGGTAGGCCGGGGCGTGGTCGCCGACCGAGTTCCAGTTCTTGCGGGACCGGTTGCGGCCCAGCGAGTCGGCGCCCGGGTCGAGGGCGATCGGGTCCAGGTGCGAGAAGAACCCGCCCTCGACCGGGTCGCGGAAGTACTTCTGGAACAGGGCCACCGTGCGGTCGATGTCGTTCAGGATCTTCGGGTCGCCGGTGATCCGGAAGGTCTGGGTGGGGCCGGCCAGCGCGTAGATCTGCTCGTACATGGGGATCGCGTCGTAGTCGTCCCCGAACTCCGAGGCGAAGACCGGCCGGTGGCCGTTCGGCGTGATGTCGATGCCGTGGTACCAGTACGTGATCCCGTCCGCCTGGTCGTCCACCCGCATGTGCTCGCGCAGGTACTCGGTGCCGGACTGCGCCGCCTCCAGGAAGCGGTCCTCGCCGGTCAGCAGGTACGCCGTGGCCAGTCCGTAGACCAGCCGGGAGATGGTGTCGGTCTCCTGCCGCACGTCCTGCCCGTGGAAGTCCGGTAAGTGGGTGCCGCTGAGGGTCAGGTGGGTGCGGAAGTTGCGCCAGTCGTAGTTCCCGTCCGGGAACTGGCCGCGCAGGTAGAAGTCGGCGATCGCGGCGGCCTGCTGCACCCACCAGTTCGGGTGCTCGAAGACGTACTGGCCGCGGCTCTCCTCCGGGAAGGTGATCTCCTTGGCGTCGAAGCGGGCGCCGCCCTCCCACTCGTAGAGGATCCCGTACGCGAACAGGAACCGGCCCTCGGCCAGCATGTCGACGGTCTGGGCCGTGGTGTCGTGGTAGGGGTCGCCGAGGTTGCGGACGATGCGGGAGACGGCGTTGTGGGTCAGGTGGACCGTGAACTCCCGCCCGTCCGGGCTGCGCAGGCCGAACATGCGCCTTGTGGGGCTGTAGTGGGTGACGTAGCCCGCCAGGGTGTCGGAGGTGATACGTCGTTGGGAGAGTGCGCTCATCGTCGCGTGCCCTTCTCGTCGGGCAGGGCCGCCAGCAGCACGACGCTGCGGCCCTGAGCGTGATAGGTGGGACCGTCGACCGGCTCCTCCGCTCCGGGCGGGAGGATCTCGTACGGGGCCGGCCGGGCCGTGTCCAGGACGCGGTGCCAGCGGTGACCGGGCAGCTCGGGCAGCTCGAATTCGAGGCCCAGGTGGTACATGTTGAGGATCAGGTGCAGGTCCGGGTCACCGTCGAAACCGCCGTACGTGCAGGCCAGCACGTGGGCGTCGGGGTTCTCCCAGCCCGGCTGGTGCAGGCTCGTGCCGTGCCAGGTGATGTCCGGCAGGAGACGGGGGTTGAGCCGCTCGGAGAAGAACTGCGGCTCCCGGAAGGTGCGGTAGCGCTTGCGCAGCCCGATGACGTCGCGGGTGAACCCGAGGGTCTCCCGCTCCTTGCCGGCCTGGTCCCAGTCGAGCCAGGAGAGCGGCCCGTCCTGGCAGTAGCCGTTGTTGTTGCCGGCCTGGCTGTTGCGGAACTCGTCCCCGGCCAGCAGCATCGGGACGCCGCGGCTGAGCATGAGGACCGACAGCAGGTTCTTGATCTGCCGCACCCGCAGCCCCTCGACCGCGGGGTCGTCCGCGGGGCCCTCGGCGCCGCAGTTCCAGCTGTAGTTCTCGTTCGTCCCGTCGGCGTCCGCCTCACCGTTGGCGTGGTTGTGCTTGGTGTCGTAGCTGACCAGGTCGTTGAGGGTGAAGCCGTCGTGGCAGGTCACGAAGTTGATGCTGTTGGTGGGCAGTTCCTCCTGCGGGGCGAACAGGTCGGCCGAGCCGCCGAGCCGGGAGGCGACCTCGCCGGCGATGCCCGCGTCACCGCGCACGAACCGCCGCACGTCGTCCCGGAACGGGCCGTTCCACTGCGCCCAGCGCTTCCCGGGGAACCGGCCCACCTGGTAGAGCCCGCCGCCGTCCCAGGGCTCCGCGATGATCTTCGTCTCGGCCAGGACCTGCGACAGCTCGATCGCCCACAGCGCGGGCGGCACCGCCATCTCGTAGCCCATCGGGCCGCGGGACAGCTCCGAGGCGAGGTCGAAGCGGAAGCCGTCGACGTGGTGCTCGGAGACCCAGTACTCCAGGGACTCCAGGATGAACTTGGTGACGATGGGGTGGTTGGCGTTGATCGCGTTGCCGCACCCCGTGAAGTCCATGTAGTGGGAGCGGTCCTGCGGCCACAGGTGGTAGTAGGCCTCGTTCGCCGCGCCCCGGAAGCTGATCGTCGGCCCGAACTCGTTGCCCTCGCTGGTGTGGTTGAAGACCACGTCGAGGATGACCTCGATGCCCGCCTTGTGGAACGCCTTCACCATGTCGCGGAACTCGGTGATGTGGGTGGCGAGATGGGGGCTGGAGCAGTAGCCGGTGTGCGGGGCGAAGAACCCGTACGGGTCGTAGCCCCAGTAGTTGCGCAGCGGGGTCCCGTCCGGTCCGGTGCGCAGCACCTGGGTCTCGTCGAAGTCGAAGACCGGCAGCAACTCCACCGCGGTGACGCCGAGTTCCTTCAGGTGCGGGATCTTCTCGATGACGGCCGAGAAGGTCCCCGGGTGGTCCGCGCCGGAGGTCGGCGAGGCGGTGAAGCCGCGGACGTGCATCTCGTAGACGACCGTGTCGGCCATGGGGGTGCGCAGCGGGGTGTCGCCCTCCCAGTCGTAGTCGTCCAGGTCGACCACCAGGCTGCGCATGGAGTGCTCGACGTTGTCCCCGGGGCCGATCGCGCGGGTCCGCTCCCAGCGGCTGTTGACGTTGGCGCGGGCATAGGGGTCGACCAGCACCTTGCGGTGGTCGAAGCGGCTGCCCCCGGCGACCGGGTCGCGCGGCCCGTCGATGCGGTAGGCGTAGACCTGGCCGGCGCCGAGCCCCTGCACATGGCAGTGCCAGAAGTGGAAGCTGCGGTGCCGCTCGGGGTGCAGCCGGACGGTCCGGTAGGGCTGCGGGCTGTCGCAGTGCTCGAACAGCAGCAGGTCGACCCGGGTGGCGTGCTCGGAGAAGACCGAGAAGTTGACCCCGTCGGCGTCGACGGTGCTGCCCAGCGGCTGCGGGTGGCCCGGGGTGACCCCGGGCTGGGGCACGTCGAGGGAGTCGGGGGCCTGGTCGGCAGGCAGGGTCATGTACGCGCTCGTGGCATCCGTGGTGGTGGCGGTCGGCTGGTCCTGGGCCTCGGTCGGGGCGCTCATGCGAACACCGCCCTCGTCCCGGCCGGGGCGTCGGTGCGCAGCCCGGCGAGGAGCTCGTCCCAGGGCACGGGACCGGAGGCGGGGCCCGCCTCGCTGCGCATCTCGAACGTCACGCCGCGCGCCGCGGGCGAGTCGATCGCCCGGACACAGGCCTCGGCGACATGGGCGCGGGCCACGTACCCGTCGCCGACGTCGCCCTGCTCCAGGTGCAGCACGCCGTGGCCGGGCTCGTCGGTCAGCCAGCCCGGCCGGATCACCGTGTAGGGCAGGCCCGAGGAGCGGACCGCGTCCTCGCCGGCCAGCCGCCAGTCCAGCATCCTGCCGTAGGCGTTCATGGGGTGGTCGCGACGGGTGACGTGCCGCTGGCTGACGAGCACGAAGTGCCGGTCGGCCGGGGCCGTGCCCAGCACGTCGAGGACGTGCCGGACCCCGCCGTGCAGGGTCGACTCCGGGCTGTCCGGGCCGGCGGCGTCGGTGCCCGGTTCCACGGCGTAGACGACCGCGGCGCACCCGTGCAGCGGGGTGCGGAGCGTGCCGGGGTCGCGGACGTCGGCCGTGAAGTACTGCGCCTGCGCGGGCATGTGCCGCCGGGCGCGCTGGGTGCTGCGGCCGATGACCCGGACGGTCTCGCCCCGGGCCAGCAACCGGCGGGTGACGAGCCGGCCGACGCGGCCGGTCCCTCCTATGACTGCGATCGGGCTGTCCATCGAGAAAACTCCCCAGGCTGTAGACGAGCCGGACGATTGGGGTGCGGGAAGGAGCAGGTGGATGCGTCAGGGCGTGTTCTTGAGCCGTTCAGGTCCGGCCGGATCCGGTCAGATCCAGCGCAGGATGTCGTCGGAGCTGGTCAGGTGGGTGCCGGAGGGCAGTCCGGTGACGGCGGGGACCCGCAGCCGCGGGTAGACACTCACCCCCGAGAGCCGGGTGCCGGGACGCAGGTCCGCGGCCTCGCCGATCGCCGAGTGGACGAGCCGGACGGGGTTGTCGCGGGCGGAGTGCACCTGCGCCATCGGCCCCACGTACGAGTCGGTGATGCGGGCGTACGGCCCGACGACGGCACCGTCGCCGATCGCCGACCGGCTGAGCCGGGCCCCTTCGTCGATGTCGACGTCGTCGCCGACGTCCGTGTACCGCAGCTTCACCCCGGGGCCGATCTCGGCGTTCCGCCCGATGCGCACGGCGGGGCCGAGCACCACGCTGCCCTCGGAGATCTTCTGGGCGAGGGTCGTGCCCTGCACGCTGTCCTTGGTGCGCAGGCTCGACTCGTGGATCCAGTACGGCGGGTCGGTGCTCACCGGCGCGCCCATGGACCGGCTCATCCACCGGTAGCGGCCGCGCAGCACGTCGCCGAGGGTGGCCAGGTAGTCCGGGATGCTGCCGAGGTCGCCGAGCCGGTCGATGCGCGCGGCCGCGACCGGCAGGCCCCGCCGGACCAGCCAGGGCAGCAGGTCGCCGCCCCAGTCGAGGCGCTGCTGGGCGAGCCGGATCATCTCGGGGGTGCGGGCCGCCAGCCGCAGGCGCCCGCAGTCGATGAGGTACATGCCCGCGTTGGTGGGCAGGGTGAAGCCGGCACCTGGCAACGATGTCTCGGGGAAGAGGCGGTGGATGCGGTCGAGGTCGGGTTTCTCCAGGAAGCCCGAGACGCTGCCGTCCGCGGACGTCTGCATCACGCCGTACTTGCCGGCGATCTCCTCGGCGGTGCGGGCGACGGAGGCGACGGTCACGACGGCGTCGGCGGCGTCGTGCGCGTCGGTCAGCAGGGGGAGCGAGAACTCGAAGACGGAGTCGACCGGCATGACCAGCGCGCGGCCGGTCAGGTCCCACCGTTCGAGGTTGTGCAGGGTGGCGGCGCCCGAGCCGACGTTGTAGCGGTCGAGCCGGGCCCGGGAGTAGTGGATCTCGACGCCGAACCGCTCGCCGCGGCCCAGCACGAGCTTGATCTGGCTGTGGTTCTCGGCGCCCTGGGCGACCACGTGGAAGCGGCGGATGCCCTGGTCCCGGCAGTTCTCTACCAGCCACTCGACGACGGGCCGGCCGGCGAACGGGATGAGGGCCTTGCTGCGGATGTAGTCCGAGGAGGCAAGGGTGAGCGGCTTGGCGCGTTCGCCCCGGCCTCCCGCCAGGATTATCCCTAACGTCTCGTCCCCCATGACTGCGCTGCCTCCTCGGCTGACGAATCAATGCCATTCAGTCAACTGAGCCCGTCATTGAGAGTCAAGTAAAAAGTAAAGAAAATGCCCGAACGGGAGTCATGCGGGACCTTGACAGGATCCGGAATGGCGCTCCTGAACAGGGAGTATCAGGATCGGGTGTGGATTGACCCGACAGTCAATCCACCTCTCACCCGTCCAGTCATGTCAGGTGTGGCGGCTGGTCACTTCAGCTCGTCGGGGCAGGGCGTCCCCCGCGGCAGCTGGTACGGCGACGCCAGCCGGTACGTCCCGGCCCGCGGGGCCAGCAGCATCGTCCACTTGTCCCCCTTGGCGTCCTCGGGCGTCTCCATCAGGCAGCCGTTGACGTTGGTGTACGTCTTCGGCTTGCCGTCGGCCCGGTGCTTGGAGGCCTCGGTCTCCTGGGGCGCCTTGAGGCTCTTGCCGTCCGCGTCGACGATGCTCAGCCAGGGCGAGTACGGGATCCGGATCAGGATCCGCCCGGCCTTGCGCACCTCGATGGTCAGCTCGCCCTGCTCCGCGCTGTCCACCGCCGCGTTGGGCTCGGCGAGCGGCACCGGGTCGGTCACCCGGAACAGCTGCCAGTTGGCGTCGCCCCAGATCTGCTTCAGGTACGGCATCCCGCGCTGCACCAGCGCCCGTTCCCGCTCCCCGCCGTCGCCGTCCGGCTCGTCCTTCGGCAGCACGACGAAGTGCACGGCCCAGCGCTGCAGCCACTCGTGGTAGTTCGCGGAGTTGAGGGTGTCGTCGTAGAAGAGCGGGTTGCGCTCCATGTCGGCCTGGCGGTTCCAGCCGCGGGCCAGGTTGACGTACGGCGCGAGCGCCGAGGCCTCGCGGTGCGAGCGGGCCGGGATCACCTCGACGCGGCCCTTCTCGGCGCCGACCTGCTGGAGCTGGTGGACGAGCGGCGCGAGCTCGCGGGCCCAGGACGCGGTCGGGGTCGTATGGACGATGTCGTCGACCGCCTTGAAGCCGATCCAGCCGCAGGCGCCGAGGAAGGCGAGGACGACGGTGTAGTACCTGCGCGACCGCGGGACCGTGTACGGGAGGGCCGCGATCAGCGTCGCGCCCGCGAACAGCATCGGCAGCCGTGAGATGTTCGAGCCGATCTGCGAGCTGACCAGCCACACCAGCACCACGCCGAGGCTGTACACGGCCGCCGTCAGCCGGACCGTCTTCCACTCCTTCGGCACCAGGAAGAGGCAGAGCAGACCGTACGACAGCGGCAGGATCACCGAGCCGAAGCCCATCGGCTGGGTGCCGGAGAACGGGAACAGCCAGGCGGAGACCGCCACCACGACCGCGGGCGCCAGGCCCAGCGCCCACGCGCCCGGCCGCCGCTTCTGCAGGAACAACGCGACCGCGACCAGGCCGACGAAGAGCCCGGCCACGGGCGACGCCATGGTGGCGAGCGCGGCGAACGGCGCGGCGACGAGCGCCTTCGCCCACCGCTTGTGCCGCCAGCGGTACGGCCAGCAGAACACCGCCCCGACCGAGGCCAGCGCGAAGACCGTGCCGAGCCCGAAGGTGACCCGCCCGGACAGCGCGTTGCAGATCAGCGCGAACACCCCGGCGAGCGCCGCCCACAGGGGGTTCTTCACCGCACGGCTGCGGATGAGCAGCAGGGTCAGCAGACCGGCCGAGACGGTGCCGGCGAGCATCATCGTCGTACGGACGCCGATCAGCGACATCAGGTACGGCGAGACCACGCTGTACGACACCGGGTGCATGCCGCCGTACCAGGCGAGGTTGTACGCCGAGTCCGGGTGCCGGCCGACGAACTCGGCCCAGGCGTCCTGTGCCGCGAGATCCCCGCCGCTGTTCGCGAACGTGAAGAACCAGATGATGTGCAGGACGCCGGCGAGGGCGGTGACCGACAGCACCGGGTGGCGCAGCAGCCGCCTGCGCAGCGGCTCGGTGGCCCGCAGCAGCCGGTCGATCTTACGCTCCGTGTCGTCCGCGGCTGCCGGCGGCAGGGCTATTCGCGGGCCGGCTACCGGGCCCGGATCGGCGTTGTCGGCGCGTGTCGGCTCCGCTGTGGCCACCTGAAGGCACTCCCCGTGTCCCGTCTTCTGTTCTCGGCCGCGTTCCACGGTGTTGGCGGCCGCTTTCCGTCCAGTTCGCGGCCGTGTCCCGGCGACCGGCGACCTGCCCCGATTCGTGACGCTAGCACGCACCCCGCCGCGGGGCCCTGGGGTGGGCCGCCATCGGCGGGGTGCGGTGACGGAATGTCGGTTATGGGTCAGCCGAGGCGGGTCAGCCTGCTCGTGAACCCGGGCTCGGCCAGGTCCTTCTCCAGGGCGACCGGGACCTGGACGGCGGAGCCGGAGCCGTCACCCACGGTGAGGGTGCCGACCTTGGTACCGGCCTTCGCGGTGTGCGGCACGTCGTCCGGGGCGAACGACAGCTTCACCTTCAGCCCCGACCAGCCGACGGCCGTCACGTCCTGGGTCGCCACGACCGGGGTGCGGCCGCCGAGCCCGTCGTCCACGTACCCGACGACGTCGCCCTTCTTGTAGATCGTCGCCGACTTCAGCGCGCCCTGGGCCGCCCGGATCAGCTGGTCGCCCGCGTTGAGGGCGGCTTTGAGGATGCTGTTGTCGTTGCTGGCGTTGGCCGGCTGCCGGAGCACCGCGCCGATGACCGTACGGGTCTCGCCGCCGACCGTCTTCTTCGCGGCGAAGACCAGGTTGCCGAGGGCGGAGGTGGTGGTGCCGGTCTTGATGCCGACGACGTCGTTGTGGCCGACCAGCTGGTTCCAGTTGGAGTGGTTGACACCCTTGTAGTCGTCGTACGACATCATCGCGGCGACCTCGCGGAAGGACGGCTCGCTCGCCATCGCGGCCTTCGCCAGCTTCACCTGGTCCACGGCCGTGGACACCGTGGAGTCCGTGAGGCCCGACGGGTCCGTGTACGTCGTGTTCGTCATCCCGAGCTTCTTCGCGGTGGCGTTCATCTTCGCCACGAACGCCTTCTCGGAGCCGGCGTCCCAACGGGCCAGCAGGCGGGCCACGTTGTTGGCCGAGGCGATCAGGATGCTCTCCAGGGCCTCGCGCTGGGTGATCGAGTCGCCGGCCGTCACGTCGACGGTCGACTCCTGGCCGGCGTTCGCCTGGTCCTGGGCCGCCTGGTCGATCTTTATCTTCGGGCCCGCGGCGCCGCTCTTCAGGGGGTGGTCGCGCAGGACGATGTACGCGGTCATCACCTTGGCGACGCTCGCGATCGGCACCGGCTTCTGGTCGCCGGAGGAGCCGAACGTGCCGATGCCCTGGACGTCGAGGGCGGCCTGGCCGTCGGCCGGCCAGGGCATGTCCGTCTTGCTGCCGTCGAAGGTGTACGTGTCCTTCGCGGTCAGGTCGAGGGTGGGCTGGGGGAGCGGACGCAGGGTCTGTACGACCGCAAAGACGATCAGCAGGACGATGACGAGCGGCGTCCAGATCTTGACCCGGCGGAAGAGGGTCCGGACCGAGGTCTCCGGCGGCGGAGGGGTGTTGGTCAGCTCGGCGAGCAGGTCCAGCGGGGGCTTCGGGGGAAGCGGCTGCTGGGTGGTGCGCTCGGGGCCGATTTGGGGGAGGACGGTGGTGCGGGTGGTGGAGGCGGGCTCGGGCCTGCCCTCCGGCTTCGGGCCCTGCTTTATGTCCGACTTGAGAGCGACGAACTTGCTGGTGCGCTCGGCTTCGGTCTCGGGGGACTTGGGCTTGGGCTTCGTGCCGCCGCCCAGCTTGAGCGTGGTGGTGGGCTGGTCGACCTGCGGGGGGCGGGGGGCCTTGAGCATGGTCGTGGGCTGATCGACGGCGGACTCGGCTTCGCCTTCGCCGCCGCCGGTTTTCTTCCCACCCGCACCACCCGTGCGGCCATCGTCGTCGGCCGCGGGTGACCCCTTCGGTGCCTCCTCGCCGTCGGCGTCCGCGGGTTCGACGGTCGCCTTGGGCTTGTCGGCCGGCTCGGCGTCCTGGGGCTCGGTGGTCGCCTTGGGCTTGTCGGCGGGTGCGGCGTCTTCGGGTTCGGCGTCCTCGGGTTCGGCCGTCGGCTTCGGCTTGTCCTCGGGGGTGGCGTCCGTGGGTTCGGCGGTGGTTGCCGACTCGCCCTGGTGGGCGGCGTCTTCGGGTTCGGCCGTCGGCTTCGGCTTGTCCTCCGGTGCGGCGTCCTCCGGTTCCGCGGCGGCTGCCGACTTGCCCTCGGGCTCGGCGTCTTGGGGTTCGGCGGTGGCCTTCGGCTTGTCGGCGGGCTTGTCGGCGGGCTTGTCGGCGGGCTTGGCGTCCGCGGGTTCGGTGGTGGCCTCGGGCCCGTCCTCGGGTTCGGCCGTGGGTGCCGACTCGTCCTGGGGCGTGGCGTCTTCGGGTTCGGCCGTGGCCTCGGGCTCGGCGTCCGCCGGCTCTGCCGGGGTGTCCTCGGTCGTTGCCTCAGGCGCCGTAGCGGTCTTGTCGGCGTTCTTCGGGGGCTCCTGCGCCCTCTGCGCCCGC
Organism: Streptomyces sp. NPDC001980; assembly: GCF_040296885.1. Lineage (NCBI taxonomy): Bacteria > Bacillati > Actinomycetota > Actinomycetes > Kitasatosporales > Streptomycetaceae > Streptomyces > Streptomyces sp. NPDC001980. The sequence continues at coordinate 9,219 of NZ_JBEOYD010000003.1, read as the reverse complement.
TCGGCGCCCTCGGGGGCCTCAGGGCCCTCCTCGGCCTCCGTGACCGCCTCAGGGGCCGCCGCGTCCTCCGCCGGCTCGCCCGTGCGTACCCACGCCGCCACCGCGTCGCGGAGCTTCGTGTCGGTCTCGCCGCTCTCGCCGCTCTCGCCGCTCTCGCCGCTCTCGCCGGTCTCGTCGGTCGTCTTCAGGTCCCGTACCGAGAAGATCCGGGTGGCGGTGTCCACGCCGCCGGCGGTCTCCTTCTCGGCGGCCACCGCCAGTCGTGGATCGCGTGCTTCGGGAACCGTTTCCGCGCTCCCCGACGTCGGTTCTGCCGACGACTCGCGCTGCTTCGACCTGTCGGGGGACTCGCCCGCCACCGATGCCTCCTCCACGCTTCGCACGTTGCCGTGCGCTGTCCGAACCATGTACCAGTGTCCTGTGTGCGGGCTTAGCCCCTGCGGTAGACGAGAACGACATACCTACCGGTTCCCTTACGAACCGGTCACGCACCCTCGACAGACCAATGTGAGAGGGGTCACCCTGTCATTCATCCACGCGGGGAGGCATGGATGGGCAGGAGCCGCAGAACACTTCCGGAGGAGCTTCTGCTGCTGGCATTGGACCCGGCCACGGGTACCACTGCACAGCCGCAGTCGCTCGACCTCGGTCTGGCCGGAGCACAGCTAGTAGAGCTGGCGCTGGCCGGACGGATAGCCCCAGACGGGGATCGTATCGCCGTGGTGCAGCCACGGCCGACTGGAGATCCGACTTTGGACTGTGCGTTGGAGTTGCTGCGAAGGCGTGGCGCTCCCGTACGGGCTGTTCACTGGATCGGCGGGCCACGTCTCGGCCTTCGCCAGGTCTATCTCGCGCATCTGGAACGGTGCGGCATGGTTGCCGCCGTAGCGGGGCAGATGTGCGGTGTGCTGCCGACAACTCGGTACCAGGCGACGGACAACGCCGTCACCCGGGAGATCCGTGGCCGGCTGGATTCGGCGATCCGCACCGGCGTACCGCCGGACCCGCGGACCGCCGCGCTCGCCGCCCTGGCCCACGCGGTCGGTCTCGGCAAGCATCTGTACCCGGGGAACGAGGGTCGCTCCTCGCGTTCCCGGTTGCGTGACCTGATCCGGCACGACCCGATGGGCGGGCTCGTGGCCCACGCCGTCATGGACGTGCAGAACGGCGCGGCCGCCCAGCCACGCCGCGCCCCGGCCCAGGCCGGACCAGGCGTCAGGTCCGCCGCGTCGGAACCCGCCCGCGGTGTTCCGATGCAACCGCGCCGAGGTGCGGGCGCGATGGCGCGCGCCGTGGTGCACTGAGCCGCAGTTCCACGGCAGCAACAGCCGGCGCAAGTCGGCAACACAGCACCCCTGAGACCCGGTTCGGGAGCCGCTGGTCCGAGCGGGGCGGTGGAGGCGTACGCAGTACGCGCCTCCACCGCCCCGCTCGGCATTTCCGTCCGGAGAATCCGGAACGTGCCCGAACTGACGCGTACGCGCCGCATATCCGCTGTTTCCCAGCGGTAGGAACCACCTTGGTGGCAGTCTGCTCAACAGCAGATACGCAAAGTGGTAGTTACAGGCAGGCAGCCGGAGGTGCACGTCCCGTGGCGTCCAATGTCAATCCCACCGTCAGGCGACGCCGGCTGGGCCAGGAGCTGCGCAGGCTCCGCGAGCTCAAGGGCATGACGGCGGAGGAGGTGGCGGAGCGGTTGCTCGTCTCCCAGTCGAAGATCAGCCGGCTGGAGAACGGGCGCCGGAGCATCAGTCAGCGCGACGTCCGCGACCTGTGCGGGGTGTACGAGGTCGAGGACCAGCGGGTCGTCGAGTCCCTGATGGAGATGGCCAGGGATTCGCGGCAGCAAGGATGGTGGCACGCGTTCGGGGACATCCCGTACAGCGTCTACATCGGTCTGGAGACCGACGCCGAGTCGCTGCGGGTGTACGAACCCCAGCTGGTCACCGGGCTGTTGCAGACCCGGGCGTACGCCGAGGCCCTGGTGCAGGGCGCGTTGCCGGAGACCTCCGCCGCCGACATCGAGAAGCGGGTCCAGGTCCGGATGCGGCGACAGGAACGTATCACCGCCGAGCACAACCCCCTCCGCCTGTGGGTGGTGCTCGACGAGGCCGCGCTGCGCCGGCTCGTCGGCAGCAGGCTGGTGATGCGCGAGCAGCTGGAGTACCTGATCGAGATGTCCCAGCAGCCGCACATCACCGTCCAGGTGCTGCCCTTCGAGTGCGGCGCGCATCCCGGCCTCAACGGCCAGTACGCGATCCTGGAGTTCGCCGACGCGGCCGACTCCAGCGTCGTCTACCTGGAGGGCGTGACCAGCGACCTCTACCTGGAGAAGGCCCACGACGTGCAGAAGTACGCCGTGATGTACGAGCACCTGCGCGCCCAGTCGCTGAACGTCGAGCAGTCCCGGCAGTTCATCGCCGACGCGGCCAAGGAATACGCCCGCTGAGTCCTCCCGGACGCCCTTCGGGACGCCTTTCGGGACGCCTTCCGGACGGAGGGCGCCGGATCGTACACCGGCGTAACGCTCCCATGGAAGTCTCCTCTGGAATATGCCACCCGGTCGAGTGAACGGGTACTCCAGGCGAGGAAGTTGGCTAGTAGCGTCGATCACGCCAACCGGTCAGAAAGGTTGGCGTGAATCGCACTACAGCAATCTCGTAACAGGAGTGGACATGGCACTGCTTCAGGGCGCCACGGAGACGTGGACGAAGTCCTCCTATTCCGCAGGGAACGGGGCGTGCGTCGAGGTCAAGTCGCCGACGACCGCGGGACTCGCCGTACGCGACTCCAAGGTCGAGGAGGGCCCGGTCCTCGCATTCCCGGCCGGCGCGTGGAACGCCTTCGTGACCTCGGTCAAGGCGTAGGGCACTCGCTGACTCACCGCTCACGCTCCCGACTACGACAACTGCACAAGCGTTACCCAGAGCCCTCTCGACCAGCCCGCCGTCCTTGCCGAGGGGGCTCGGCTTGTGCCCGCCCGCCCCTGCCCGCCGGCTCTCACCGCACGGGGAACGCGACATCGCACACCGGGTCCTGCGGTCCGGCCGCGTCCCAGTCCGCGAAGTAGACCTCCCGGCACGGCCCGTCGCACGCCAGGCCCTCCACGGCCGCATCCTCCGTCACCGGGCGGATCCGTTCCGCCCGGTGACGAGGAGGCTCGTCCCTGCCCCAGGGGCAAGGTCAACCCGCGATCGGACCCGCGATCAGGCGAGGGCGGCCTCCACCGCCGCCACGACCTCGGCCGACTCCGGCTCGGTCTGCGGCGCGAACCGGGCGACGACCTGCCCGTCCCGGCCGATCAGGAACTTCTCGAAGTTCCAGCGGATGTCCCCGGTGTGCCCCTCGCCGTCGGCATACCCGACCAGACGCTCGTAGAGCGGGTGCCGGCCCTCGCCGTTCACCTCGACCTTCTCGGTCATCGGGAAGGTCACGCCGTACGTCGCCGAGCAGAACTCGGCGATCTCCTCGGCGCTGCCGGGCTCCTGGCCCATGAACTGGTTGCAGGGCACCCCGAGCACGGTGAAGCCCTGCGCCGCGTACCGCTCCTGGAGCTTCTCCAGGCCGTTGTACTGCGGGGTCAGGCCGCACTTGGAGGCCACGTTGACAATGAGCACGGCCTTGCCGCCGTAGCCCGGCAGACCGGCGGAGCCGCCCTGCAGTGCACCGATCTCCACGTCGAGCACGGACCCGTTGTTCTCAGAAGTCGTCATAGGCGGATGCTAACTCCGTCAGGTGGCGGTCCGGGTTCCGGCCTCCACGAGCACGTCCCCGGCCGCGGTCCGCGAGTACAGCACCGACCGCCCGGCCCGCCGCCGCTCCACCAGACCGGCGTCGAGCAGGATCCTGAGGTGCCGGCCGACCGAGCCCAGGCCCTGCCCGGTCACCACCGTGAGGTGGGTCGTGCTCATGGGCGCGTCGAGCAGGACCAGCACCCCGGCGCGGGCGCCGCCCAGCAGGGCTTCCAGACCGGCCGGAACCGCACGCTCCGAGGGGTCGGAGAGCGCGCCGGCGCAGGTGTAGACCAGCGCGTACCGGTCCGGTTCCTCCCACGAGACCCAGCCGGACTTCGGCGTGACCGGCACGAGCAGGAGGTCGGCGCCGGAGATCTCGCGGGGCGGGTACTCGTGCAGATTGACCTGGAGCCGGTTGGAGCCGAGCCAGCGGGTCCGCCCCGGCCGCACGGAGTCCAGCACCTCGGCCCAGCCGCCCCGGCTGACCTGCGCGGTCCGGGCGACCACGTCCGCGTCCAGAATCCGCCGCCGGCGGTCCCAGGACGGCCGTACGGTCGCCTCCCACACGTACGTCAGCAGATCGGCCGCACGGCCGGGCAGGTCGTCGCGGTCCAGGGCGGCGGGGAGGGGGCCGCCGAGGGAGAGCCGCAGGTGCGCGCGGGCGTCGTCGGGGCGGGCCGCCCGCACCCGCGCTATGCCCGCCTCGGCGCTCTCCCCGTCCCGGGGCGTGGGGGTGAGGAAGTCGGCGGTCCACACCTCGCCGAGACCGGCACGGACGAGCAGCGCGGTGACGGGATCGGCGGCGAGCCGTGCCCGGTAGCCGGGCAGCTGCTCGTCCAGCCAGCGCCGCTCGCCGGGATGCGCGGCGGTGCCGCCGTGCAGCAGCCTGAGGCTCGCGAAGGTCTCGGCGAAGGGGGAGAGCACGAAGCGGCTACGGGCGAGCGTGTCCGCGTTGAGCTGCCACCAACCCAAGAGGATCTCCCTGCTGTCAGACGCGCCGCTGTCAGAACCTTTGCCGTCAGAGCCGTCGACGTCAGAGCCGTCGACGTCAGAGTCGCTGTCGGAATCTTTCGCACTCGTGCGAAACAGTAACGCCCGCTTCCGGCTCCCCCGAGACTCCGAGCCATGTCCACCAGCTACCAATCCCTCTTCCGCACACCCGAGTTCACCCCCCTCTTCCTCGGCGCCGCCGCGCAGAACGCGGGCGGTACCGTCGGCGGGCTCGCCCTCGGCACGCTCGTCTACCGCTCCACCGGCTCGCCCCTCCTCTCGGCGCTGAGCATGTTCGGCCCCTCGCTCGCGCAGGTGCTGGGCGCGACCTTCCTGCTCTCCGGCGCCGACCGGCTGCCCCCGCGCACCACCCTCGCCGCGATCTCGCTCACCTTCGCCGTCGCCACCGCGGGCCTGGCGCTGCCCGGCCTCCCCGCCGGCGCACTGCTGGCCGTCGTCCTGCTGCTGGGCCTCGTCGCCTCGCTCGGCGGTGGGGTCCGCTGGGGGCTGCTGAACGAGATCCTCGACAAGGACGGGTATCTGCCGGGGCGTTCGCTGTTCAACATGATGAGCGGGCTGGTGCAGATCGCCGGATACGCCGCCGGCGGCGCCCTGCTCGCCGCCGTCTCCCCGCGCACCTGCCTGCTGCTCGCCGCGGCCCTCTACCTGACGGCCGCCGTCGTCCTCCGCCTCGGCCTGACCGCCCGCCCGCCCCGGGCCGCCGGCCGCCCCTCCGTCGCGGCGACCTGGCGCACCAACGCCCTGCTGTGGTCGTCCCGCCCGCGCCGCCTGACCTATCTCGGGCTGTGGCTGCCCAACGGCCTGGTCGTCGGCTGCGAGTCGCTGTACGTGTCGTACGCCCCGCAATCGGCCGGCACCCTGTTCGCCTGCGCGGCCCTCGGCATGCTGGCCGGTGACGTGACCGTCGGCCGGCTGCTGCCGCCCGCCGTCCGCACCCGCATGGCCACCCCGCTGCTGCTCCTCCTGGCCACGCCCTACCTGGTCTTCTTCCTGCACCCGCCCCTGCTGCTCGCCGCCGGCTGCGCCACCGTGGCCTCCGTCGGCTTCGGCGCGAGCCTGGTCCAGCAGGAGCGGCTGATGAGCCTGACCCCCGACGAACTCAGCGGACACGCCCTGGGGTTGCACTCGGCGGGGATGCTGACCATGCAGGGCGTGGGTGCGGCACTGGCGGGCTCGGTGGCCCAACTCACCTCGCCCGCCAGTGCGATGACGCTGATGGCGCTCGCGTCACTCGCCGTGACGCTGACGCTGGCTACTGCCGGTCGGCAGGAGCGGAGGATCCCGGTGACGGTTCCCGCGGATCCCGCGGGGCGGTGACCTCGGCCGCCGGTCCGAACCGGTCCGCGACGGCGGCGATGTGCTCGATCCCGGCCTTCAGCGCGGCCTGCCCCTCCGGGGCCTCCAGCTCGCGCTCGTTCTTCTCGACCTCTTGGTCGAGCCGCTTGGTCGCCCGCTCGAAGTAGCGCAGCAGCTCCACCGGGAACGGCATCACGAGCGTGGAGTTCTTCTCGGCGGCGACCTCGACGACGGTCTGCAGGAGGCGCAGCTGCATCGCCTCCGGGGTCTCCGACATGATCCGGGAGGCGTTGGCGAGCTGCTGTGCGGCCTGGAACTCACCGTCGGCCGTGATGACCCGGGCCCGCCGCTCCCGCTCCGCCTCGGCCTGCCGGGACATGGACCGCTTCAGCGACTCCGGGAGCTGTACGTCCTTGATCTCGACGCGGTCGATGTGGATGCCCCACTCCGCGGCCGGGCTGTCGATCATCAGGGCGAGCCCCTCGTGCAGCCGCTCCCGGTCGGTCAGCAGGTCGTCCAGGTCGCTCTTGCCGATGATGGAGCGGAGCGAGGACTGGGCGACCTGGCCGACCGCGAACACGTAGTCCTGCACCTCGATGGCCGCGCGGACCGGGTCGGTGACCCGGAAGTAGACGACGGCGTCCACCTTCACCGACACGTTGTCCTTGGTGATGCCCTCCTGCGTGGGCACCGGCATGGTGACCACCTGCACGTTCACCTTGCGCATCCGGTCGGCGAAGGGGACGAGGAAGGTGATCCCGGGGCGCCGGAAATCCGGCTGCGCCTTGCCCAGGCGGAACACGACCCCACGCTCGACCTGGTTGACCACCCGCATCCCGCTGCGCAGCACGAGCAGGGCCGCCACGACCACCAGTACGACCCCTACAACGGCGCCGTCCATGGGCACACACTCCATTCTCGACGTGGTCCGGACAAGAATCCGGACAAGGAAGAGGACACGTCCGGGCCTTCCCGGGATGCGGGTGCCGGCGTCAGGAGTGCGTAAAGAAAAGAAAGACAAACCGGGCACCCGTCGCGCCTGCTGCCTGGACCTCCGTCCCGGCTCCCCGGCTCCCGGCTTCCCGCTCCCCGGCCCACCGGCCCCGCGACCAGGTCGCCGTCCGGCGCGGGCACACCCCACCCGCATGGGCTATGATCAATCCAGAGCTGGCCGGACCGGTCCGGTCCGTCTGGTGCTGCGTTGGTGGTCCAAGGAAAGACGCCCCGCTTCCTGCGGGGAAATGCAGGTGCAAGGCCTGCCCGGCGCTCCATATCGAGGCCCGTCCACACACTGGACGGGCCTCGTGCATTCCCGGCACCCGGGACCGTCACGTCTCCGGTCCCCACCACTCCGGCCCGCCGCCCCGCCAGTCGATCCACGGCGCCTGCGCCACCTCCGCCGGATCGATCTCCAACCCGGCCCGGCGCAGGAACTCGGCGACGTCGGTCACGTTGTGTGCCAGCCCGAGGATCTCGCCGTCCACGCGCACGCGCCGGCCACCCGTCGGCGACGGCGGATGCACGATCACCCGTATCGGTCCGGACATGCCTTCAGGATCATCCGGGACGTACGGTCCCGCACTCCAGCCCGCCATCCGAGCCCCCTCAGCTCCCGGCCCGGTCCGACTGCCCCAGGCCCCCCGGGTCCCGCAGCTCCCGCCACGCGGCGGGGCTCGGCCGCCGCTGCCCCCAGTAGGGATGGAAGAACACCTCCGCCGACAGCCGGTACAGCCGCCGCCGCAACTCGGTACGCCCGGGCCGCACGGCGAGCTGCCGGTAGGTGGCGCTCCATTCCTGCTGCGCCCGGGCCAGGTCAACGGGAAACGATCGCATGGCCGAATTCAAGCACGTGTTCGATTTTTGAGTCCATCGAGCCAACCGGGTCCATCGAGCCCATCGGGTCCATCGGGTCCATGGAGGCCGGACCCCAGAGGCCACCGAGGTGCGCCCTGGTCGGCGTCGTGTCGGCAGGATGTCGGCCGTCCGCCGGGGCTGTCGGTGATCTGTAGGCGATGTGTCGGGGGCCGCTGGAACCGTGGATGCCGAGCCGCCCCGCAGGGCAGCCGCAGCCGCCGTCGACAGCCAGGGAGCCCCGTCGTCATGTCGTCCACGTCCCCCGCCCGGTCCTGGGTGGTCCAACGGCTGCCGCGGGCCGACGGCAGCGTCTTCCTGGTCACCGGCGGCAACGCCGGCATCGGGTACTTCGTCGCGGAGCAGTTGTCCGCGACCGGAGCCACCGTCGTCCTGGGCAGCCGCAACCCCGCGAAGGCCGCAGCCGCCACGGCCTCGATCCGCTCGCGGGTCCCCGGCGCCCGGGTGCGGGCCGTTCGGCTGGACCTCGCCGACCTCACGTCGCTCGGAACAGCGGTGGCGTCACTGGACGTGGAACATCTCGACGCGGTGGTCCACAACGCCGGCGTCGCGCTCGACGCCCCGCCGCGCCGGGAGACGGGGGACGGTCACGAGCTCATGTTCGGCACGAACCACCTCGGGCACTTCGCGCTCACCCACTGGCTGATGCCCCTGCTGTCGGCCGCACCGGCGGCCCGCATCGTGACCGTGGGCAGCTTCGCGGCGAAGTCCGAGCGGCTCGACCTCGACGACCTGCAGTCCCGGCAGGACTACCGGCCCAAGCGCGCCTACGGACGCTCCAAGCTGGCGCAGATGTACTTCGGCCTCGAACTCGACCGCCGCCTGCGCGCCGTCGGCAGCCCGGTGGCGAGCGTGGTGGTCCATCCCGGGGGCGCGCTGGACTCCCTCACCCCGTCCCGACCCCCGGTCCACGTACGGACCGCCGGTGCGCGGCTCCGCGGTGCACCGGCCGCCCTCCTCGTCCAGGGCAAGCACGCCGGCGCATGGCCCGCGGTCCGGGCGGTGCTCGACCCCGCCGTGCGCGGAGGGCAGTTGTGGGGGCCGCGCGTCCTCGGCCTGCGCGGCGGGCCCCGACGCGAACGGGTGTGGAACCACCTCACCGACACCTCCGCGGCGGCGCGGCTGTGGGACGCCAGCCGTGACCTGACCGGCGTCGATCCCGGCACCGGGCGACCATGAAGAAGACCGGCGCGCCCACCCCCGCGGGGGTGCATGGCGTTCGTCCCGGGTTGGGCGGCGGATCGTGACGGCGCGCTTGAGCGTATGACGGCCGCGCGCACCTACGCCCGACGGGCCCCCGCCTCCG